>CATVZP010000038.1 GCA_958348565.1 uncultured Collinsella sp. | reverse complement strand
CGGTAAGGTCGTCCCAGCTGGGCAGCAGGTCGTAGTCGTAGACCTCGTCGAGCGAACCCGTGCGGTAGACGGTGCCGTTGATATAGGTGATCTGATCGACGGGCAGCCCCGCGTCGAGCGCGTCGGCAATCTCGACAATCGCGTGCTCGCCCATGCCGTAGACGAGGATGTCGGCGCCCGAGTCGAGCAGCACCGAGCGCTTGAGCTTGTCCTGCCAATAGTCGTAGTGGGCCAGACGGCGCAGGCTTGCCTCGATGCCACCGATGATGATGGGAGCGTCCTTGAACGTCTGGCGGATGAGGTTGCCGTAGACCGTAACGGCACGGTTGGGGCGGCGACCCTCCTCGCCACCGGGAGTATAGGCGTCGGTGTGGCGGCGGTGCTTGGTTACCGAATAGTGGTTGACCATGGAGTCCATGTTGCCGGCGCTGACCAAAAAGCCCAGGCGCGGCTCGCCGAGCACGGTGATGCTGGCGGGGTCGGTCCAGTCGGGCTGGCAGATGATGCCCACTTTGTAGCCGTGCGCGTCGAGTACGCGGCTGACGATGGCCATGCCAAAGCTGGGGTGGTCCACGTAGGCGTCGCCGCAGATGTAGACAAAGTCGCACTGGTCCCAGCCGCGCGCATCCATGTCGGCGCGGCTGACGGGGAGGAACTTATCGCGGCCCGGGCGCCAGGGGCGGACGGGTGCTGCTGGGGCATGAGTGGTGTGGCCGCTCTGGGCCTTGCCACCGCGCTTTTGCTGCTGGCCCTGTTTGCCCTGCTGACTGCGCTGGTTGTTCTGAGCGTGCTGAGGCTTTTTTGCCACGATCCCTCCCGGTGTTTGTATGCTGCACGTAATTGTAACCAGTCTTTTTGGGACGGGGCTAAAAAGACTGGTGGAGTACACGCGGCGTCGGGTGCCGGCGCCGCGCCCGCTGTTTGTTTCCAGACTGTGTATCTGCGCGTTGGGGAACCCATCTCGCGCGCACGTCATGTTGTCAATGGGTTACAGTATGAACGGCGGCTATGTTTCCGCCAACGCACGAGAGAGTCGTCAACAAGGAGGATGCACGACGATGCAGCGTGCCAAACAGATATCGGAGTCTATTGAGCTGGGCATCATCTTGGCGCTCGCCGGTGGCTTTATGGACGTGTATTCGTACATTGGGCGCGACCATGTTTTCGCCAACGCGCAGACAGGCAACATCCTGCTCGTGGGCGTGAGCATCTCGGAGGGCAACTGGGCACTTGCGGGGCGCTACTTCTTCCCTGTGGTGTCGTTTGCCGTGGGTATTATGCTTGCCGATCTGGTACACGAGCGGTTTGGCAGCGTGATCCACTGGCGTCAGGTGACGGTGTTCTTTGAAGCCGTCATCTTGCTGGGCGTGAGCTTTATCCCGGGTGGCAATTTCAACCTGCTCGCCAACTGCCTCACCTCGTTTGCCTGCGGCATGCAGGTCGAGAGCTTCCGCAAGATCCACGGTCACGGCATCGCTACGACCATGTGCATCGGCAACTTGCGCAACGCGCTGCAAAACGTGGACGATTACATCATCACCCACAGGCGCGGCTTTTTGGAAAACGGCCTGCTGTACTTTGGCGTGATCTTTACCTTTGTGTTTGGCGCCGTGTTGGGCAACTGGTGTATTGAGCGCATGGGCCTGCACGCCATCGTCGTGGCGAGCTTGCTGCTGTTTGTCGCGTTTGCCATCATGTTCATCGACCGCGAGCGCGACTTGCGCTTACGCTGGAAGGTTGCGGCCGAGGCTTGGAAAGAGGGCTGCCGAAAGTAACCGAATGCGGCAAAGGGGCTGTTCCTTTGCCGCAATATTTTTCATCATCTGTTGAAACGCTTTAACACTTTTGACGTTCTCACGCGTTTTTTGTTTCAAAAGCGTTAGGATTGGACTTATAGCGCGGGGCGTAATGGATGCCCCGCACACGATGGGAGGCTATCAATGGCTAATCGTTTCGTTCTCAACACCATCTCTTATCATGGTTCCGGCGCCATCAAGGAGATCCCCGGCGAGCTCCAGCGTCGCGGCTACAAGAAGATCTTCGTCTGCTCCGACCCCGATCTGGTCAAGTTTGGCGTTACCGCTAAGGTGACCGACGAGCTCGACGCCGCCGGCATCGCTTGGAGCCTCTACTCCGAGATTAAGCCCAACCCCACCATCCAGAACGTCAAGGACGGCGTCGAGGCCTTCAAGGCCGCCGAGGCTGACGCTATTGTGACCATCGGTGGTGGCTCCTCCATGGACACTGCCAAGGCCATCGGCATCATCATCAACAACCCCGAGTTCGCCGATGTCCGTAGCCTCGAGGGCGTTGCTCCGACTAAGAACCACGCCGTGTTCACCATCGCCGTGCCGACGACCGCCGGTACCGCCGCTGAGGTGACCATCAACTACGTCATCACCGACCCCGAGAAGGTCCGCAAGTTCGTGTGCGTCGATACCAACGACGCCCCCGAGGTCGCCGTCGTCGACCCCGACATGATGGCTTCCATGCCTGCCGGCCTTACCGCTTCCACCGGCATGGACGCTCTGACCCACGCCATCGAGGGCTACACCACCAAGGGCGCTTGGGAGCTTTCCGACATGTTCCACTTTGAGGCTATTAAGCTGATCAGCGAGAACCTGCGTGACTCCGTCGCCGAGGCCAAGTCCGGCAAGCCCGGCTCCGGCCGCGAGGGCATGGCTCTTGGCCAGTATGTCGCTGGCATGGGCTTCTCCAATGTCGGCCTGGGCATCGACCACGCCATGGCTCACACCCTGTCCGCTCACTACGACACCCCGCACGGCGTCGCCTGCGCCATGCTGCTGCCGATCGCCATGGAGTTCAACAAGCCGGTTTGCGCCGAGCGCCTGGCCAAGGTCGCCGTCGCCATGGGCGTTGACACCACGGGCATGAGCACCGACGAGGCCGCCGATGCCGCCATCGCCGCCGTTAAGCAGCTCTCCGCCGACGTGAACATCCCGCACGTCTGCGAGGCCATGAAGGCTGACGAGATCGAGGTCCTGGCCAAGGACGCCATGGCCGACGCCTGCTTCCCGGGCAACCCGCGCGAGGCGACGCTCGACGACGTCATCGAGCTCTTCAAGAAGATCTGCCCGGCTGCCTAGCCTCGTTTGGTGTTTTTTCGCCTGTAGACGTATGGACTTTTGACTTGCCGCTGGCCCCGCCGTGCTACGCACGGCGGGGCTTTTTGTGCTGCGTCGATGCCCCGAGACGGGCCAAACCAAGGCATGCTGCCCGCTGCGGATGGGTGGTGCACTTCCCAGCGTGCATTTTTGGGAGTATTCAGCAAGCTCTGAAAAATGCATAACGTTGTGAATGGGCCGTAGTGGCTCGCAGGTGCCCATCGACAGCCATTGCGGACGGACTATCGATGGGTGGAGGGGGTTGTTACTGAGTTTCTGCTTTGCGACGACCTGCAACACTGCTGTAACCGCGTCGTTTTGTCGTTCGCGATGGGGTCGTTGGGGCCCACGGTGCTGAATACTCCGTTTTTTGCACGGCCCAAGGTGGGGTACCCTGAGACGAAGCAAAAAGATGCCTCATTTCTATGCAGATACCGATAGGATTTATGCAAGATTGGGATTGCAAGCCGTGCGTGTGCGCAAAATCGGCGCGAGGACGTCTGGAGGTGGCTCGGCTCCCAGAGCCTTGCGCGTGCAGAACGGTTAAAATCGGGACTCGGTCTTAGTTTTGCTTGGAAGGACGCACATGGCTTCTGTAATCGATGCTTCTCTAGAGGAGACGCTCTCCTATATCGCGGGACAGCTTAAGACGCTGACTTCTATTGCTTCGCCGACGGGCTATACCCGTGCGGCGACTGATTATCTGATGGAAACGTTGCGCGATATGGGCTTTGGGCCCGAGCGCTCCAATAAAGGCAACGTGCTCGTTGAGCTTGGTGGTGAGGGTAAGCCGCTCGTGTTGGCGAGCCATGTCGATACCCTGGGCGCCATGGTGCGCTCCATTAAGGACAATGGCCGCCTGCGTCCCACGACGCTTGGTGGGCACCAGTGGTCTACGGCCGATGGCGAGAACTGCACCGTCTACACGCGTGACGGTAATGTCTACACGGGCGTGGTCCTCAATACTGAGCCTTCGGCGCATGTGGCCGATGAGCCGGTCAAGACCATCGAGAAGAACATGGAAATCCTGCTCGACGAGAACGTTGACAGCAAGGATGACGTGCTTGAGCTGGGCATTCAGACGGGCGACATCATCGCTATGGACCCGCGCACCACGGTGACGGAGAGCGGCTACATCAAGAGTCGCTTCCTTGACGACAAGCTGTCCGCGTCGATTCTGCTGGGTTTGGCCCGCGCTGTCGCCGACGGCGAGTTGACCCTTTCGCGCAAGGTTTCGCTGCTCTTTACGGTGTACGAGGAGGTCGGCCACGGCGGTGCCTTTGTGCCGGCCGACACGCGCGAGATGATCAGCGTGGACATGGGCTGCGTGGGCGACGACCTGGGCTGCACCGAGCGCATGGTTTCGATTTGCGCCAAGGATTCGGGCGGTCCGTACAACTACGATCTGGTGACCACGCTGTCCAATATCGCGCGCGAGCTTGAGCTCGATTATGCCATCGACGTGTACCCGCATTACGGCTCGGACGTCGAGGCCACGCTCTCTGCCGGCTACGACATTCGTCATGGTCTGATCGGCCCCGGCGTGTACGCGAGCCACAACTACGAGCGCAGCCACATCGACGGCGTGCGTAACACCTACGAGCTCGTTCGCGCCTACGTTCAGCGCTAACGATGCAGCGGCCTCGGCTGATACAGTAGTACCGACCGAGGCCGTCCTCTCTAAGTTGCGGTGAAATAGGGACTGTTTGGCGGTTTTAAACGCTTAAACAGTCCCTATTTCACCGCAACTTATGAAGGGGATGTGACTACTTGATGGCGCCGGTCACGGTACCACCGCCCAGGACGACGTCGCCGCGGTAGATAACGACTGCCTGTCCGGGGGCGATGGCTCGTTGCGGCTCGTCAAAAGTTAGCAGCATTTGCCCGTCTTCGTCACGCGTAAGGGTCGCTGCCTGGTCTTTCTGACGGTAGCGGTACTTGGCACCTACGCGAATGCCGCCGGCATCCAGCTCGGCCTCCATGCGTACGTCCGGCGCGCTCCAGATCCACTCATCGGCCGTGAGGGCAGCGGCGGTCAGGTCCTCGGCCTCGCCCAGATGCACGGTGTTGTTGGCGGCGTCGACGCCCGTCACGTACACGGGATGCGCCATCGCGACGCCCAGGCCCTTGCGCTGGCCGATGGTGTAGCGCAGCGCGCCGTTGTGGCGCCCGACCACGCTGCCGTCGCGCCACACAATGTCACCCGGTGCAGCGGGATGTCCGCAGCGGCGCTCGATATAGCCCGCGTAGTCACCGTCTGGAATAAAGCAGATATCCTCGCTTTCGACCTTCTGGGCGTTGGTAAAGCCCTGCTCGGCGGCTATGCGGCGCACGTCGCGCTCTTTGTCTAGGCCTGCCAGCGGAAAGATCGTGTACGCCAGGCGCTCCTGCGTAAGCGAATACAAAAAGTAGCTCTGGTCCTTTTTGGGATCTTCGCCGCGATGTAGCTGCCAGGTGCCGTCTGCCGCCTGGCTTGTTTTGGCGTAATGCCCCGTTGCGATGTAGCCGCAGCCCATGTCCAGCGCCGCATCGAGCAGCGCGCCAAACTTAATGTGGCGGTTGCAGATAATGCACGGATTGGGCGTCAGCCCCTCCTGGTAGGCGTTCGCAAAACGCTCGATAACGCTGTGGTCGAAGGTTTGCTGCAGGTCGAGCACATGATGGGGGATCCCCAGGCGCTCGGCGACGGCCTTCGCGTCGGCGATGTCGCGGTCGACCTTACTCATGCCCGTGGCGGGGTCGGGTGCGGGGCAGGTGAGGCGCATGGTGGCGCCGACGCATTCGTAGCCCTGGCTTTTGAGCAGGTACGCGGTCACGCTGGAATCGACGCCGCCGCTCATGGCGACGAGCACGCGCTTGTTGTGCATGGGGAGGTTCTCCTTGGTGGCATGTGGCCAAAAAAGAAAAGCGGCGCGGGAGGCTGGTTCCGCGCCGCAGACATTGTAGCAAGTTCGGGCGTCTCGTGGGACACCCTGTTGGGATGAGCCCAGGCAGCCAGAAGAGAGGGTAGGCCGGCGTGCCTTGGACTCGTTTTAAGAACGAGAAGCTCTAGTCCTGGAACAGTGCCGTGGACAGGTAGCGCTCGCCGGTGTCGGCAAGCAGGGCCACGATGGTCTTACCCTCGTTCTCGGGACGCTTGGCCAGCTGCAATGCGGCCCACACGGCGGCACCGGACGAAATGCCCACGAGCACGCCCTCCTTGTGGCCCACGGCGCGGCCGGTGGCAAAGGCGTCGTCGTTCTCGACGGGGATGATCTCGTCATAGACCTGGGTGTCGAGGACGTCGGGCACAAAGCCGGCGCCGATGCCTTGGATCTTGTGCGGGCCGGCCTGGCCCTTGGAGAGCACCGGGGAGGTGGCGGGCTCGACGGCGACGACCTTAATCTCGGGGTTCTGCTCCTTGAGGAACTCGCCCACGCCGGTCACGGTACCACCGGTGCCAACGCCGGCGACGAAGATGTCGACCTTGCCGTCGGTGTCGTCCCAGATCTCGGGGCCGGTCGTGGCCTTGTGAATGGCCGGGTTCGCGGGGTTCACAAACTGGCCGGCGATGATGCTGTTGGGAGTCTCCTTCTGCAGCTCCTCGGCCTTGGCGATAGCGCCCTTCATGCCCTTGGAACCGTCGGTGAGTACCAGCTGTGCACCGTATGCCTGCATCAGCTTGCGGCGCTCGACGGACATGGTCTCGGGCATGGTGATGATCACCTTGTAGCCGCGGGCGGCCGCTACCGAGGCGATGCCGACGCCGGTGTTGCCGCTCGTGGGCTCGATGATGGTGTAGTCGCCGCCGCGCACGAGCTTGCCAGCCTTCTCGGCCTCGTCAATCATGTTCTTGGCGACGCGGTCTTTAACGGATCCGGCGGGGTTGAAGTATTCCAGTTTGACGAGCACGCGAGCCTTGAGGTCCTCGTCGGCCTCAAAGTGAGTGAGCTCCAGAAGCGGGGTGTGGCCGATAAGCTGATCGATGGACGTGTAAACCTTGCTCATGGTGAACCTCCAAAGTGTTCAAGTTGCTGGTTGCCGCGTGGTTTTACGGCGTGTCTAGCAGCTAAACCCATAAAGCTTATAGGTTGTTCGTTTAGCTGTTGGCAAGCATAGTAGACACTAAAGCCTAGTAATGCAATAGGAAATAGAAGATTATTACGAGTCGATTAACCATCTTGACCGGAACGGGTATTTCCAAAGCCGATTTTTCGGCTAGAATTTCAACGGACTAAAAGACCGAAAGGCAGCACTATATATGTTGGTTTCTACTAAGGGCAGGTACGCCCTGCGCGTTATGGTTGACCTGGCCGAGCACCAGGCGGCCGGTCGCATCCCGCTCAAAGAGATTGCGGCGCGACAGGGGATTTCCGAGAAATATCTCGAGAACATCTTGGCTACGCTCGTGCGCGCCAACATGCTCTCGGGCATGCGTGGCAAGGGCGGCGGCTACGTGCTCACGCGCCCGCCCGAGCAGTACACGGTGGGCGAGATCTTGCGCCTGACCGAGGGCAGCCTGGCGCCGGTCGCCTGCCTGGATGGCGACTGCAAGGGTTGCTCGCGATCTGATGAGTGCCCCACGCTCGACGTGTGGAAGAACCTGGACAAGCTCATCAACGATTACCTCGACGGCGTGACGCTCGATCAACTTGTCGCTCCCAACCATGGCTACGACTATGTCATCTAACCCACGCCTGCCATGTGGGGACGGGGTGGAAATGGTAGATTTTCTTGCCCTCTGAGACTTGGCAAATAAGAAGGGGCTTATAGGACAAAATGTGTGTCCACGTTGGGGGCATCGGCGCAGGTCGATGCCCCTTTTTCAGCCGTTTAAATTCCGTGCCCGCTTTTAACCGCTCGGACAGAATGTGTGTCCGGTTGCCTATCGTTCCCGCAGGTAGATAACCTTTTCCGGAACCGTTAAATACCCTTTCGGAAGAGGTGCCCATGAAGGCCGTTTATTGCCCCTACTGCGGCGGTCGGACCAAGCGCAACGGCAGGACCTCATCGGGGTCCCAGCGGTGGAGGTGCACGGCCTGCGGCGCGTCGACGACGGTGAGGTACGACGACACGGCGGCAAGGCTGGACGAGTTCCTCGGGTGGCTCCTCTCCAAGGACTCCCAGGCGGCGATGCCGGGCGGCGGACGGTCCTTCAGGCGCAGGACGGCCGAGTTCTGGGAGGTCTGGCCCATGCCCGTCCCCGACGGCGAGCTGCACCGCGTGCTCTACGTCGACGGGATCTGGGTCGCGCGCGACCTCGTGGTGCTCATATGCTGCAGCGGCGAGAGGGTGGTCTCCTGGTACATGGCGAGGTCGGAGAGCTCGAGGGCGTGGTCGGCCCTCATGGCGCCGATCCCGGCGCCCGAGGTGGTCGTCACCGACGGCGGGAGCGGGTTCGCCAAGGCCGTGCGCGAGACCTGGCCGCGCACCAGGGTCCAGAGGTGCACCTTCCACGCCTTCTCGCAGGTCAAGCGCTACACGACGACGCGGCCGAAGCTCCAGGCGGGGCGCGAGCTCTACCTCATCGCGCGCGACCTCATGGGCATCGAGACGCTGCACCAGGCCGAGCTCTGGGTCGAGCGCTACCTCGACTGGTGCGGGTTCTGGGCCGACTTCCTGGAGGACAGGACCGTGGTGGACGGCAGGAGGGTCTACACCCACGAGAGGCTGAGGCGGGCGCGCTCGCCGCTGTCGTCGCTGGTGTCGGCGGGGACGCTGTTCACCTACCTCGACCCCGCCCTGGCCAAGGCCGGCCCGCTGCCGTCGACCAACAACATGATCGAGGGAGGGGTGAACTCGCAGCTGAGGGCCGTCCTGCGCAACCACCGGGGGCTGACGTCGGTCAAGCGCGTGAAGGCGGTGTTCTGGTGGTGCCACGCGCACTCGGGGGACGCGAGGACGGCGCGCGAGAAACTCGCCGCGATGCCGACCGACGCGGACATCGACTTCCTGTTCAGCGTCTACTCCGCCTCGCCGTCGCGCGAGGACGGAGGGCCGGAGTGGGGCGACAGGGCCGTGTGGGAGGACCTCCACCACAGGGACCCGTACCCGTTCTGGCTGGATTAATGGATGGAAACGGATGTTCTATCGGGACACACATTTTGTCCTATAAGCCTAAGAAGGCCGCCCATTTTTTGCGATGGGCGGCCTTTGATTTGGTTCGATGCGTCTGTGTATTGGGGGTGTTCTACTCTTCGGCAATACTATCGAGGATGCTGCGCATGATGGACACTAGGATGCTGCCCATAAAGGCCGAGCCAAAGCCGGCGATGGAGATGCCGACGCCCAACAGGTTGATCGACAGGTAGCTGGCGAGCTCCAGCATAAAGCTGTTGAGCACGAGCTGGAAAATGCCGAGCGTAATGATCGTGAGCGGCAGCGAGATGACCGTGAGGAACGGTTTGACGAACGAATCGACGATGTTGAGGAACAGTCCCACAAAGGCAAAGCAGACCCAGGCCTCGGCAAAACCGAAGGGCTGGATGCCGGGAACGAGGAACGTGGCAATCGCGATGGCGATCGAGGTAAAGAGCCAGTTAAGCATAAAGCGCATGGTGTGAATCCTTTCTTGCGCAGGATGTATTGACATCGCGCGAAGCGGCTTGCTGCGGCAGCTTGGACGGCCGCGCGGGTGTGCCGCCTTGTTCGGCCGCCCATTGTCTCAGATATTCGTGGAGCTTACGTGCGCATTCGGTTTCAAAACGGCGTTCGTCCTGAAAAACGTGCCGCTGACAGAGAGTCTTGTCACTTTAGTTTAGTGGTGTGCTACACTGCTACGGGCAAATGGCCCATGCATTGTTTTATTGCATAGAACGGGCGAACGATGCCCGATGTCAGTATCAACTTCGATGCCTTTTGGCGGGTTTGGCGGTGATCGATGAATATCGAGAACATGTTTGACAAGCCTGATGTCAAGCAGCTGGTTCACGCATTTAGTCTTTTGGACGACGAGAACGATATCCAGGCGTTTTTAACCGATATCTGCACGCCGCGCGAGATTTGCGATCTTTCTCAGCGCCTGCAGGTTGCGCGTTATCTGGATGAGGGCGAGCCCTATGTTGAGGTTCAGGCCCGCACCGGCGCTTCGTCCACCACGGTGAGCCGCGTGTCCAAGGCGCTTAATGGCGAGTACGGTGGCTATCGCAAGATCCTCATCAAACTGGAGGATGGCGAGTAGGCCAGCGGCAAAAACGAATTGTGCAGAACCGTCCCTTCGGGGGCGGTTTTTTGATTCCTTGGGGACGGAGGAAAATGGATCACGGGTTAGGCCGACCCCCTAGGTGATCCGTTTTCCTCCGTCCCCAAGGGATCAAATCTGTTGGCGTGGGGCAAATCTGTCCGCGTGGGCGGGTAGGATGGATGCATTGATTATTGCGAACGGTTTGAGTGGAGGACCATGCCTGTTCGAATCTATACCACCAATACCGGTACGGACTTGAGCGATGCCGAGGCGGCGTTGCTCGCCGACCTGGTTGCCCGTCACGGGCGTGCTGTATTGCTGGCGCCCTCGTTTGCCGAGCTCGACGTGTGCCGTCACGATGCTGCGGTTGCTGGCGCCTCGCTGGGCGTTGACTACAAAACCCCCGCGTCGTGGCTCCGCTCGCTGTGGGAGCTTATGGGCGATGGCCGCAGCTTCGTCGACAACATGCAGCGCCAGATGCTGTTCTCGGACATGGTCGCCCGTCGCGACGATGCCGACCTGCAGCCGCTTTCGCGCAGTCAGGGTACGGTGCGCATGCTCGCGCGCATGGCCCGCGATGTGCTGCCGGGCGTAGCGGGAACGACGGCCGAGCGATGCCGTGCCAACAATTGCCGGCCCGAGCCCAAAAGCGACGCCGAGGCTCGCGTGTTTGAGCTGTTGAGTGCCTATGCGAGCGACTTGGACCGTCGAGACATGGTCGAGCCCTGCGAGGCGGCTGACCTTATGGCCGACGCTTTGGCCGACAACCTACCGGCGTGCGCCCGCGCGGTATGTGTGCGCGGTATCACATCGTTTACGCACGGCCTGCTCGAGTTGCTGTCCGCCGTGGCAAACAACGGGGGAGAGGTCGTTGTGCTGCTTGCCCGCGAGCAGGCTGCGATGCGCGAGGAACTTGCAGCCGCCTTTGATGCCCGCGGTGCGCTGTTTGAGGTCGCGCCGCTGGGGGAGGGTGCCGCTGCGCCCCAGACTGCCTCCAAGTTCGCCGCTCAGCCTACCTTTGTAGAGGTTGCCGGCCCTCACGCCCGCGCCCACGCCTATGTGGATGCAATTGATGAGCTGGTAAAAACGTGTGAGGACGCCGCGGTCGACGGCGGTGTCACGGCGTCCGCGGACCCCGTGCGCGTGCTCGTTGTGTCTGCCCGGGCGCCCCAGCTGTTCGGTGATCTCGCTGCCCGTTTGGCGGCGCGTCACATTGCTGCTGAGACAACCGAGTTCACGGCGTTTTCCCAATCCATCGCGGGCAGGCAGTTCACGGCGCTCGCCAATCTAATCGAGCGCATGAAGGCCGCTGACGAGGGCACCGCTTCCAAGACCGAGTGGTGGCCCGCGCCGGAGCTTACCGACTGGATTTACAGTCCGCTTTCGGGTGCCGATGCCGCCAGCGCGCGCACCTTCGACAAGAACATGCGCCTGTCGCGCGGCAAGACCACCACGGCCGTCAAGAGCCTGCTGCAGAGCGTGCAGGGCCAGGTCAGGGGCACGCGCAAGGCTGCCAGTGATGATAACTGGTTTAAGAACGTGCCGTGCGTGGTCTCGGACGTGTTCCAAGCGCTGTGGCGCGACAAACCCGTGACGGCGCTCAAGGCCATGCTCGCCGTCGCCGAGACGTTGCCCGATCGCGCCCTTGGAGGCCTTGACGGTCAGGCTCGTCGCCAGGCGGAGACCGCCCTGTTGCGACATGCCATCGACATCCTTATGAACGATGCTCGCGCGCTCGACGTGTCGCAGGCCGCGACCGTGCCGGTTCTTGACGGCGTTCGTACCAAGGTGGACACGCGCAGCACCGCATACGATTACGAGACCTACGAGGTCGACCGCGCGCCGCGCGCCCAGGTGCGCTTTGCGTCGCTTGCCGATGCGGCAGCCCTGCGCCCCGACAGCTACGATGCCGTGCTGTTTGCCGACGTCGACCTGGACAGTTATCCGCTCTCACATGAGGAGGGCCCGCTGGCCACGCTGACGGCGGAGTTAGATCGCAGCGGTGTGACGCTTGAGCCTGCCGCCTTGTTGCGCGTACGCTTTGGCCGCGCGATGCAGGCGGCGCGCGGTCCGGTTGCGCTTGCCCGCGTGACGCACGATCGCCAGGCACGCGAGTGCTATCCGGCTGCCGTGTGGACCGAGTTGCGGGCGCATGCCGAGGCTGCCGGCGCCGCCCAGGTGACATGCGTGGGCGAGGGCGGTATCGTCGCCGATTTTGATCCAGCGGCAGGCGAGGGCATCGAGTGCAAGCGCGTCGCATGCGAGGCTCCTCAGCATTTGAGTGAGGCGGCTGTGCCGTACCTGGTTCTGCGTCGCCGCGATGGCGAGGGCGAGAACGCGCCGCTCGTGCCGCGTCTGACGTCCGCCTCGCAGATTGAGGCGTATTCGACGTGCCCGCTGTGCTGGTTCGTGTCATATCGCGTGAAGCCCCAGTCCATCGATGCGGGCTTTGGCAACATGGAGAAGGGCAACTTTGTCCACGACGTGCTGGAGCACCTGCATGCCCGCCTGCCCCAGGAGGGCATGGAGCGCGTGACGCCCGAGAATCTGCCGCGCGCTCAGGAGCTGCTCCGCGAGGTCTTTGACGAGACGTTGGCCGAGCACGCCGGCAAGCGCGGCACGGAGGGCCCGCTGGTGCCGCTCTCTGCGGTGGAGGAGCGCCAGGTGGCCGAGATCTTGCCGCAGCTGGAGGGCGTGCTTGCCTACGAGTCCGAGGCGCTTGCCCCCTTTGCCCCGCGCTACCTGGAGTTCGCCTTCAACGAGCTCAAGGTCGAGTATGCCGGTTGGCCGCTTGGCGGGCGCATCGACCGCGTGGACGTGGACGCCGAGAATCGTGCCGTGGTGATCGACTACAAGCATCGCACGGGCGTTGAGGAGTTTAAACTCGCCGACCCCACGGTGCGCGACGAGGAATCGGGCACGGCGCCCATCGACGATCCGCGCTGGTTGCCGCCCCATACCCAAACGCTTATCTACGCGCAGGCCATGCGCCGGGCGCTGGATTTGGACACCCGTGCGGCGCTCTATTTTTCGACCAAGGGCGGCAAACCGGCGCTGCGAGGCGCCGCGAGCGCCGAGCTGCTCGAGGAGGAGCGCGGCGACGGCCGCATCCCGGGTCTTAAGAAGGGCTTTCCCGGCGAGGGTGGCAGCATGGACTTCGACGCCCTGCTCGATCGCGTGGAGACCGGCATTGCCGAGCGCCTGCGCGAGCTCGAGGCGGGCAACGTTGCCGCCGTCGACCCGGCGTCGGCTCAGGCCGCGCATGCGCGCTGCTCGTATAACCACGAAGGAACGTTTGTAAGGAGGGACGTGTAGACCATGGACCTTTCGACTTTGATGCCGCAACAGCTGCAGATCGTCAAAACGCTCGACCGTCCGCTGTTTGTCTCGGCGGGCGCCGGCTCGGGCAAGACCTTTACCCTCACGCGCCGCATCGTCTACGCGCTCTCGCCCGAATCCGGTCCGTTCGTTGAGCATCTGGACCAGGTGCTCGCCATTACCTTTACCAAAGATGCCGCGGCCGAGATCCGTGACCGCGTGCGCCGCGCGCTCATCGACGAGGGCATGGACGAGGAGGCCCTGACCGTCGACGACGCGTGGATCTCGACCATTCACGGCATGTGCTCGCGTATCCTGCGCGCACACGCGTTGGAACTGGGCATCGATCCCGAGTTCACGGTGCTCACCGATACCGACGAGCTTATGGATCAGGCTGTTGAGCATGTGCTGGCCCGCGCGACGGCGCCCGATGCCGCCCCCGAGCTCGCCGCCTCGCTTAAGGCCCTCTACGCCTGGTATCCCATGGCGGGCGCGGGCGGTCCCTTTGGTGCCGGCACCACCATCAAGGGCCTGGTGCGCGAGCTGCTGGAGCTCTCGAGCCAGCTGCCGGGCGGTATGGACGACGTGCGCGTGGCGCGCGGCCAGGCCGATACCTCGGCACTCGCCGATGCCTATCGCGCGGCGCTGGGCGCAAGCAAGGCCACGACCGAGAAGGCGCAGGTGGCGCTCGATGCCATCGATGCGTTCGAGGCGAGCGGCAAGACCATGGCCGATGCGGCGCGACTCATGATGTCGTGCACCATGCCGCGCGCGAGCAAGGCATTCCCTAAGGAGCAGGTCGAACTGCTCAAGGCCGAGGCCGCCGATGCGTTTATCAATATCGTGCTTGCCTGCGGTGGCCCGGCGCTCGATGCGCTGGTGGGCCTGGCCCGTTCCGTGGAGGCCGAGTATCGCGCGCTGAAGGCTGCCCAGTCTGCCCTCGACAACAACGACCTGCTGCGCATGGCCTACGAGGCCCTGCGCGATTACCCGGCCATCCGAGCGGCATACGAGGGCCGCTTTAAGATGGTCATGATCGACGAGTTCCAGGATACCGACCAGATGCAGGTCGATTTGATTCGCTATCTGACGGGTGCGGGGGAGCGCGCGTTGTGTACCGTGGGTGATGCGCAGCAGTCCATCTATCGCTTCCGTGGCGCCGAGGTCGAGGTGTTCCGTCGCCAGGAGCGCAAAGTGGGATCGGCGGCGTCCGAGACGGTCGCCACGCCGGATGTCCCCACCGGCGAGCTCGTCAAGCTCGTGCGCAACTTCCGCAGCCATGACGAGGTTCTGCGTTACGTGGCACGCGTCTTCGACGGCGATGACGGCGGCCTGATGCAGGGCTTTTTGGATCTTGAGGCGAGCGACGGCCGAAAGGACACGCTGGTGGCGGACGCCTCGCGTCGCCAGGCCCTCTTTGTTGCCGGCGGCAGTACGCAGGAGCGCACACAGGCCAAGGCCCGTGCGATCGCCGAGCGATTCCGCGCGCTTGCCGATGCCGGCCAGCCCCAGGGCGGCATGGTGCTGCTGCTGGGCCGCATGACCAACGCCGACGTCTACGCGCAGGCCTTCCGCGACCAGGGGCTCGACTGCGTCATCGCGGGCGGCTCGGTCTTTGCCCAAGCAGCCGAGGTGCAGACGGTGCGCGCCCTGGTTTGTGCGCTCGCCAATCTGGCCGATACGGCGCAGGGCCTTATGCCGCTGCTCGCCTCGCCGATGTTTGCGCTCGGCGCCCAGGAGTTCCTGGCGCTGGCGACCAAGCTCGATAGCGAGACGGGGGAGACCTCGCGCCGGAATATCGACGCGGGCATCATGAGTGATTTCGACGTGCCGGGTTTGCAAGACTTGCCGCTCGTGACGCGCGCCCGCGAGGTGCTGCGGTATGCGCTTCGTCGCGTGGGCCGCGATTCGTTTGCCGCCATCGCGCGCGACGTGGTCAACGCCTCCGGCTGGTTTGTGCGTCTGGCACAGCGTGGTCCCGAGGGCAAGGCCATTGCCGCCAACGTGCTCAAGGCGCTCGACGCCGTGGCCGAGGCGGAGGCCGATTTCGGCAACTCGCCGCGTTCCATCGCGCTGGCCTTCGACCGCTTCTTGGCGGGCAAGGAAGCTCCGGGTGCCCTCAACGAGGAGGGCGACGGGGCGGTGCGCATCATGACGGTGCACGCCTCCAAGGGTCTGGAATATCCGGTCGTGGCGGTCGCCGAGTGCTTTGGCGTGCGTAAGTCCTCGGGTGCGGCACAGATGGGTCGCGTCGAGGGCGGAGCGCAGGTCGTGGCATTGCCGGCACGCTTCGACGGCGTTAAGCTCGCGGACGGAACTTTTGTGAAGGGTGACGACGTTAAAAAGCAGTTTGAGCATGCGTTTAAGGGCAAGAGCACGTCGCTATGGCTGCCGCCGGAGCTCATGGAGGACGTCTGCACGACGGGTTCTCCCGCTGAGGCATTTGCTCGCCTGCGCAACGACGACCTGCAGCTTTCGCTCGAAGAGCGGGCTCGTTTGCTCTATGTCGCCATGACGCGTGCGCGAGAGCTGGTCATTCTGGCGATGGATGCCGGCGTGAGCCGTGGCAAGGTGACGGCGCCGACCTTCGACGTCGAGACCGATCTGACCTACGACGTGCTGCGCCGTATTTTGCCGACCGACGCTCTGGACATGCCGCAGCTCGATGCCGACCGCCTGGTGTTCGACAACTCTCAGTCGGGCGACTACGAGCTCATTTCGCTCGCGGACTTTACCTTTGGCGAGCAGACGTTTGAGGCCAACGCTTCATTGGATGCCGAGGGCAGGCTCGTTCGCGGCGATGCGGAGCCGGAGGGTGCCGGTGCAGATGCCCGCGCCGCCGTGCCCGGTCCTGCCGACCCCGAGCCCGATTCGTTTGAGCTTGTGTATCCTCGGGCAGTGGGCGTGCGCATGGGCATCTGTCCGTATCCGGTGCGCGATTCGTACAGCTACTCGTCAATCGCCGCGGCGCTCCATGCCGAGGCGGAAGATCGTTCCGCCGAGGCACACGTGCCCATGGACGAGGCTGGCGATGATGCGGAGTCAGATGGCTCGGAGATGACGGATGCAGACGTGGCCGCCGTTGAGCCCGCCGGCAACCCCATGGCGCTGGGCTCGGCGTTCCATGCCGCCTGCCAGTGGCTGATCGAGATGGGTGCCGGTGAGCTGCCCGCCGCGCGTGCCGATGCACTGGCGCGCCTGTGGTGCCTGACGCCGGAGCAGTGCGAACGCTTCGACGTTGCCCTGGACCGCTGGCTCAAGTCGGCTGTTCGTGCCGACCTGCTTGCGTGGCCGTGCGTTCGCGCCGAGGTGCCGTTCTTTTCGCTGGGCTGCGAGGACGAGGACATCGCCCGCTACGGTGCCTATGCCGAAGGTGCCATCGACGCTTTAGCGACGAACCCGGCCGATCCGTCGCGCGCACTGGTCATCGATTACAAGACGGGTGGCACGCCGGACGAGACGCCGGAACAGCTGCAGGAGAAGCACGCCCTGCAGGCGCGCGTCTACGCTGATGTTCTACACAAGGCGGGCTTTGAGGCCGTGACCGTCAAGTTCGTCCGCGTGGAACAGGCGAATCCAGCCATCTTCGTCGAACCCGCCGAACCTCAAGTAGTCACCTACAATCTCTAGCCCTCAGATAACTTGCGGTGGAATAGTCCCTGTATTGCGGCCCAGGTGGCCCAAGCGGGAGCTATTTCACCGCAACTGCAAGAGGAGCCGTGTGGGTTTGGCTAGGTTCGGGTGCTGTCCGTGCCGTGCGGTAAAATCGTTCAGTCAGAACACGAACCCGCATCGGAGCTCATCACATGGCATTCGTCCATCTGCACAACCACACTGTCTTCTCCATGCTCGACGGCGCAACCCGTATCCAGGATATGGTCAACCGTGCCGTTGAGCTTGGCATGCCCGCCGTGGCCATTACCGACCACGGCTACATGTATGGCGTGCCCGACCTGGCGCTGGCCTGCGACGCCGTCAACCACAACACGCCCGAGTACAAAACCTGGAGCCACGACAAGGCCTTCTTGGAAAAGGACCGTCGCGACGAGCTGGTGGAGCCCGATCACGAGGAAAACCCGCGCGAGCATGCCCAGTACGTCAAAGACATGGCCATGTGGGACGAGAAGGGCAACATCGACGAGCTCAAGCCGCCCCTGGTCATTAAGCCCATCTTTGGCTGCGAGGTCTACTTTACGCCGGACGAGACGCTCGCCCGCGACCATAAGCCCGAGCTCTACCACATGATCCTTCTGGCCAAGGACCAGGAGGGCTACGTCAACCTGATGCAGACGGTCTCCGAGGCCGCCGTGCAGGGCTTTTACTACAAGCCGCGCGTGACGCTCGACAACCTGCGCCGTCATGCCAAGGGCATGATCTGCACCAGCGCCTGTATCGCGGGCATTATTCCCAAGTACATCGACCGCGGTGACATGGAGGGTGCCATTAAATGGGCCGAGACCTTCCGCGATACCTTCGACCCCGGCGACTTTTATATCGAGATTCAGGAACACGGCATTACCACCGATAACGGCCTGACCGACGAGCAGATGGACCGCACGCTCATCGATATCGCCAAGCAGGTGGGTGTCAAGGTCATCGCCACCAACGACTTCCATTACCTGCGCCGCGAGGACGCCCCCGTGCAGGACGTCATCATGTGCATCGGTATGAATGCCAAGGTCGACGACCCCAACCGCATGCGTATGACCGGCTCGGAGTTTTACATGAAGACCGAGGAGGAGATGCGGGCGATGTTCC
>CATVZP010000037.1 GCA_958348565.1 uncultured Collinsella sp. | reverse complement strand
TGTTGGGCGAGCAGATGACGATGGCCTTGGTCGCCGGCGTCACGCAAGCACGAAGTGCGTCCTCGTCAATCTGGAATTGCGCAGGCTCCGTATCCAAAAAGACCGCTTTGGCGTGATTGGCCACGACGATGCTCTCGTACAGGCCAAAGGCCGGCGTGGGGATGATGACCTCGTCGCCGGGGTTGAGCATAGCCATGAATGTTGCCGACAGGGCCTCGGTCGCGCCGTCGGTCAGGATGACCTCGTCGGCGGAAAACGTAAGGCCCGCGTCACCCATATATTTGGACAGCGCCTCGCGCAAGGCAGGACGACCGTTGTTGGGCGGATAATGCGTGTCACCGCGGTCCAGCGCGGCGGTCACCTCGGCGCTAATCACGTCGGGCGTGGGAAAATCAGGCTCGCCGAGCGCAAGCGCAATGCATCCCGGATGCTGGGCGGCGAGTGCGTTGATCCGGCGGATACCGGAGGGCTTGAGCGTGGCAAGCGAGGTGTTCATGGGCAGACGCATGGCGTTCCTTTCGTAAGGGTTGCACTAGGATAGCGCGGCGGGGCGCCACCAGACGGTGTAACCTAAACGGAAACTAACCGGAAAGGAGGCGGCATGGAGACGACCGCACGCGGCGATGTACCAAAAACGCTGCAAACCATTGCGTATATCAGCATTCCCAATAGCTCCGATCTTGAGTTTTTGCTCTGGGACCTGCAAGATGCCATCGCGGCCTATGCCCGGCTTTCCGACACCGTACTTCCCCGCCCGGTTGACTTGAAGGCGGATGATGCCGGTGCAGTCGATGGCATGGTGCTCGCTGTTGATGATGCATTTGACGATGAGGCGATGACCGCTGTCGAGCAGATACTCGATCGCCTTGGGAATACAGAAACACGCGTCTATGTCGTCGTCCAGGCCGCGTCCAAAAACAACAAGCAGGCGGACGAAGTTCTCGACCGCCTGTATCGGGCATGTCTTCTACGTGACCTGCCATGGTGCGACGGCGTTGTCATCTGTGCCAGCAGCGGCATCGCAGCGCTTCGCCACTCCCCGCGTATGGGCCTCTTGCGTCGGCCATTTTCGGAAGCGATGGATAAGCTTGTGGGCGCTGTGCGCATGGGCTGCTCCATTGAGCATGCGCAGCTGCTTGGCGGTGGCAATGCCGGTAGCGTCGATGTCGACGGCATGGTGCACGTCAAGCCCGCGCTGCCCGCACCGATCTGGCATGCCATCATGAAACGCCTCGGCACCCGCGCCCAATCAGATATCTAAATTACAGAGCGCCCCAGTCAACGGCCTCGCGCCAGCGCCCAACAAGGCGCTCTAGGCGCCATGCCGCATTGGCGGGACTAGTCGACGGCAGAACGATGGCCGACAGCCCCGTGCGTTCTTGTAGGTAGCGCTTGTAGAGCCGACCAGCTGTACCACCGTTGCATATCACCTGCTCAATGGGAGCTGCGCCGGTAATGCGCTCGACATGCGCCGGAACGACGTTTTTGATGCTGGCGTCGCTTGAGCCCTTGATGTCGCAGCTCTCGATTACATCCCACAGGGCCACGCCGCCGTTGAGCAGCATGGAGCGCTTGGCGGCAATCGAGGCATCGAGCGTCGCGGGCTCACCGCTTGCCAAAGGATCGCCCTCGTTGGGCGGCACGGGCGCACCGAGGCACGCGGCCATCACGCGCCAAAAGCGGTTCTGCGGATTGCCATAGTAGAAGGCATTGGCACGCGAGAGCACCGAGGGAAACGACCCCAGCACCAAAACGCGCGAGCGCTCGTCAAACACGGGCTCAAACCCATGCTCAATATGTTGATAGCCCTCGTCCGGCGCGGCCACGAGCTAGGCCCTCAGCAGATAGCGCACCTCGTAGGGTGCAAGCTCGAGGGTACCCGTAAGCTCGACCGCGGGCGCGCCGTCGGCAAGCAGGTCGACAAAGGAGCCGTTGAGTTCGCCGGCTCCAAAGGTATAGCGCTCGTTCACGGCATTGACCGCCACGAGCACCGTCGCGTCGTCGCAGGCGCGCTCGAACAGCAGCTGCTTGTTCTGAATCACCACGTTGCGATAGGCACCGTAGTTGAGGGCACGAGCCGTCGCGTCGTTTGCCGAGCGCAGGTGCGCGAGCTGCTTGATGAAGGCCGTCAGCTCGTTGGGCGCAGGCTCATCGAGCGCAGGACGCAGCGCCCAATCGCCATCGGAGCCGCCCTTTTCGCCGGCAATCCCCCACTCGCTGCCATAGTAGACGCACGGAATGCCCGACATACCAAAGAGCATGCCGTAGGCGGGGCGTAGGCAGGACTTGTCCGTCAGGATGCTCGCCAGGCGCGGCACATCGTGGTTGTCGACAAACGACAGCAGATGCTTGCCGCGATAAATGCACCACGGGTCACCGCCAAACTGGCGATGCAGCGAGTGGGCGATCTCGAACATGTTGACCGAGTTAAAGCTGGAGTACAGGCCCTTGTAGCACTCGTAGTTGGTGCAGGAGTCGAGCATCTCGTCGTTGACGATCTGGTTGTAGTCGCCGTGGAGCGTCTCACCAATCAGCACAAAGTCGGGCTTGAGTTCGCGGGTAAAGCTATGCAGGCGGCGCATAAAATCGCGATCGAGCATATAGGCGACGTCCAGGCGCAGACCGTCGATGCCAAAAACCTCGGCCCAGTGACGCACAGACTCAAGCAGGTAATCGACCACGGCGGGGTTTTGCAGGTTGAGCCTAACAAGCTCAAAATGGCCCTCCCAGCCCTCGTACCAAAAGTCGTCGCCGTAGCACGAGTCGCCGTCAAAGCTGATGTGGAACCAATCCTTGTACGGCGAATCCCACTTGCGCTCCTGCACATCGCGGAAGGCCCAAAAGCCGCGACCGACGTGGTTGAAAACGGCATCGAACACCACGCGGATGCCATGGGCGTGCAGCGTCTCGCACACGGCGGCAAAGTCGGCATCCCCACCCAGGCGGCGGTCAATATGGCGCAGGCTGCGCGTATCGTAACCGTGGCTATCAGACTCGAGCGGCGGGTTGATGAGCACAGCGCCGATGCCGAGCTCTTGCAGGTAGTCGGCCCATTGGGCGATTTTCATGATGGGGGCATCGGGGTTGGATGCAGTGCCGGCAGCTTGGGAGAGTTCGTCCTCGGCAACGGGTGCGGCGTTTTCGCGCGGAGCTCCGCAAAAGCCCAGCGGATAGATCTGATAGAACGTCGTCTCGTATGCCCACATAGCAACCTCCCGGTAAGCTCAACACAACGACATCCATTGTATGCCCAGCCTGTATCCTCTCCCCCAAAATAAGTTGCGGGGGAATAGTTCCTGCTTGAGCCTTCAGAGGCCTTAAACAGGAACTATTCCACCGCAACTGATGAGGGAACGTGATTAGGCGACGGGCTTGGCGCGGCGGATGGCTGGGAACATCACCGTGATGGCGAGGATGACGCCCGCGGCAGCAATCGCACCGCCCGCGTAGCCGATCCAGGCGATACCGGGGCCCGAAACCACGGCTCCGCCGATCGCGGTACCCGTGCCAATGCCCAGATTGAACAGGCCCGAGAAGATCGACATGGCGACGGCCGACGAATCTGCCGGCGTGTGCTTGATGAGCTCGGCTTGGAACGCCACGTTAAAGGCCGTGGCGCAGCAGCCCCACAGCGCGCAGACGGCAAGCACTGCCACGAGCGACGATGCGGCCGGACCCATGAGCAGCAGAGCCACCGGCACGCCGGAGAGCGTAATCGCGAGGAACGGGAAGCGGTGCCCATCGAACAGTCGGCCGAATAGCCAGCTTCCGAGCAGACCAGAGCAGCCGAACGCCGTCAGCGTCATAGTGATGGCGCTTGCGTCGACATGCGCGACCTGAGCCAGGAAAGGCTCGATATAGCTATAGCCCGTGTAATAGCCAGTTGCCATGAACACCGTGACCGCATAGAGCGCGATCAGTAACGGGTTCTTGAGCAGCTCGGGCAGTTGCTTGACGGTAAAGCGCTCACCCGCCGGCATGGTTGGAAACACGGTCGCCTGGTAGACGACCGCGACAGCAGACAGTGCTCCGACCACGGCAAACGTCATACGCCAGCCCACGGCCAGGCCAATGGCGCGGCCGAGCGGCAGGCCGAAGATCTGTGCGATGGAAGAGCCCGTGGCGATCATGCTGATGGCGAGCGCCCCGTGGCGTGTGTCAACCAGGCGCGACGCCATAATCGAGGCGACCGACCAGAACACGGCATGTGCGCAAGCGACCACCAGGCGCGCGCAGACCAGGATGGGATAAGTCGGCGCCACAGCGGACAGAAACTGGCCGAGCGAGAACACGGCGAGCACGCCCAGCAGCATCCGCTTGAACTCGAAACGCGAAGCGAACACCATGAGCGGCAACGACAGCAGCATGACGCCCCAGGCATAGACCGAGATCATGATGCCCGCCTGGGCCTCGGTGAGCGAGAACGACGCGGCGATATCAGTCAAAAGGCCGATGGGCATAAACTCCGACGTGTTGAACACGAACGCACAGCAGGTGAGCCCGACGAGCGGGAGCCACTGCTTGAGCGTGATGCCGTCTTGCCTTGCCTGACTCATATATAACGTCTCCAATCATTTTGAGTGGAGGCGATTATATAGCAACGGCCCCGCATCCGTCAGCAACAGATGCAGGGCCGAAAACAATTCGATACACAGAGGTTGCGCCGTCAATACATAACTAAGCCAACCCCAGCAACATGCCCGCCGAATGCACGACAAACGCCACGATCCAGGCGACTGCCACCTGAAACGCGAACACGGCAACGGCGTAGCGCGCGCCCAGCTCGCTCTTGACGGCGCCGATGGCAGCCACGCAGGGCGGATACAGCAGCGTAAAGACCAGAAACACATAGGCAGTAAACGGCGAAAACATGGTCGACAGTGCCGCGGGCGAGGTCGCGCCCAAAAGCACCGTGAGCGTCGATATGACGCTCTCCTTGGCGATAAGTCCGGTGACGAGCGCCGTGGACGCACGCCAGTCGCCAAACCCAAGCGGCGCCAGCGCCGGCGCGATGATGCTGCCGAGGCCCGCAAGCAGGCTTTGCGACTGATCGGCGACCACATTAAAGCGAATGTCGAACGTCTGAAGGAACCAGATGACCACGGTAGCGGCAAAGATAATGGTAAAGGCCTTGGTAATAAAGTCCTTGGCCTTATCCCATGCCAGCATCACTGTCGTCTTGACGCTCGGCAGGCGGTAGTTGGGAAGCTCCATGATAAACGGCACCGGGTCGCCCTTAAATGCCGTGCGGTTGAGCACCAAAGCCGCGATACAACCGACCGCAATGCCAATCAGATAGAGCGAGACCATGGCGGGAACCGTCGCCTGCGGGAAAAACGCCCCGCACAGCAGGCCGTAGACCGGCAACTTGGCCGAGCAGCTCATGAACGGCGTGAGCATGACCGTCATCTTGCGGTCGTGCTCGGATGGGAGCGTACGGGTCGACATGATAGCCGGCACGGTGCAGCCAAAACCGACGAGCATGGGCACAAAGCTGCGGCCCGACAGGCCAAAACGACGCAGCACCTTATCCATGACAAAGGCCACGCGCGCCATGTAGCCCGAGTCTTCCAGAATGGAGAGGAACAAGAAGAGCACGACGATAATCGGTAGGAAGGTCAGCACGCTGCCCACACCCGTAAGCACGCCGTCGACAGCCAGCGAGCGCACCACGTCGTTGGTGTCGAACGCCTTGAGGCCCGCATCGGCCGAGGCGATGACGGCAGCGATGCCATCCTCCATGAGTCCCTGCAACGCCGCGCCGATCACGCCAAACGTCAGCCAAAAGACGAGGCCCATGATCACCAGGAACGTCGGAATGGCTGTGTAACGACCTGTCAGGATGCGGTCGATCTTGACGGAGCGCACGTGCTCGCGGCTCTCGTGCGGCTTGACGACGCAACGCCCACACACGTCGCCGATAAAGCTAAAGCGCATATCGGCCAGCGCGGACAGGCGGTCGGTGCCGGCCTCGCCCTCCATCTGGGTAATGATGTGCTCGATGGCGTCGAGCTCGTTGCGATCCAGGTGAAGCGACTCGGTCACCAGCTCGTCGCCCTCAACCAGCTTGGTCGCCGCAAAACGCACGGGAATGTGCGCCGTCGCGGCATGGTCCTCGATGAGGTTGGCGATGCCGTGGATGCAGCGATGCAGTGCGCCGCCGTCTGGGCCATCAGGTGCGCAGAAGTCCAAGCGGCCGGGACGCTCGCGGAAACGCGCCACATGCAAGGCATGGTCCACCAGCTCGCCGATACCCTCGTTGCGGGCAGCGCTAATGGGGACGACCGGCACGCCCAACAGACTCTCGAGCAGGTTGACGTCAATGGCGCCGCCGTTGGTCGTCACCTCGTCCATCATGTTGAGCGCGATGACCATGGGGCGGTCGAGCTCCATAAGCTGCAGCGTCAGGTACAGATTGCGCTCAATGTTGGTGGCGTCGATGATATCGATGATGGCGTCCGGGCGCTCGTCGAGGATGAACTGACGGCTCACGACCTCTTCGCCTGTGTACGGCGACAGGGAGTAAATACCGGGCAGGTCGGTAACGCTCGCCTCGGGATGGTTACGGATAGTGCCGTCCTTGCGGTCGACCGTCACGCCGGGAAAGTTGCCGACGTGCTGGTTGGAGCCCGTCAGCTGGTTGAACAGCGTGGTCTTACCGCAGTTTTGGTTGCCGGCGAGGGCAAAATGAAGCGGTGCGCCCTCGGGCACGGCCGTCTTGGCAGCACGGGGCGAATACGTCCCCTCGCCGAGTGCCGGGTGCTCCGTCGTGCCGATTGCGGCGTTAGCGCGCGGACCCGTATCTGTGTCGTGGACATCTACGAGCTCAATGCGGGCGGCATCGTCCTTGCGCAGCGTCAACTCGTAGCCACGCAGGCGAATCTCGAGCGGGTCGCCCATGGGGGCGTGCTTCATCATGGTGACTTCGGTGCCCGGTGTTAAGCCCATGTCCAAAATATGCTGTCGGAGTGCTTGGTCATCCGATGTCACCGATGCGACAACGGCGTCCTTTCCAATCTCGAGTGTATCGAGTCTCACGCGCTCATCCTTTCGTTAGACGCGGTTAACCGTTTACCGGGGCTAACCAACTCGTAACGACAAATGATAACGCTCTGAACTGTTTTATAAAGTCAAATACCGATGTTTACCTGCACAAACTTTATGCGGTGCGCCCCGAAAGCTCTTTGCGCATACCGCTCAGAGAGATCGAAACGGAACCCGACCGCGCAGTAGCGGTGAGTCGATCACCCTCGACCGACCCCGTGCATGTAAAGGGAGCCTTGCCCATCAAGACGTGGGAGATGGTACCCGAGAGCTCAAAGAAATCGCCCTCAGCGCGGGCACTCGAGAGAGCGATATTGAGACCCCTGACGTTTAGTACTGCCCTGAGCGCGCCGTCCACCCCATGTGAAAACGCCACCTCGCCGCGTTTACTCCCCACCGGCGTCTGGGCCGAAACCACATACGTACCCTCAAGCATGGCTCCTCCTCTGAGTAGGCTTTTTGAAATGGCCATCTAGTCTACTTTGCTGCGAGACGGCTTGCCCAGAAGCTGCAAGCACATAACGACGTTCAACCAACAGATTGCTGCAAGGAGGACAAGCGTGCAAGGGGGGCAGATTACATTTGGCACCACTTGCGCCAACGGACGGGATGCGGAGCGACTGTGCAGGTGGATTCCAGATCGCCGCTTCCTCCGTCCCCCAGCGAATCAAAACAAGTTGCGATGGAACAGTTCCTGTTTAATGCTTTAACCAGCAAAACAGGAACTATTTCACCGCAACTGCAAAAGCCCGCGCTGGCAACAAATGTCACCTGCGCAGGCTTGGTGGGCGCTCACAAAGGCACGTAATAGAGACCCACATCAGTTAAGGAATGCCAAGCAGCGCCGATAAGCGATGCCCGCCGGCCTACCAAGCAATGAAGCTCGCCATAGCCTTAGACGATCGGCGCGATGCCGGCAAAGTGCAGATACAACGAGATGACTGCCACGACAATAACCACTGCTGCGATTAGCTTGTCGTGCAGATGCGGAAGCACCTGCTTGCCGCGGCCTCGCTCACCCGCAATATAGACGGGGATGGCCGGGGCAAAAAGGATCGTCGTGATCATGACACCCTGGAGGCCCGTCGACCACACCAGGAACAGCGTGTAGATAAAGCCGAGCGTACCGAAGAAGCGTGCTTTGCCGACGCTCGGCGCGTGTGGCCCGTCCAAATGCTCGTTCTTCCAACCAATCATCATGTAATAGGCAGCCGAGCAGACATACGGAACCAGAATCGTGTTGACCGCGCAGCTATAGAAGAACTGATAGGTGCTCGCCGCCAAATACGACACGATCAAGAAGAGCTGTGTGATACCGGAGCTCACGAGAATCGTTACCACCGGGGCATCATGCTTGTTCGTCTTGGCAAACGCCAGCGGGAAGGAGCCCTGGCGCGCCGCCTCAAACGGTGTCTCGGATGCAATGATAACGTAGCCCAGCATTGCGCCGACCAGCGAGAGAATTACGCCAAGGTTTACGATGGCAGCGCCAAGCGGACCGATTGCGCACTCGAGAATTCCGGCCATGGAGGGCGTCGCGAGCTGCGCCATTTCCTCGCGCGGCATAATGCCAAGCGACAGCATCGAGATAATCAGATACAGTGTGAACACGGCTGCAAATCCAAGCGCCGTCGAGCGACCGACGTCGCGCACATACTTTGCACGGCCCGAGATGACGACAGCACCCTCGATGCCCGTGAATACCCAGACAAGGGCAATCATGGTCGAGACAACCTGCTCGCCAAACCCAGGACCAGCCGGCTCTCCCCAGAAGTTGTCCATAAAGATCTCGACGTTGAACTTACCCAGAAGCACAATGCTCAGCACGAAGAGGCCCAGCGGCACCAACTTCGCCAACGTGACGATTGTGTTAATGCCCGCGGCCTCCTTGACGCCACGAAGCACAAGAGCGGTAAGGAACCACAGAAATACGCTGGCACAGATGATGGAAAGCAGATTGTTGCCCGTGCCAAACGCGGGGAAGAAATAGCCCAGCGCGCTAAACAGCAAGAGCGCAAAACTCACGTTGGAAAGGCACGCGCTGATCCAGTAGCCCCAAGCGGAGTTAAATCCAATGTAATCGCCAAAGCCGGCAGCAGCGTATGCATAGATGCCGCCCGTCAGGTCGGGACGAGCCTGAGACAAACCGTTGAACACCATCATCAGCGCAAAGACGCCAATGAAGCAAATTCCCCACGAGACGATAACTGCACCGGTATTGGCTCCCCCTGCCGCCATATCACCGGCAAGAGAAAAGATACCGCCGCAAATACTCGCAGTGATGGCCATCATGGTCAGACGAAAGAGATCTAGGCCATTAGGGTCGATAATCTCTTCATTTTGAGCTTTAGAGGCCATTGTATGTGCACCTCCTTCATCATGTGATCGAACGAAAGATGGCCCGGACGTCCCGAATCGGGTGCCGGGCCATCGGTCAAGCGATCATCAGACTGTTACAGCTATCGCGTTAGAAGCGCAGCGACAGGCAAGAAAGGCCGCCGTCGACCTTGCGATACTCGGAGGTGTCAACGACGAGTGTCTTGTAGCCCAGATCCTGCACGGCCTTGAGCACAGTCGGATAGCCCTCGGCAACGATGACCGTACCGTTGACCCAGATGCAGTTGGCGCCGTACGCCTCGTCCTCGGGCACGACGATCTTGTTGTACTGGGCAAAGTCGGGCTTATCGATGAACTCACCAGAGACGAGCATGTTGTTGTCCTCGATGTAGTTGACGCCCGTCTTGAGGTGCAGGACCTCCTCCAGCGGAACCTCAGAACCCTCGAGGCCCCAGCCCTCGAGAATCTCACAGAACTGGCGGATGCCCTCTTCGTTGGTGCGAGCGGAGCGACCGACGTAGAAATGGTCGCCGACCATCATGACGTCGCCGCCGTCGAGCGTGCCCGGAGAAACGATGTGCTTGACATGCTCGTCGTCAAAGAAGCGACGGACGGCCGGCTCGATCTCGTCCTTCTCGCCGTTGCGGCTATCGGCGCCGGGGTTGGTAATGATGGCGCCGCAGCGAGTGATAACGGCCGGATCTTCGACGAAGCAGCTGTCAGGATACTGCTCGAGGGCGGGCAGCACCGAGACATCCACGCCGCACTGCTCGAGCGCATGCTCGTAATCGTAGTGCTCCTCGATGGCGCGCTCGTAGATGGGCTGGCCAAGCTCGGGGGCACTCGTGATGCCATTGCTCAGGGACTTGCCGGGACGGCGGATGATGACGTGGCTGAACTTGGTCATGATGATCCTCCTTGGATCTCCTAGCAGAGAGCGGGACTTCTTCGCGCCCGCCTTCCTTTCGATGGCTTTATCTTAGGGCGGTTTTCCTGTTTTGTATATTGTATACAATCATGAACGGTAGATATTCTTCGTTAAGCGTATTCTTGCTTATCGGCGCAAAGTAGCACGATTTAGCTGGTCGTTCTATAATCCAACCGAGCTATTCAAGCGAAACGTATTTACTTTTAGAAATATACCGTTAAGGAACATAAGCTCATGGAAACGCTCAGAAGACCCCTGAAAGACCACGTATACGACTACATTTCGAGCCGTATTGACGCCGGCGAGCTTTCGGCCGGCGACCGGCTGAGCGAGCAAGCGATCTGCGACGCCATGGGCGTGTCGCGCACGCCGGTCCGCGAAGCGCTCATCCAGCTGGCAAGCGATGGCTACCTGGACAATCTCCCCCGCCGCGGATTCCGCGTCCGTGGGTTCGATCAGCAAAACGCCGTTGAAGTCTTTGAGATTATGGGGCCGCTCGACGGGCAGGCCGCATATCTCGCCTGTCCGAACCTAACCGACGATGACATTACGCAGCTGAAATTTCTCGTCGGCTCCATGGACCTCGCGATCCAAGGCGGTCTCATCCGAAAGTACGACGACATTCAGCGAGACTTTCATCTGACGTACTTCAACCGCTGCGGCAACGACCGTCTGCGCGATATGATCTCGCAGCTCGAGCGCTGCTTTATCAAGCGCGATTACGAGACCGTCGACCAGGAGACGGCATGCAAACTGCTCAATAAAGCCAACGACGAACATGCTCATATTCTTGAGTTGTTCGAAGCACGAGATGCGACGGGCGTGCGCGACTACGTTCGCGATGTCCATTGGAACACAGAAAACGCCCAGTTCGCCGTCTGGTAGAAAAGCAACAAGGGACGACGTCGGTCTTAAACCTTGGCGCCAGCACCGCCCAAACTGATCCGTTTTCCTCCGTCCCCGAGGGATCATTCTTCTGGCAGCCAAGACAACGCCGATTTTTTGACGCCGACAGTGAAAGCCCGTCAGAGCGAGCAAGGTGCCTTTAAACGAGGCAGCATTGACCTTCTGGTCATGCCGCCGAAGTTGAAAGGCAGATTGCCGCCCTGGCGGGCTTGCAGCGTCAAGTGGTTACGGCGTTTGGTAAAACGCCGTAACTAAAACCCGTGGCGCTCCAGGAAGCGGAAGGCCAGGCGGATCCAGGGACGAACGGAAACCTGCTTGTCCTCGTTGTCGACCGCGGTATTGGCGTTGCCGAGCGAAAGGCCGTGGCCACCCTGGTCAAAGACGTGCATCTCGCATGCAACGCCCTCCTCGGCCATGCGCTGCGCAAACGGGTAGACCTGCGCGACCGGCGCCGTCTTGTCGTCCGAAACGCCCCACACAAAGGTCGGGGGCATCTGGCGCGCAACGTGCGTGGTAGGGCAAATGTCGGCCAGGTGCTCATCGGTCGCCTCGCCGCCCGTCACCATCGACAGATAGTCGTTGAGCAAATCGCGCCCCGTCTTGCCACCCGTCTTGGGCACGCGCAGGTCGATGCGCGGGTCGCGCGTCTGCATATCGCGCACATAGGCAAGGTCGAGCAACGGATAGCCCAGCACCACGGCGTCGGGACGAATATCCTCCGGACGAGCCCCGGCAAGACCCGCGAAGGGTCCGGTCTTCCACTGCGTTGCCAACGAGGCGCAGATCATGCCGCCCGCCGAGAAACCCACGATGCACACGCGCTTGGGATCGACATGCCACTCGTCGGCGTTGGCGCGCACGGTAGCGACCATCTTGGCGAGGTCCGCCTGCGGGTGCGGAAAGCTCACGTCGCCCGTGGCGCTCGTCACATAGTTGAGCACAAAGGCCTGGTAGCCGCGGTCCAAAAATGCAAACGCCACCGGGTCCTGCTCGTGTGGAGCGATATGCGTAAACCCGCCTCCGCCGCAGATGATCACCGCGGGGCGGCGGCCATTGGGCTTGTCGGGCAGCGGCTCAGCACCCAGATACGTAAACGTCGCCGGATAATCCTCGGTCGGCTCCTCGCCCCACAGCGCATGGTTCTCAATAATCATAGGTGCTCCCTCCGTGCGATTCGTGCGCACTCGTTTTTCGCACCTTAGCGTACCCCACTTGAGCCCGCGGCGCAGAAACACCCCCGCAATAAGTTGGCCATCAACTGATATATCACATAATCCCAGCTCAGGACCATCGTTAAGCAGCGTAAAATAGGAGCGCTGACCGTGCTGGGAAACACGTACGAAACGTTTCCGGCAAACCACACGCGTGCAACATGCGCGCCTGATACGTTGGAGGCATCTATGGGTCTGCTCGATTCGCTCAAGTCCACGTTCACTTCGTCGGGCGAGGCGTCCGTTCCGCCCGCAGCAAGCTTCGCCACCCGCGAAGGCGTCATCTACGCTCCCGTCAACGGCGTGCTCGTCAATCTGAGTGAGGTTCCCGACGAGACCATCGCCTCGGGCATGCTCGGCCAGGGCTATGGCATCGAGCCCATTACCGGCACCATTTACGCCCCCGCCAACGGCCGTATCGGCGCCACCACCGTCACCAACCACTCCATCGGCATGATTACCGAGGACGGTCTGCGCGTGTTTATCCATGTTGGCCTGGGCACCGTGGAAATGAACGGCAAGGGTTTTGCCCGCTTTGTCGAGATGGGCGATGTGGTCAAGGCAGGCCAGCCGCTCATCAGCTTCGACCGCGAGGCCATTAAGGCCGCTGGTCACGAGGACATCGTGACCGTCATCGTCTCTGAGCTCGACCGCCTCAAGAGCATCGACCACGTCGGCGAGTCTGGCACGCTTATCGGCGGCAATCCGCTCGTCAAGCTTGGCGATCCGCTGCTGGTTGCCAAGACCAAGTAGCAGACTGCCGTCACATAACGGGTCAACCACCCGTGCATCTTTGCCGCATCTGTGTTGTTGTTTTTGCCTATGTAGAGGTTCTGAAACGTTTCTATATAGGCAGCTGAGCATCAACGCAGGTGCGGCTTTTGCGTAGCGAGGCATCGCCCCGCGGCATGTTGTTCAACCGCATGAACCCCCTTCCTTTGTCCGCGCAGAGCGCTAGACTGCTAGGTCGACATTGGAGGAAGATCGATGCAAAACACACCCACGGGTGCCGCACATGCCGCGCCTCAACGCAACCAACGCATCGTCGCGCTCGACGGGCTCCGCGCCCTCGCCATCGCCGGCGTCGTCCTATATCACCTTCGCCCCAGCCGCCTGACCGGCGGTTTTTTGGGCGTTACACTCTTCTTTACGCTGAGTGGCTATCTCGCCACCAAAAGCATTATGCGGGCCACGGCACGCGACGGATTCTCGTACCCGCGCTATATCTGCCGCCGCATTGCGCGCATGATGCCACCGATCGTCGTGACCATCGCGCTTACCGCCGTCGCCACCTACATCGCGGCCCCGAGCCTACTCCCTAAGGTGCAGCAGGACGCCCTGCCATCGGCACTCTTTTTGAGCAACTGGTCCTACATCTTCCGCAACGTCTCGTATTTCGCCGCCGCGGGACTCCCCTCGCCGCTCACGCACCTGTGGTTCTGCGCTGTCACTATGCAGTTCTATCTGGTATGGCCGGTCATCCTTATGGCACTGTGCGGCAAAACCAGGTCGCGCAACACCGCCATCGGCATCACAATCGCATTCGCGCTTGTATCGACGGCAGCCATGGTCCTCATGTTTAATCCCACCGCCGACACATCGCGCGTCTACTACGGAACCGACGCCCGTGCCGCCGAGCTTCTATGCGGAGCCTTAGCCGCCATCGCCGCGCCGCGTCTGCGCGAGATGCTGAGCGGTGACATCCATACCCCCGGCGCCAACAAGGGCATCTCAAAGGTCAACGCGATTTCTATCGCGTGGCTCGTTGCCGTCATAGCCGGCGCACTCATGCTGACCGGAGAGAGCGCCTGGCTCTACCGCGGCGGCTTTTTGCTGTTTGCCCTCGTCACCGGACTCCTCATCATCTGCGTGCAGAATACGGAGTGCATCGTGCGCCGTCTGCTGTCGGCCAAGCCGCTCGTCTGGCTGGGCCAGCGCTCGTTCTCGGTCTATCTGGTGCACTATCCCCTACTGCTTCTTATGAACCCCGCAACCCGCACTACCCGCATCGCCTGGTGGGAGCAGGTATTACAACTTGTACTGATCCTTGCGGTAGCCGAGGTTTTCTATCGCCTCGTCGAACGCCCTTGGTCCCACAAGCCGGCCCAACAGGACAGCACGGCAAGAAAACACGTCCTCGCGCCCGCCATGGTGCTCCCCGCGCTTGGCGCCGCATGCGTCGCCGCACTTGCCTTCGCGCCGCTTGACTGGGCAGGCATCGCCACCGCCCGCGCCGAGCAGCTCCGTCCCGAGCTTGCCCAGAACGCGACCTCGTCCCAGGACAACGGAGTCAACGACAAGGGCGCCGAGCCCGCATCCGGTAAAGATTCCCAGCCCAGCGACACCTCATCCGATGACGCCACCAAGCAAAAACCCAAAGAAGGGCTATCGCCGAAAAGGTCCCCAAGAACTTGGACTGGAAGAGCTTTACCTACGACGAGGCGACCGGGACCTGCGATGCCCGCGTGCTCATGATCGGCGACTCGGTCACTGCGGGCGCACAGGCCGGTATTCAGGCGGCGCTTCCCAACGCGTACATCGACGGCGTGGTGAGCCGCCAGTTCTACACCTTCCAGGATGTCTATGCACAGGACAGTGCCAACTACGATCCAAGCGTGGTCATCTGCGCGCTTGGCACCAACGGCCTCATCCGCGACCCCCAGCAGGTGCAGGACGTGATTAATGCCGTGGGCGGAAAGCCCATCTACTTTGTGACCGTGCGCGTACCGCTCGAGCTACAGGACCGCAATAACCAGATGATTCGTGACGTCTGCGCCCAAAACGACAACGCCGGCGTCATCGACTGGAACGGTGCCTCAGAGGGCCACAGCGAATACCTTGTCGACGACGGCACACACCTCACCCAGGCGGGAATCGACACCTACGCTGCCCTCATACGCCAAGCCATCTGCGGGCACTAGGCAACGCAAAATCGGCGCTTGCGCGGTGCCCACGTCACGCCCATACATCACGCCTGACGTTTTGCTACGCCCCCACTCGCGGGTTAGAATGGTTAACTGTTTGGAAATAATCCGTACAACCGTTATGGGAGGATACGTGAACCGCACCAAAATCGCGCAGCTCTATGCCGATGCCGAGTCGCTCGGCGGCCAGACCGTCACCGTCGCCGGCTGGGTCAAGTCCATCCGCGACATGAAGAACTTTGGCTTTGTTACGCTCAACGACGGCAGCTGCTTCCGCGACCTGCAGGTCGTCATGAACCGCGAGGCGCTCGACAACTACGACGAGATCGCCCATCAAAACGTCTCGGCCGCCCTCATCTGCAGCGGCACCGTCAAGCTGACCCCCGATGCGCCCCAGCCCTTCGAGCTTTCTGCTACCTCCATCGAGGTCGAGGGCGTCAGCGCCCCGGATTACCCGCTGCAGAAGAAGCGTGCCACCGTCGAGTTCCTGCGCACCCAGCAGCACCTGCGCCCGCGCACCAACCTGTTCCGCGCCGTGTTCCGCATCCGCTCTGTCGCGGCTGCCGCCATCCACCGCTTCTTCCAGGAGCAGGGCTTTGTCTACGTCAACACCCCCATCATCACCACGAGTGACTGCGAGGGCGCCGGCGAGATGTTCCGCGTGACCACGCTCGACCCCAAAAACCCGCCCCTCACCGAGTCCGGCGAGGTCGACTGGAGCCAGGACTTCTTTGGCAAGCATGCGAGCCTCACCGTGTCCGGCCAGCTCAATGCCGAGAACTTTGCCATGGCCTTTGGCGACGTGTACACCTTTGGCCCCACCTTCCGCGCCGAAAACTCCAACACCACGCGCCACGCCGCCGAGTTTTGGATGATCGAGCCCGAGATGGCCTTCGCCGATCTGAACGACTACATGGATAACGCTGAGGCCATGCTCAAGTACGTCCTTAAGGACGTCATGGCCACCTGCCCCGACGAGCTCAATATGCTCAACAAGTTTGTTGACAAGGGTCTGCTTGAGCGCCTGGACCATGTCGCCAACTCCGACTTTGCCCGCGTCACCTATACCGAGGCCGTCGAGATCCTGGAGCAGGCAGTCGCTTCGGGTCACAAGTTTGACTATCCCGTGAGCTGGGGCATCGACCTGCAGACCGAGCACGAGCGTTTCCTGACCGAGGAGCACTTTAAGCGCCCGACCTTCGTAACCGACTACCCGGCCGAGATCAAGGCGTTCTACATGCGCATGAACGAGGACGGCAAGACCGTCGCCGCCGCCGACTGCCTGGTTCCCGGTATCGGCGAGATTATCGGCGGCTCCCAGCGCGAGGAGCGCCTGGATCTACTCGAGGCCCGCATCAAGGACCTGGGCATGAATCCCGAGCAGTACAAGTACTACCTTGACCTGCGCCGCTACGGTTCCTGCAAGCACGCCGGCTACGGTCTGGGCTTCGAGCGCTTGGTGATGTACCTCACCGGCGTGGGCAACATCCGCGACGTCTTGCCGCACCCGCGCACCGTGGGCAACGCCGACTTCTAATCTCCATAGCGCATCCAACGCATTACAGCACATCGCGCCAGCGCCTCTCGGCAAGCCGAGAGGCGCTTTTTTCAACAGCATCCGTCAAGCTTTTGGCAAGGTTTTGGTCAGTTAGGCAGGGTTGTTGAAAACTCGACCCGCCGTTTGCCGGCAACCATCGACCGTCCAAGGCGTCACGCGTCCTTGGCCAGGCTTCGCGCCCTAGGCTCTGATCTGCCATCACCAAAATAGGAAAGGACGTGGGCGCTATGACCGAAGCCGTTGTTGAAAACTACGAGACCACGACCAGGGGCTCCGCCTCGATGGCAGCCTATCGCGCCGTACGCATCCTGCAGCTCTTGAGCGAGAACACCGGCGAGGACAAGGCGCTGCTTTCCGACGAGCTGGTCAAGCTCCTCGCCCATCCCGACGACCCCGCCCGCATGCCCATCTCGGCGGCACGCCGCAGCATCTATACCTCGATATCCGCACTTCGTCACGCCGGATACGAAATCGACTATAAACGCGGCGTGGGCTATCGGCTCCTCACCCGCCCGCTTGCTGACGAAGAGATCATACGGCTCCACGGCATGGTCATGCGTAACCGATCGACGCCCATAGCCATTCGAAAGAGCATGGCGCAGCACCTGGTCGCCATGGCGAGCGCCGATGTTCGCGACTATCTCGATATGCCCGAACCGGCACCGGCCGCCAACGACGCGCCCGTCAAGACAACGCGTCCGCACGCCAAGCGTATCGACACGTGCGAGCTCATCGAACAGGCCATCGACCATGGAACAACCGTCAGCTTTGATATCACAAATGTCCTGACCCGGGGCGAAATCGAGGTGGTGCGGATGACGGTCCGGCCCTTTGCCATCAGGCAGCGCGACGGCGTCTCGTATCTGCTGGGAACGGTCTACGACACCCGAGGCGCCGACGACACCTTGCGCACCGTTGAGGTCAGCCGCATGAGAAACGTCAGCACGCGTTTGCTCGACGGCAAGAAACTCTTTGCCGCGCTAGACGAAGAAGACAGCACCGCACCCGCAGCGTAAGCCTCGTTACCGTCCGTCGTTCCTCAGCACCGCCCATCCGGTTCAGTATTAAAAAACGCGCCAGGATGTTGTAAAAATGGGCATCGGCGTTACTATAGTCCCACTTGCACTTTTTCCTAGTGCAGTGTTTCCAGCCGTTTTTATATTGGGGGTAATGATATGAAGGACATCACCATCAGCCGCAGGAGCCTTCTTGTCTCCGCTGGCCTGCTCGCGCTCGCTCCGCTCGCCGGATGCGGCGGCAACTCTGGTTCCGGCTCCGCTGCCGCCGGTTCCGACTACACCATCGGCGTTCTGCAGCTCACCGAGCACTCCGCGCTCGATGCCGCCAACGACGGCTTCGTCAAGGCCATCAAGAAGAGCGGCCTCAAGGTCAAGATCGACCAGAAGAACGCCCAGAACGACCAGTCCACGTGTAAGTCCATTGCCGACAAGTTCGTAGGCGACGGCGTCAACCTGATCTATGCCATCGCTACGCCCGCCGCGCAGGCTGCCGCCGGCGCCACCGCCGATATCCCCATCGTTGGCTGCGCCATCACCGACTACGCCGCTTCCGGCCTGGTCCAGGACAACGACAAACCCGGCACCAACGTCACGGGCGCTTCCGACCTCACCCCGGTCGCCGAGCAGCTCG
>CATVZP010000036.1 GCA_958348565.1 uncultured Collinsella sp. | reverse complement strand
CTTGCGTTTGGCGGTCAGCCGTCGGCGCGCTTACACCAACATTTCCGACGCGATCTCCCGCGCGATGCGCATACGATTTGAGGGCCAAGGGCCTTCACCCACTCGAGCTTCGCCTTGATATCCTCCAGGGAAGCGTCGCCCATGGACATAAAGGCGTACGTCACAAATGGCGCAATCTGCCCGAAGTGCTCGTCGGTGGAGTCATCGGAGAAGTCGAAGCTGATAGGCACGCCGGCAGCCTTGATCTTGGGGAGCTCGCGCTCGGTGAAGCAGTAGTTGCCGCTGTGCACCAAATCGAAGCCGCTGACGTACTCGGCGGCGAAGCGGTCTATCACGTAGCGCATGTCGCCACGTATGCCGCCTTCATTGGAGCCCAGGAAGATACGGTCCCCGGTCTCGTCAACGGTCACGCGAGCGGCGCCGTTGACGCCCAGGACCTGCTGGCAGCGAAGAAGCTCGACGCCCTCGTCCTCGAGCGATGCTATAACGTGCTCGGCCTCCTCATCTGATCCGAAGATTCCCATGTAGGCGCTGCGATCGACGCCGAGCTTCTTGGCGAAGACGGCGAAGTTAACTGCATTGCCGCCGGGATACATGGTCTTGATGTGCTCGTACTTATCGACAACGTTGTCTCCAAAGCCAAGCACGCTTATAGGATAGGCTGCCATGGTTATCTCCATTCAGGTAAACCGCCGTGGTTACGGCGAGCAGACGGGGCGCGAGGGATTCGCACGTCTCAACGCGCCTCGCGCCCCGTTTTAAAATCGCTAGTACTTCTCGATGCCCATGTAACGACGCACGTCCGGGTGATGGTCGAACACCTTGCCGCGAGCGGAGCGCAGCTCACAGTTCATCGCGTAGAACAGGATTGGATCAAGGAACGCGCGAACGCTCGCCGGTACTTGGTCCATGCCGTACTCCATGGCGTCGAGCACCATAAGAGTGTCGGTATGGGTCTCGAGGAATGCGAGGGCGCGCTCATCCATGGCTCGGCACTCACTAGAAGACATCTGCAGGAAGTAGAAGACTCCGGGCTCGGTCACCTCGAAGGGGCCGTGGAAGTACTCGCCGGAGTGGATATAGGCGCAGCTCTGCCACTGCATCTCCATAAGCGAGCAGATAGCGAAGCCATAGGCCTGGCTAAACACGGGACCGGACCCCAAGATATACAGGAACTTGTGGTCCTGGCACAGGGCGGCAAAACGGTCGCAGAGTTCGGCGTTGACCTTCTCGCGAGCTGCAGGCAGGATCTGGTCCATCTTGGCGATGCCTTCGTACATGTCGGCAAGGTCGGCATAACCTTCCTGCTGATCCAGGAGCTCGGAAGCGAGAGCCAAAGAGATGCCGGCGGGCACCTCCGCCTGCGGAACTCCCTCGCCCCACGGATATACCCAGCACGTCCACTCACCGTTATCGATGCCGGAACCCGCGTTGTCCGTCTGCACGATAACGGTCGCGCCCGCCGCCTTGGCGATCGAGCACGCATCGATTACCTCGGGGGTGTTGCCGGAGTGGCTGCAAGCGATGACAAGGGACTTTTCGCCCAGGCGCTTGGGACGCATGATATCGAACTCGCGGGCGGTATACGCCTCGCTGGCAAACGTAGTCGCCTCGCGCTTGAGCAGCTCGTGGGCGGGCAGCAGGTCGATGAGGGAGCCGCCGCAGGCAACCCAGAAGACGCTATCGAAACCGTCCTTTTCAGCGATTGCGTCGGCGATAAGATCATGTGCGTTCATTGTTATTCTTCCTTTCGATACGGCGGACGAATCCGCCAACGTTTACTGCGAGTCTTCTCGTCAAGCGTGTTGACTTCCCCACGCGAATGGGAGCTACGCGCTAGTCGACAAAATACCTCTCGAAGGCGTCCATGTTGTGCCGGTCCGCTGCTGCGGGATCATCGAAATACCTTCCATCGGTGATCTCCTGGCCAAGATAGCCCTCGAACCCATGCGCGTTGAGGACGCGTACGAAATCGTCCATACTGTGCTTTCCATCGCCCCAAACCAGATGGCCATATGGGTCGCCATCAATGAAGCGCATGTTCCTTATGGCACCATCGCCAAACTCGGCAAACCACTCTTCAAGGCTCTCGCCGGCGACTCCCATAGCGGTAGTGTCCACCATTGGAGTAAGGTGCGGGCTGGCTACTTGGTCAAGCATGCGCCTGACGTCCGCGAGTGTAACCACCAAGTTGCTCTCTTCCGGCCTCAGGCTCTCCATGCAGAGGGTCACGCCGTGCTCGCCGGCATAGTCCGCAAGAATCGCCAAGTGCTCGGCAGAGCGCTTCCAAGCCTCCTCGCGGTCCTCGTCCCAATCGCCCCAACCGGAGTTGATGGACATATACGGGGCGCCGAGCACCTCGGCGAGCTCGATGCCGTGCTTAAAGTAAGCGAGGCTCCGCTGCGCGTGGAGGGGCTTTCTGGCAGCGTACTGCCACGGATACACCACGTTCTCCGGACACAGGGAGCTCACGGAGAGTCCGCGGGACTCGATCTTGCGGCGAAGCTCGTCGGCCTCGAAATACCCCGTGTGGTCCAGCGTCACGTGCGGCTCGGCCGCCCAAAGCTCGATGGTTTTGAAGCCAAGGCGCTGCTGAGCATCAAGGAAGTAATCGAGCGACCACATGATGTAGTGAATGTTCATGCCGGCGACCTGCTCGCGACGCAGACGGGGTGTGGAAGCGCTTAAATCCATGCTGGGCACCTCCTACATCGGCAGTAGGCCGGAAATCACAGTCGCGACCAATCCGAACAGAACCATGAAGATAAAGAACTTCCAGATGGTCTTCCACCATTGCCCGAAGGAGATCTTCGCCACGGCAAGACCCGCGACGGTCATGCCCGCAACGGGGCTGATGGTGTTGACGGTCTGGTTCGCGAACTGCAGAGCGGTGACGGCAGCCTCGGGATTGAGGCCCATAAGCTCGGTCAGCGGGCCCATGACGGGCATGGTGAGTGCAGCGAGGCCGGAGCTGGAAGGAACCAGCAGCGAAAGCAGGCCGAGGACGATGTACATGAAGGTGGTATAGATGAAGGACGGAGCGCCCGCAAGGAGTCCGACGAGCCAGTTAAGAATAGAGTCGATGATCATTCCGCCCTCTGCGACGACCAGGATGCCGCGGGCGATGCCGATGATGCAGGCTGCGTAGGCGAAGTCGGCGATTCGCGGACGAACTCCTCCGCAATGGTCTTCTCGTCCAGGCCGCCGAGTATGCCGGCAAGAAGGCCCATGGCCAGGAACACCATGGAGATCTCGTCCATATACCAGCCCTGGGTAACGAGGCCCCACACGATAACGCCCATGCCGACCGCGAAATCAATGAGGACGAGCTTGTGGCGAAGCGTGAACTCCTCTTCGATAGAAGCATCGGTGACAGAGAACTCGATGCGCTTCTGCTTATCGTCCTCATAGGTGATGGAGGACTTGGGATCGAGCTTGACGCGGCGCGCGTAGCGCATGGCCCAGAAAATGCCCGCGGCGGTGAAGATGACCCACAGGATGGCGCGGAGCCAAAGCTGGGGATTTCCCTCGATGCCGATAACGCCCTGGGCGATCAGCACGTTGAAAGGATCAATAGTGGATGCGCAGTAACCAAGGTTGGGGCCGAGGAAGCAGATGATGAACGCGGTCATGGAGTCATACCCGATGCTCAGCATGATGGGGATGAAGATCGCGTAGAACGGCAGCGCCTCCTCGGACATGCCGAACGTGGTGCCGCAGATCGAGAGCAGGATCATGGAGATGGGGATGATCAAGATGTCCTTGTTCTTCAGCTTCTTGATCACGCGGCTCATGCCGGCGTTTAGGGCGTTGGTCTTGGTGACGATGGCGAACGATCCGCCGATCAGCAGGACGAACGCGACGACATCGGCCGCAGCCTGAATGCCCTTGGCGGGAGCCTGCAGGACGGCATCGATGCCCTGTCGCAGATCGACGGTCTCCCCCGTCTCCGAATCGGTGTAGACCTTGTCGACCTCTTGGTACGTTCCGGCTACGGCGACTTCTCGCTCGCCCGCGGCCGTCTGAATGGTCTGGCGGTCGAACTGACCCGATGGGACGATCCATGTGAGCACCGCGAAGAACACGATCAGCATGAACGCGATGGTGTACACATGGGGAAGCTGGAGATGGAATCTGCGCTTGGGCTTCTCCTGTTTGGCATCCGACATTCTTAACCTCCTGCCAGAGCAACGATGCTTGCCAAAAATCCTTCACGTATAGGCAAACATCTTAGGTTGTTCTATGTATAACCTGCATGAAGGCGTCGGTCAAGAAACATATTAGGCTGTTCTATAAGTGGTAACTTTTACGCGCTAAACGGACCTGCCGCGGCAATACGAGAACAGCGCTGTGTGAGACAGAGCCGCTAGATATCGAAGCTGTAGCGCGAACCCACGTAGTACTGTCTGCCATAGCAGAAGCGCTCTCCGTTGGAATCGAGAAAGCCCGCGTTCATGAAGAACAGCGGCTCCCCTACTGGGACCTTGAGCTCGCGGGCGGCATCAATTCCCGCACGGGCGATCTCCAGCCTGCAGGGATCGGACGAGCAGGGATACCTACCCGTACGCTCCCCCACGGCCTCGAATATCGAACAATTGGAGAGACCGATATCTTTGAGAAATTCGAATCCATCGACAGGATAGTAGTTGTTCTCGAACAGGACCGGCACGCCGTCTGCGGTACGCACGCGTGAGACCAAGATGAGGTCAGAGCCTTCATCCAAGCCAAAGAAAGAAGCGAGGTCGCGATCGGCGGCAACGGTCTTGCGGGCAACGACGCGAGCGCCCGCCTTCATGCCGTTTTCAGCGCATGCTTGGGTAAAACTCTGAACATCGTCCTTCTGATGCACCTTGCGAATTATCTTTGTCGCGGTCACAAACGTACCACGCCCCTGCCGCTTGGTGAGATACCCCTCGCCCACAAGCTCCTCTATTGCGCGGCGAACCGTGACCCTTCCCACGCCGTACATCTTAGAAAGCTCAAGTTCCGTTGGAATCTGCGAGTCAACGGGATATGTCCCCTGTTCGATATCGCTCTTAAGCAAATCGAGCACCTGTTGATACAGCGGGGCGGAAGAGCCCCCATCCAGATGCGCATCCACAAAAACTCTCCCTTTAAGGCGTTCGCGATCTCAACGACTCCATTCTACCGCACACGGAAAAATGAGGTTAAACACATAGGGGCCCTGCATGTTTGAGCGGATCGGGAATCTGGTCGCTGATTTCGTCCGCATTTGCTTGCGAAAAACCAAAACGCTCCTCGCGCTTGGCGAACACGGTGAGGCCCGCCGCCTTGCACGCAGCGATCGATGATGCTCGTGTGATGTTGGCTTCCTTCCTTTGCTTGCGAGACGCGTCACTCGTCCTGCTGAGCCGCGGGCCCATCGTTCGGCGTGGCCTGCCTGCGCGGGGCATGCCGGGAATTGATGTAGTCGTATGCGTAGGCGATCTCCGTGACGGGGACCTCCACGTGGTAATGGGCGGAAATGTCAGAGAAGCTCGTGCGGAATGCCTCGACGAAATCGTTGTGTTCATTGGCGAAGCGCTGCTCGTCTGCGTAGTTCTCGATGGGGCTTCTGGTCACGAGGCGCTCCACGAGACAACACAGGTGCACGTAGAGCCCCATGCTCACACGAGCGCCAATCACGTCTCCGGTGAGCTGCTGGAGCCGCTCTGCGGCACTCTCGATTTCGCCGAAGAGCTTGTTGGGGTTAAGGATTGTGATGGACTCGACCACGTTCCTGAGGGTCATGTTCTTGACGAGATTCTGGTGGAACGTGCGCAAGCTGTCAGCGTCGAGCAAGCGTGCGAAGGCGCGGTCTATCTGGGCCGTTCCTTCGCCGGCGATGAGTTCCTCGAGCGAAATGAACGGGACTCCGTCGGCGTGCGGATTGTCCGTGCCGATGACCGAGCGCACGTTGTACTGGGAGAAGGCGGCATCCTCAGATCCGTTATTGGCGAGCTGCCGCCAGTCAACGGCGACAAGCCGCGCGGGGGACTCGCCAGGCAGGCTCTGCGCCACGAGATCGCGGATCCGCGCAGCTGCGTCAAGTCCGCCTTCGGAGCAGAAGACAATCGCGTCCGGTCGGGCGTTGCGCGCCACGATGTGATAATTACAGGTGCAAGCTGCCGCAGCATCGTCGAGAACCTCTCGCACGGAGCGACCCGCGATAAGTCCGGCGCCAACCTCCACCGCAAGGCCGGTAGAGGCGTTGTTGATGATGCCGAGCGTCATGCCGGAGGTGGATTCCATACTCTTATAAATATCCTGGAGCGATCCCATGTCCACGAGGATGACGACCTCGTCTGCGTAGGAGAAGCGGTCGATGATTTGCTGAAGAGGAACAGCGACGTCCGTAACCTTCTGGTCGTAGGGCATGTCGATGGCCTCGAAGACCCTCGTGTCAAGAATCCGATTGGCGGCGTCGGCGATGCTCGTGGCGGTCGAGTAGCCATGACTGAGGACGATACCGACGCTCCGACGACGCTTAGACGGGTCGAGTGCGAGTGCCGCATGCGCAAGGACGAGCAGACACGTGAGATCGTCGAGTGCGATGCCGAGCGTGGCCTTGAGTTCATCAGCGATGCAGGCGCAGACAGTAACGGCAAAGCGGTTGCGCTGGGCCACGACGCCGCGCATGCCGGAAAGCTCGCTTGCATGGGAGCTCTTCCAACGCGAGAGGCTTGCGGGCGGCCACAGCTGGAGGCAGATGCCCTGGGCGATTAGATGCGAGCTCTTTCGGGACAAATCGATCGAGTAGAGTTCGTTCACGGAAGTGACGACGCTGTCGGCGATCTGCTCGTATGCGTCGGACTTCGAGCGGCCCGGGTTTTGCCCGAACGCCAGGTAGTCCTCGAGGTCGCGGGCTCGCTCCACCAGCTGAGCGCTGCACGCGCCCCCATCAAGCGTGCCTTCGCGATAGCTCTCGTATGGCTCCAGCATGGCGTCGAGTACATGCCGTGCGCGGTCGTCCGCCTGGCTTTGGATGCTCCGGGTGGTGTCGATGAGCTGCATGTCGTTCTCGCTGCGCTCGAGTGCGGAGCCGGCAAGGATTGCGGAGGGAAGCTGGTAGGTGCGAATCTCCAGGCTGTCACCCTTCGTGTCTAGATAGGCCTCGGCGCAACAGTTGGTGATGCAGTCGCGCAGGCCGCGTACGTTCTCCTCGAAGTTGGTGCCGGCGAGGGCTCGGAAGGCTCCGCGACTTATGAGGATGTCGCGTCCTATGCGTCGGCCCTCCTCCTTGAGGAAGTGGAGAGTCAGTTCCTCACGCTCCTCCTGGGTGCGCTCGCGCAGAGACGGCACCTGGGCGGACATGGGGATGCGACGCGTGAGGCTGCGGCACTCGGTACTGTCTGCCTCGTTTGAGGTGGCAAAGATAAGGCGCACAGCAGGGGCTGGCACAATGGCGCCCGCCTGTGCGGAGGCCCACTCCAAGAGCGCGTCCTGGGCAGCGGGTGAGAGGGCGTCGACGTCCTTGAGATAAACGATGCCGCCGCTCGCCCGATCTGCAGGCCCGCCATCTGCGCACAGGTCGTGAGTGAGCGCGCGGGCATCGTCTGCGTAATGCGAGCAGTCGATGCTCACAAGCTTGGCTTCCTGCTGCAGGACGCCGACGTTCTTGCCGTATTCGAGGGCAAGTTCGGCGAGTAGACCCTTGCCGGTTCCCGAGGCGCCACAGAGCAGGATGGGCAGGCCAGCTGGCGGGTACTTGAGCGCGGCGCAGAGCTGGCTGATGCAGGGCGCAAGGCTCAGCTCGTGACCGATTGCGCGGTCGAAGTCGAGTCGCTCGCCGTTTCCGAGCGTGGCGAAGAGCTGCTCGACCGAAGGGTAGGTGCTACGCTCAATGCGAGACTGGAAGAAGCGTTCGAGGGAGCGGCGGTGGAAGTAGCACACCGGTCGTGCCCCTGCTTTCACCACGAGGCCAGCGCGCACGAGCTCGTTGAGATACTGACTTGCCAGGCTGCGCGAGATGGCGAGCGAGTCGGTTATAGATGCCGTGGTGAAGTGGTCGAGACGGTTCTGGATGCGCCCGCCCCGCGTGCTGCCAAGCTCGCGCGTGATGCGATCGAGGTAGGCAAGCAGGTCTTTCTGTGTCTCGGGGATGTTCATGCGGCTGGTCCTCCTTTCGTCCTACACCTTACGGGCGGGGTGGTGCTCGGGACGGGTTGGCGCCCGCGTTTTGTCACGGGCACGTGAACTTCGGCACTCCATGATACATCTGTAGTGACATATGGCAACTTCTCGACACCTGCGCTCGACACAGCGAGCGGCAACAGCGCTGTCCGCCGAGCGCCTCACGGGCGTATCCCAACCGTAGGAGTGCGCTTTGCCACCTTTGACTGCCTCCCTGTCGGCAAGCGGCTCGCCGTTCGCTCCGTCTCTGACCACATCGCTCGAATCGGCTCTGCCGCCGGCGCTGTGGTGGCCGTCGTGCCCGCAAAGGTCATCAAGCAGGCCGACGAGGTCACCGCGGGCAAGGTCTCCCTCGTCGACGCACTCAGGAATCTGTAGGCGAGGCCCCTAAGGCCGCCTCGCTGTCGGCAGCCCGGGGCCATGTGCCATCAGGGCACAGGACGAGTCCGGTCGCCGGAATGCGGCCGGACCCGTTGTTCGCGTGTTTTGCTGGGGGAGTCGCTGTGGCGACGAGGTTCACTGGCTTACTTTTCCTGTTCGCGCAGCCCCTTCGCCAAGGCTATGTTGGACAGTTTGAGTTCGCCATTCGTTACCGTAACAGCAAGCGAGTGGCCGAACTTCTCGCAGACGCGTGTCGTGAGTGCGGTACCGTCGAGGTAGAGGACGAGGATGTTGTCGTCAACGATGAGCTGCAGGTGGTAAGAACGCCCGGACTCGAGCCAGACTGGCCTCCAAAGCCCCTTATCCATTACGCGGAACCACTTGTAACAGGGGCTCTTGTCGAACGAGAGCCGATTCGCGTCGAGGTCGAAGCGGTATTCGTACGACTCGTCGGTCTCGAGATTCTTGTAGGCTCGAATTGAGAAGTCGCAAGCGTCCCTGAACGTCACGTCTGCCTCGAAGCAGAAGATCTCGCCTGCGTTTTCGGTGATTACGCACTCCGTTCGTTCGTGGTCTCCGCGAAGCTCGATATCCGGGACGGCATCAGGGCACTCGAACGCATCCTTTATGCTTTGGGGAGGGCGAACGCCGAGGGTGCCATTGGGGCGCTGGTACACCTCATGGGGCATAAACGAGCCACCCCAAAGCCAGTTGGCCCGGTCATCGTCGTTCTCGCGCGTGGGGACCCAGCCGGACAGAATCCTGCGCGATCCGTCGAAGGCGGTCCGTCCGGCGTAATACGCCCTCCCGTCGAAGGCGTCATCTCTCGGCTTCTCCCACGGACCGTAGAGATCGCGGCTCATGCGGTAGACGATCTTGTTCTCGTCGCTGTACTCAGAGTAGACCAGGTACCACCAATCGCCAATTTTAAAAATGTCTGGCATTTCGAACATGGTGTAGAGGCCGGGGGCCCAGAAGTCGCCCTTGAACTGCCAGTGCTCGAGGTCCTTCGACGTAAAGTGAACGAGCCTGCCAGTTTGGAGGGTTTTGGAGGGGTCGTCTCCCTTACGCGTGCCCAGTACGAGGAGGTATTCCTTCCGGTCGTCATCCCATATTACGAAAGGGTCGCGCCAGTTGCGCCCATCGTATCCTGGCTGAGGCGTGAGCTCTACTGCAACGCCCGTCTTTTTCCACGTCGCATAATCATCCGAGCAGGCCTTCGCCTGCATGAGCACCTGGGACGTTTTGCCTTCTCGCAGGTAGTTGCGGTTGAACCCGGTATAGAAAGCGCGTACCTCCCCTTTTGCCTCGTAAACGGTTCCGGCGTAGATGAACTGGTCTTGGTCGTCTTCTCCGCCGTGGGGGATCGCCGTTCCGTGTTCCTGGTACGTCACGAAGTCCTGGGTGGTCGCGAGCGACCACCCAAAGGGCTGTCCTTCGGCAAGCGGAGCGGGGTCGCGCGTGTCACGCTGGTGGTATAGATAGAACGTGCCGTCCTTGCCGAAGGGCATGACGTCTCCCACCCACACGTCCTTCGGTTGGTAGAACAGGTGCTGGTTATTGGTCGGGACTTTGCGCATGTCTCGTCCTCCTTACTGTCGCGTCTTTCCTATTCGTCTTCTTCGTCAACGTCCGGAGTAAGATCTCCGAGGTAGACGAGCTGCTCTTTGGCTTGGGTGACGACATGCCTCACCACATCGGGAGTAAGCTGTCCGGCGTGGAGCGAGAGCTCGAGGGCCACGGGAAGGTTTACGCCGGTCACTATGAACGCGCCTCGCGGAGCCGAGCAGGCTACGAGCTGGTTTACGCTGCCCTGAAGGATGTCGGTGAGAACGAGGGTCTCGTCATCTTCGGCGATGCCCTCGAATGCGCTGGCGAGCTTCTCCTCGAGCGGGGTTTCGTCTGTAAACGCGCAGACAACCCTGATGTCGTGCCCCGGTCCTATGATGGCCTTGAGCGTGTCTCCGAGTCCGGCTGCCAGGCCGTAGTGCGATGCAATGATGATGTGCCTCATAATGCGTCCTTTGTGGGTTGGTCTAGCCCTAGGCTAGGCAGCAAGAATGCCGAAAGCCGCGCACACCCACGAGATGATGAGGATGCCGAGGACAATCTTGTTGATGCTGACCTTGCGCTTGACGAGGGCGTAGACGATGGCTGTGGCTATTACGGGCAGCATGCCGACCATGATTTGGTCGAGGATGCCCGTCTGGACGTCGAGCGTGACGTCACCCATGGTGAACGTGAGACCACACGAGACCTTGATGACGGTGGGGATGAGCGCACCGACGACCATCATGCCAAGTGCCGACGTCGACTCGGTGAAAACGGACATCTTCTCGGCAAGGGTCGTGAAGAGCTTGTCGCCGAACTTATAGCCTATGCGCCAGTCAAAGAGCTTCCATACGAAGATGGCGATGGCGACGGCGAGCCAGAGAAGCACGCCGACGGGGTTTCCCGCCTGTCCCATGTAGGCGGCGATGGAGCCGAAGATGGTGGGAATGAGGATGGCGAAGATCGTATCGCCGACTCCTGAGAGGGAGCCCATGAGGCCAATCTTAAGGTCTTGGACCGCGTCGATGGCGTCATTGTGCCCCTTGTCCTCCAAGGCTAGGCCGGCGCCGAGGAGCAGGCCGCTTACCTGGGGAGTCGCATTGTAATAGCGATAGGTGCTCAGAAGTGACCTGCGGTAGCCCTCCTCGTCTCCTGCATAGATCTTGCGCAGGGCGGGTTCGGTTGCGAACATGACCGCCGGGGCACACTGGGACTCATAGTTATAGATGGACGCGCCGAGCATCCAGCGGCGGCCGCAACGGTCGAGATCGGAAACGGTGAGGACTGGCTGGTACGTTCCGTCTGCCAGGCGGGTTGGCGCTTCGTTTGCCTTGGTGGCGTTAACTTCGTTACTCATCTTCCAGACCTCCAGCGTCGAGGGCGTTTACGGACGGATTGCTGTGCGACTTGTAGTACTCGATGGCCGCGGCGGCACCGAGCAGGGCAATGGGGAGAATGCTTATCTGCAGGTAGGCGGCCAGAACGAAGCCAACGATGGCGTAGGCGATGAATTTCTTCATTGGCATGAAGGACAGAAGCATCGCAAGGCCGACGACGGGGAGGATACCGGCGGCGATGGAGAGGCCGGTCGTGAACCAGGAGGGCATGACGGAGAGGAAAGCGTTGACGGCATCGGCGCCAAAGAGCAGTACGGCAAACGTGGGGATGGCCGCCGTAAGGCCATAGAAGACCGGACCGAGGAAAAGTACGCTCTTCATCTGCGAGTACTTGCCCTCTTCGGCAAAGCGCTGCGAGGTACGCCCGAGGAAGCCGTTTGCCGTCTTGGCGATGACGTCGAGCTGAAGGCCGAGCATGCCGACTGCGATTCCGGCGGCAACGCCGACGCTCGCCTCCTGACCCGAGGTGATGGCAACGACGGCGCCAATGATGGCGGCAGTGGGATAGTCGGGGACGGAGGCTCCTCCCATGGCCGCCACGCCCAGGCTCATGAGTTGGACGATGGCGCCGACGGCGAGGCCGGTTACGGGGTCGCCGAGCGCAAGTCCGACGAACCATGCTGGCGTGACGGACATGTTCGTGAGAATTTGTCCCGCGTTCTTCTCGGCTCCGTAGATGAAGGCGATGAGTGTAACGACGGCTATCTGGATGATGGATGGTGTCATAAGTTCACTCCCTTGCTAAAGCGTGATGATGCTGGAGAGCTCTACGGGCTTGTCGGCCGGCACATAGCGAACGGTGATGTCGCAGCCGGTGCCAGCAATCGCTCGATATGCGGGCAGCTCGTCTTTGGTGACGTAGGCGCGACTGCTCACCTGGACGGCGTCTGACCCCTCTTCGGGAAAGACTGTGCCTCCGACCACGAGTGTGGGAACAACCTGGCCCGTCTGTATGACGTCGAGGATGGTCTGGGGGTCTCGCGCCACGATGAAGACCGTGTGGTCGTCGTACTTGCCCGCCCGATAGTTCGTGAGAGCCGTCTCCTTGTTGATAATGGAGAGGGCGACTCCCGAGGGCTTTGCCATCCGCATGGCGGCCTTCTTGGTCGGGTCGTTGGCGACGATGTCATCGATGACCATGAGACGCTGCGGACGGAACTCGGGTACCCACTGGGTTGCCACTATGCCGTGTAGCAGGCGGTTGTCGATGCGTGCTGCGATGATGCTCATGTGATGTTGGCTTCCTTCCTTTGCTTGCGTGACGCGTTTCGGCATGGCCTGTGCCGAAGCGCGTCATTCGTCCTGCCGGGCCGCGGACCCGTCGTTCAGCGTGGCCTGCCTGCGCGGGGCATGCCGGGAATTGATGTAGTCGTATGCGTAGGCGATCTCCGTGACGGGGACCTCCACGTGGTAATGGGCGGAAATGTCAGAGAAGCTCGTGCGGAATGCGATCGAGGTAGGCTCTGTGTCTCGGGGATGTTCATGCGGCTGGTCCTCCTTTCGCCACACACCTTACGGGCGGGGTGGTGCGCGGAACGGGTTGGCGCCAGTGTTTCGTCACGGGCGCGTGCGCTTCGGCACTCCATGCTACATCTGAGTGGCATATGGCGACTTCTCGACACTCGCGCTCGACACAGCGAGCGGAAATGGCGCTGCCTGCCGAGCGCCTCGCGGGCGCATCCCGACCGCAGAAGTGAGCGCGAAGGCTCGTCGAAGTGCTGGGTGGGGGACCGGCGGTCTGGATACGCGGTTTCGTTCGGCGAAGGCGGCGAGGCGAATGGCATGGCGAACGTACGGGTTTGACGTGAACGGGTTGCCCGTGGCGGCGTGGTATCGGGAGGAGACGGTCGAGCAGGTGCTCGCGCCGCTGCTCGCCCGTCTCGCGCGCTCGCATCAGGAGAAGGGGTCGCAGGCCCATCTCGGCAACCCGGTGCGCATACGCTATTGCGACCGGGACGGCCACGTGTCGCGAACGGATATCGTCCGCCAGGTGGACGTCGCGCCGCGAAATGCAGACTCGCCTCAATCGTCGGTAAGGGGTGCCGCGGGCGATACGATGGAATCCACGGACCGCACCGCGCCGCCGAGATTGCGACGCGAACGCAGGCGATGCGCCCGAAAAACTCCTCCGCGCATGTAGGGCGAAACGCCAGATTGGAGCTCCATGAACGATTTCTCCTTCTACTCCCCCACCCGCTTTGTCTTTGGGCGAAAAGCGACCGACAAGGTTGGGGGACTCTGTCCGCCTCCGGCTACCGCTGAGCGCTCATTGTCTACGGCAGGGGTTCCGCAGTTCGCTGCGGAACGCTCGTCCGCGTGAGGGCATCGCTCGATGCCGCGGGCGTGGAGCACATCGGGCTTGGAGGGGTGCGTCCAAACCCCGAAATAGGCTTGGCACGAGAAGGCGTCGAGCTCGCACGGGCAAACGACGCCGACATCATCCTGCCCGTGGGCGGCGGCTCCGTCATGGACTGCGCGAAGGCCATCGCACTGGGGCGGTATACGACGGCGACGTATGGGACTTCTTCCGCAAGCGCGCCGTTCCCGCCGACCGCATCGACGTCGCCTGCGTGGTGACCATCCCCGCATCCGGTTCCGAGGCCTCTAACTCCTGCGTTATCAGCAACGACGAGGAGCACCTCAAATGCAGCATTAACACGGACCTCAACCGCCCGGCCATCGCCTTCCTCGACCCGGAGCTGACCTTCAGCCTGCCCGCCTGCCAGACCGCCGCGGGAGTGACCGACATGATCGCCCATATCATGGAGCGACTCTTCTCCGGCGAGCCCGCCGTGGGCGTAACCGACAACATCGCCTGCGGGCTAGTGCGCGCCGCGAGGGAGGCGGCGCCCAAGGTGATGGAGAACCCCGATGACTACGACGCCCGCGCCGAGATCATGTGGGTGGGTACGCTCGCCCATAACGCCCTGCGCGACGGCGATTGGACCTGCCGCGGCCTTGAGCACGAGCTATCCGCACTGGACACCAAGATCACGCACGGCGCCGGCCTCGCCGTCATCTTCCCCGCCTGGATGCGCTACGTATGGCGAGAGCACCCTGAGCGCTTCCTGGAGTTCAGCGCCCAGGCCCTTGGCATCGAACCCATCGATTCGGACGCGGACGAGCTCGATGTGGAGGTAACCCCCGAGCAGGCAATCGAGTACGCGGTCGAAGCGACCATCGACGAGCTGCAGGATTTCTTCGTCTCGCTGGGAATGCCGCGCGCGCTATCGGAGTTCGGAGTCACCGAGGACGATATCGAAAAGATGATTCCGGGCCTCAAGATCAACCGCGGAGAGCTCTTCGGCAGCTTCAGGAAGCTCACGCTGGACAACGCGAGAAAGATTTACCGCAGCGCACTCTAGGAAACAGATGCCAGTCCCCCACGGGCGAGCAGCACGGCGGCCCCCGCAAACCAGAAACGGCGCCGCTCCCGCGACGCCGTCATATTCCCTGGTGCCCCCGGGCGGATTCGAAAACTCCCCCGCGGGGAAATTGGTGGCGCGGGTGTCGACGGCCCGCATCCGCCGGCGGCCCCCGCAAACCAGAAACGGCGCCGCTCCCGCGACGCCGTCATATTCCCTGGTGCCCCCGGGCGGATTCGAACCGTCGACACCCGCTTTAGGAGAGCGGTGCTCTATCCCCTGAGCTACGGAGGCATGTTGTACTAGTGTAGCAGATTTACCCCTTTGCCATGTAGCGCATGGCCACTCATCGAGAAGGCTCTATAGCGAATAGTTTCCGAGGGCAATCCTCAATATCGGAAAGAATAACCCGGAATAACGCGAAATAATGGGACAAGCTTTCCCAACTGGCCCTCAAAAGGAAAATGCATCCCGGAATGAGAACAAATTCCGGGATGCATTTTCCGCCATCTATCGCCAACGATTAGCTGTCTCTGTGGAAAAGGCTCTTGATGGCAGCGGGGATGCTCTTGGCGCCCTTGGCCGTCACATCGATAAAGTCGGGCGAACGCACGAGCTTATCCTCGTCGACGTACTTGCGGACCGCGCGAAGCGTCTCTTTGTCGTCGCGCGTCGAAAACGTAAAGTGACCGTTGTCCTTGGTGAAGATGGCAAAACGCGTAATCTTCTTGGTGCCGCGCAAAACCTCGGCGGCAATATAGTCGACCTCGTCCCACGGGATTTGAATATAATCCTCGGGATTGCGCTCGTTATAGTACTCAAACGCCTTATTGCCCACCATCACGTTACCGTGGCTGGTAAGCCCCATCAGGCAGGTTGCCGGCGTTGCCAGATCGACCGTGCTGTTCTGAGATTGCGCCATACGCGCCTCGCCCTCCAATAAAAACAATCGGACCGCATCCAGTGTACCCACCGGGTGCGGTCCGTTTCAATGGCTCAAAAGCCCTTACCTAGCAATTCTCGGTCTTAAGCCGAAGCGTGCTTACATGAAGCCGCAGAAGCGACCGATGATGCCGACGGCGAAGAGAGCCAGGATGATGACGATCGGGCTGACCTTCTTCTTGAGGAGCTTGCAGACCAGCAGGGTCAGGCACACGGCGGCAAGGCCGGGGATGAGCTGATCGAGGTTGGCCTGAAGCGTGGTGACCTTCATCTGATCAAGGGCGGTAGCACCGACGGAGTTGTACATCGTCAGCGCTTCCTTGATACCCTCGGAACCGGAGGGCAGGCTAGCCCAGTCGATAAAGGCGCCAGCAGACTGCTTGACCGTGGAGACGATCGGGGTGAAGGAAATGGACACCCAGCGCTCGACCAGGGCACCGATGATGAACATACCCAGGATGGAAGCGCCCTCGGTGACCTTGCCCATCAGACCACCGGAGAGGTCCTTGGCGATGGAGGAGCCGACCTTGTAGCCAAACTCCTGCGTGTACCACAGGAAAGCGTAACGGATGATGTTCCACGCGAAGAAGAACAGCAGCGGACCGACGATGCTGCCGGACATGGCCAGGGAAGCGCCCAGAGCGCCCAGAATCGGGCGAAGGGTGAACCAGAAGACGGGGTCACCGACGCCGGCGAGCGGGCCCATCATACCGACCTTGACGCCCTGGATGGCGACGTCATCGATCGGAGCACCGTTGGCGCGCTCCTCCTCGAGGGCGAGGGTAACGCCAATGACGGGGGCGGAAACATAGGGGTGGGTGTTATAGAACTCCAGGTGGCGCTTAAGAGCGGCAATCTGGTCATCCTTGCTGGTGTAGAGCTTCTTGATCGCAGGGATCATTGCGAAGCACCAGCCGCCGTTCTGCATACGCTCGTAGTTCCACGAGCCCTGAAGGAACTGATGACGGAAGCAAACCTTCTTACGGTCAGCCTTGGTGAGCTGAATCTTGTTCTCTGCCATATGTATCACTCCCCTCCTACTCGTAATCGTTCAGAATGTCGCCGAGCGGGTCGCCGGAGCCACCGCCCGTGCCGCCACCCTGCTTGGCCAGATCCTTAAGACCAAGGTAGATGAGGGCAAGGGAGATGCCGATGAGGCCAAGGGCGATCAGCGTGAGCTGAGGGATGGCAGCAAGGACAAAGCCGAGGATGAAGAACGGCCAGGTCTCCTTGGTGGCCATCATGTTGATGACCATGGCGTAACCGACGGAAGCGACCATGCCGCCGCCGACGGCCATGCCGCCGGACAGCCAGTCGGGCATAGCGTTAAGCGCGTTGGTAACAGCCTCGGCCGGGATAACGCACAGAAGTACTGCCGGGATGGCGATACGAAGGCCCTGCATGAGGATAGCAGCGTACTGCCAGCGCTCGATGCCGGAGAAGTCGCCCTTCTCGGCGCAACCGTCCATGGCGTGAGCGATAGCGGTAGCAATGGTACGGCAGATCATGGTCAGGAACAGACCAGCGACCGACAGCGGGACGGCGACGGCGATGGCCGCGGTAACGGCCTTGGCCGAATCAGTGGCGCCGCCGTTGAGGGCGAGCACCATGATGATCGAAGAAGCGACCGAGGCCAGAGCGGCGTCAGGCGCGACGGCGGCGCCGACGTTAGCCCAGCCAAGGGCCATCATCTGGAGCGAACCGCCCAGGAGGATGCCCTCCTGAAGGTGACCGGTTACGAGACCGATAAGCGTGCATGCCACGAGCGGCTGATGGAACTGGAACTCATCCAGAATGCCTTCCATACCGGCAAGCAACGCGACAATCGCAACAAGCAGAATAGTGATTGCAGACATGTATCGGACCCTCCTTTACTATGCTTGAGCGGCCAGTTCGGCCTTAGCTTTCTTCAACATGGCGTCGAGATCCTCGGAGGCATCCGAAGGAACCTTGCGGACCTCGAACTTGACGCCCTTGGCCTTGAGGGCCTCGAGGGTCTTAACGTCGTCATCGCCCATAGCGACGGCGTTGGTGACGACGACCTTGCCCTTGGAGTGAGCCATGGAACCGATGTTGACTTCCTTGATGTCGACGCCGGCCTCGATGGCCTTGAGCAGATCCTGCGGGTTCTCGAAGAGCAGCATGGCCTTGGTGTCACCAAAGCGCGTGTCCTTGACGACCTCGGCCATCTTCTTGATGGGCACGACGTTGGCATGGACTCCCGGAGGGGCAGCCTGCTCGATCATGGTCTTGCGGAGCTCGTCGTGAGCAACGCCGTCGGAAACCACGATGATGCGGTTGGGGTTGATCTGCTTGGTCCACGTGGTGGCCACCTGACCATGCAGCAGACGGGTGTCGATACGGACGTGGGCAATCTTGATGTGCCCGTCGCCGATGACCGTTCCCGGAGGGATGGCGCCTGCAGGAGCAGCGGCGGCCGCAGCCGGCTTCTTCTCCTCGGGCTCCAGAGACTCGGGCTTGACGCGCACGCCAGCCTTAGCCTCAGTCACGAGATGTTTTGCGATCGCATGTGCAGTGTTCTTTGCGTCAAAGCGCTGCGAATATGCCTCGATGAGCATAGGCAGGTTGACACCGGTGACGATAGCCCAGGAATCGTGGCCCTCGATGAGCCCGCTGATCTGGTTGAACGGCGTGCCGCCCCACAGATCAACGAGGAAGAGCACCTGCTCCTGGTCCTCGAAGGAAGCGACTGCTTCCTCGACCTTGGCACGGAAGTCGTCGGGGCCCATGCTCGGCTCGAGCGAGACCACGGCAACAGACGGCTGATCGCCAAAGACCATCGAGCCCGTCTGCTTGATTCCAGCTGCCAAGTCCCCGTGGCTAGCAAGAACAATACTTACCATCACATAACCTCCTTTTTGTCTACGTATTCCCTACACGACATTAAGGAAGTATACCTGTTTAGTTTGTGGAATTATCGCTAAATTTGCAAAAGGCTGCATTATTTGTTTAAACGTCTAGGTTTGTTACAAGTTGATTACGTTGCTGGTTTTTCACTCATTACCCGCCAAGGCGCCGCTCATCAAGCCGCGCATTTTACAGATACAAGCAGGCTGTTCATTAATATCGATTTTAGGCAAGTGCGAATGAGCTTGTACTGCCACTATTTTGTTTAAACAGACATAACTTGACTATTAGCTTGACTTATGCTCTAGCGCAAGTAGTCATTGGGGACGTTCTTGTTTGACTAGTCGTTTAAGAACGTCCCCAACGACCAAGTTAGGCGATGTGGAGGGGGTTGGCGGCATCGACGGCGTCGGGGGCGTCAGAAGGGCCGTCGGGGGCAGCGTCTGCCGGGTCCTCGTCGGGGGTCTCGATCTGCTTGATCATGACCTCCTGGCCCTGCAGCAGGT
>CATVZP010000035.1 GCA_958348565.1 uncultured Collinsella sp. | reverse complement strand
TGCCTACGAGGCCATCCATCACTTTTTGGAGACCCCGCTGTATGTGGGTCTGGGCGACCTTACGGCCGGTCTCACCGTTGAGCTTTTCGTCAATGACTTCCTCATGGCGATTTTCTTTTTGTTGGTGGGCATTGAGCTTAAGTACGAGATGACGGTCGGCGAGCTCAAGAATCCGCGTCAGGCCATGCTTCCCATGCTGGCGGCCGTGGGCGGCGTCGTCGTTCCTGCCTGCATCTACCTGATCTTTAACCATGCCGGCGCCCGCAACGGTTGGGCCATCCCCATGGCAACCGATATTGCCTTTGCGCTGGGCGTGCTGTCGCTTTTGGGCAACCGCGTGCCCAACGGCGTGCGCGTGTTCTTCTCGACGCTCGCCATCGCCGATGACCTCATCTCCATCGCCGCCATCGCCATCTTCTACGGTCAGAGCCCCAATCCGTTTTGGTTGGGCGCCGCCGCGCTGGTGACCTGCGCGCTCGTGTGGCTCAACAAGACGCAGCATTACCGCCTCGCCCCGTATTCGGTACTGGGCCTGCTGTTGTGGTTCTGCATGTTCAAGAGCGGTGTACATGCCACGCTCGCCGGCGTCATCCTGGCCTTTACCATTCCGGCCAAGTGCGGCGTCAAGCTCGATAGCCTCACCGATTGGTTGGGCGAGTGCCTGCCGCTGCTCGATGACCGCTACGACGACGAGGCGCATATCTTGGGCCAGCATGACTTTACCGTCTCGACCACCAGGGTCGAGCGCGTCATGCACCGCGTGACCCCGCCGCTCATCCGCATGGAGCGTCTGATCTCCACGCCGGTCAACTTTGTGATTCTGCCGATCTTTGCGTTCGTGAACGCACAGGTTCGCCTAGTGGGTGTGGACATGAGCACGCTGCTCACCGACCCAGTGACGCTCGGCGTGTACTTTGGCATGCTGCTGGGCAAGCCGATCGGTATCTTTGGCATGACGTTTGCCCTGGTTAAGTTCAGGGTCTGCGAGCTGCCGCACAATGTCAACTGGCACATGATTGCCGGTGTGGGCATTCTGGGCGGCATCGGCTTCACCATGTCGATCCTCATCAGCGGCCTTGCCTTCCCGACGGCCCAGTTTGAGGTTCTGGCTGCCAAGGCCGCCATCCTTGCCGGTTCGGTCACCGCTGCCGTGCTCGGCATGATCTACATGAGCGTGGTCTGCAAACACCCCGCGCCCAAGGACGAGTAAGGGCGTAATAATAGGTACCAGACCCGTTTTGGGTGCGGTCAAAACGCGGACCCGGGCGGTATTGGCTACCCGTCAGACACCCCCGTGTGCAAAAAACGCCGTTTGTGAGTACTGTCACAAACGGCGTTTCATTTTATGTGCGAAAAATAATGAACAAATAAATGTATTCTGTACATTAACGGGCCGACTCCGGATTGAAAGAAATCGAGGAGTTCGTTCGGAACAGGCCTTGTGGAATTAAATAAGCAGATTTTGATCCAAAATCGCTGCCACTAAAAAGGTAACAGTACTCATATTTGCCATTATTTGCACACAGCCCCTCAACTGGTCGTTTAAGAACGTCCCCAATGACTAGGCTTATTCCACGGTGCCGTAGACGGCGCCCCAGCCGTGGGCGGCAAGGGCCGAGTTGAGCTGGTCACAAAGTGACTGGCGGTTGTAATAGCCGGGCGGTAGCAGGTTGACGATCTCCATGAGATCGGGCGCCAGATCCAAGATCTCGGCCTGTACGATCAGATCCAGGCGGTCGATGGCGTGGCGGTCGTAAAACAGTCCATCGACCAGGCGCTGCAGGTCGCCGAATTCCTCGGCCTGGAACGATCCGTACTCCATAGTGCCTCCTTGGGCGCCCCATGCCGCCATGCGCGGCGATTCGTAATTTATTGCGATGGACTTAATCTATCACGGCTTCATAACGTTGCGGCGGTGGCGGTCTATACTTAGACGAACTGCAACGTACCGCTTCGCGAAAGGTCGCACCCCATGCAGACGATCTACCAGAAGATGGAAACCACCGAACTCGATGCCGCCATCGAGGCGCTCAAAGCCGAGGTCGCCGAGGTCAAGGCCAAGGGCCTGGCGCTCGATATGGCCCGCGGCAAGCCGTCGCCCTCCCAGGTGGACATCTCGCGCCCCATGCTCGATATCCTCAATGCCGACGCCGATCTGCACGATGGTAACGTCGATTGTTCCAACTACGGCTGCTTCGAGGGTATTCCTTCGGCACGCAAGTTGGCAGGGGAGTTCCTGGGCTGCCCCGCCGAGCAGACGCTCGTGCTGGGTTCGTCGAGCCTGCTGATCGAGCATGACATCGCCGGCATGTTCTGGCGTTGCGGCTCGTGCGGCAGCGAGCCCTGGGACGCCTACGAGGCCGCGCACGACGGCAAGAAGGTCAAGTTCCTGTGCCCCGTTCCCGGCTACGATCGCCACTTTGGCATCACCGCCGACCTGGGTATCGAGAACGTCCCCGTCGCGATGACCGACAACGGCCCCGACATGGACGAGATCGAGCGCCTCGTTGCCGCCGACGATTCCATCAAGGGTATCTGGTGCGTGCCCAAGTATTCCAACCCCACGGGCATTACCTTTAGCGAGGACACTGTGCGCCGCCTGGTCGAGATGCCCACGGCCGCGCCCGATTTCCGCATCTTCTGGGACAACGCCTACTGCGTGCACGACCTGTACGACGAGACCGACGAGCTCGCAAACATCTTTGACCTCGCTCGCGCGGCGGGCACCGAGGACCGCGTGGTGGCCTTTGCCTCGACGTCCAAGATCACCTTCCCGGGCGCCGGCATCGGCTTTATCGGTGCGAGCCCCGCGGTCATCGCGGAGTTCTCCAAGCGCCTGAAGGCCGGCCTTATCAGCGCCGATAAGCTCAACCAGCTGCGTCACGTGCGCTTCCTTCCCACCATCGAGGCGGTCAAGGAGCACATGAAAAAGCATGCCGAGTTCTTGCGCCCGCGCTTTGAGGCCGTCGAGCGCAAGCTCACCGAGGGCTTGGGCGACACGGGCTGCGCCACCTGGACGCACCCCCGCGGCGGCTACTTTGTAAGCTTCGATGGTCCCGAGGGCTCGGCCCAGAAGGTTGCTGCGCTTTGCGCCGACCTGGGCGTCAAGCTCACGCCGGCCGGTGCTACCTGGCCCTATGGCAAGGACCCGCGCGACACCAACATCCGCATCGCGCCGAGCTATCCCACGGTCGAGGACCTGGAGGCCGCGCTCGACGTGCTGGTGCTGGCCGTCAAGCTCGTCGCTGCTGAGCTTGCTCGTGCCGAGCGCGCCTAACGCGCGGCTTCCCGTACTATCCGCACTTTCGATACGTAAAGGAGCGTATACATGGATTTGGGTATTTCCACCAACCCCACGCCAGAGCTCTACACCATTAAGGTGACCGGCGAGATCGATATCTCTAACGCCGATAGCCTGCGCAATGCCATCGACCTGGCGCTCGAGCAGCCCACTGAGGCCGTTGAGCTCGACTTTGCCCAGGTGAGCTACATCGATTCGACGGGCATCGGCGTGCTCGTGGGCGCCGCACACCACGCGGTCGACCACGGTAAGCGCTTTAGCTGCGTTAACGTGCAGCCCCCGGTGATGCGCGTGGTTCAGCTGCTGGGTGTCGACCAGGAGATTTCGATCACCGCTGCATAATCTTTGCCCCCAAAAGGGCGTGCCGTTTGGCATATGTTTGTGATGCGCTCGGACGTTTTGGCGTCCGGGCGCTATACTTGACCGAATGAATAGACGAGTTCCGGCCGAATGGCGCGGTGCGGGCTCGACTCACATCGAGCCTTGGAGGTATGTGTGTTTGGTATTGGAGAGGGTGAGCTCGCGATCATCGTGGTCTTCGGCTTTTTGCTGTTTGGCCCGGATAAGCTCCCGCAGATGGGCCGCACAATCGGCCGTGCCATCCGTCAGTTCCGCGAGACGCAGGAAAAGATGACGGCTGTTGTTCAGTCCGAGATCATCGATCCGGTAAGCGAGGCCGCGTCGGCCCCGGTCAAGCCCAAGAAGGCTGCTGCGACCGACGACGATTCCGATGCGGACGAGGATGCCGCCGAGACGGCTGCGCCCGCAAAGAAGGAGACCTTTGCCGAGCGCCGTGCCCGCCTTGCCGCCGAGAAGGCCGCAAGCGAGGGTGCTGCTGAGGGCGAAGGCGCTGCCGATGAGGCCGAGGGCGCCGAGTCTGTCGCTGCCGCCGCTGCCGCCGTCGAGCCCGAACCTGCTGCAGAGCCGGAGCCCGAGCCCGAGCCGGCAGAGCCCACGACGGCCGACCTCTATGCCCGTCGCCCCCGCAAGCGCAAAGCCGTCGTCGACCAGCTCGCTCGCGAGCTCGAGGCCGAGGACGACGCCGCTGCCGCCGACGCCCCGAAGGGAGGCGACGAGTAATGCCTATCGGACCTGCGCGTATGCCGCTCTTCGATCACCTGGGAGAGCTCCGTCGCCGCCTGACCATCGTGGTCGTCTCGGTGTTTGCCGCCGCTATCGTGCTGTATTTCGCCACGCCCGTGGTGCTCGACATTCTGGAAGACCCCATCCGCTCCTTTGTACCGGACGGTAAGTTCTACATCACCACCACGCTCGGCGGATTTGGCCTGCGCTTCTCGCTGGCCATCAAGATGGCCGTGGTCATGTGCACACCCATGATTATCTGGCAGATTCTGGCGTTTTTCCTGCCGGCGCTTCGCCCCAATGAGCGCAAGTGGGTCGTGCCCACGGTGCTCGCCTCGACGGTGCTGTTCTTCCTGGGCGCCATTTTCTGCTATTTCATCATCATTCCTGCGGGCTTTGAGTGGCTCATCGGCGAGACTTCGGCCGTCGCCACGGCGCTGCCCGATCTGGAGAACTACGTCAACATGGAGCTGCTCTTTATGATCGGCTTTGGTGTGGCGTTTGAGCTGCCGCTCATCATCTTTTACCTGTCCGTCTTCCATATCGTGTCCTATGCGGCCTTCCGCAGTGCCTGGCGTTACGTATACGTTGGCCTGCTCGTGGGTTCGGCTGTGATCACGCCCGACGGCTCGCCCGTCACCCTGGGCCTTATGTACGGCGCCCTGCTCTCGCTCTACGAGATTTCGCTTGCCATCGCCCGTGTGGTCATTACCGCGCGCGAGGGCAAGGAGGGCTTGTTTGTGAGTCGTCTGGACCTGTTCTCGGACGATGAGGACGACGAGGAGTAAATCGGTATGCACGAGGTTGGCATTGTCAACGGCATACTCGATACAGTGATTCGCGCGGCGCGTGGGGCGGGGGCCTCGCGCGCCGTTTTGGTAACGCTGCGTATCGGGGATATGACCGAGGTCGTGCGCGAGGCGCTCGACTTTGCGTGGGAGACATTTCGTGACGAGGACCCGCTCACGCGCGGCTGCGAGCTTGCCGTGGAGGAAGTCCATCCGCAAAGTGAATGCTTGGACTGCGGCGAGGTCTTCGATCACGACCGCTTTCATTGTCGCTGCCCCCAGTGTGGCGGCGCCAATGTGCGCCTACTGCACGGCCGCGAGCTCGACATCGCAAGTATCGAAATCGAGACCCCCGACGATTAGCCCATCAGCCATCTGGGGACGGGGTATAAAGGGGCAGAAGTAAGGAGTGCCGAATATGGCCGAGAAAACGATTGATATCGCGTCGCCGATTCTGTCGCGCAACGAGCGCCTGGCAGATCAGCTGCGTGAGCGATTTAAAGAGACAAACACCTACGTGATTAACGTGCTGTCGAGCCCCGGCTCGGGCAAGACCACCACGATCCTGGGCACCAACGAGCGCCTGCGCGACAAGGCTGGCCTGCGCTGCGCCGTCATCGAGGGCGACATCGCCTCGGACGTCGACGCCATTACCATGAAGGAAGCCGGCATGCCCGCCATCCAGATCAACACGGGCGGCCTGTGCCACCTCGAGGGCAACATGATCATGGAGGCCGTCGACGCGTTCGACCAGGCTGTGGGTCTGGAAAACATTGACGTCATCTTTATCGAAAACGTGGGCAACCTGGTCTGCCCGGTCGACTTTGACCTGGGTGAGAACCTGTCCATCATGATCCTCTCTGTGCCCGAGGGCGACGACAAGCCCATCAAGTACCCGGGCATCTTCCAACACGCCGGCGCGCAGCTGCTCAACAAGGTCGATGTGGCCCCGGCTTTCGATTTTGACATGGATAGGTATACTAAGACACTCGATGACCTCAATCCGCAGGCGCCGCGGTTTGCCGTGAGCGCGCGCAAGGGCGAGGGCATGGATGCCTGGTGCGATTGGCTCATCGGGCAGATTGAGCAAGCAAGGGCGTAAGTCGGCCGCCATACGGGCGGGCGTAGCCGCAGAGATACGAGATAGGAGCCTCTTTTGAAGCTCATCATCGCCGAGAAAAACGACGCCGCGCGTCAGATCGCCGAGCGGCTGTCCACGGGTAAACCCAAAAAGGACAAGGTATACAACACCGCCATCTACCGTTTTGAGTGGAAGGGCGAGGAGTGTGTGACCATCGGCCTTGCCGGTCACATCCTGGCGCCCGATTTTTGCGACAGCGTGCTGTTCGATAAAAAGCTGGGTTGGTATTCGGTGACCGAGGACGGCGAGATGCTGCCGGCCGACATACCCGATGGCCTGGCCCGCCCGCCGTACGACACCAAGCGCAAGCCGTTCCTTGCCGATGGCATTTCCATCAAGGGCTGGAAGCTCGAGAGCCTGCCTTACCTCACCTGGGCGCCTGTCATTAAGCTGCCGGCCGAGAAGGAGCTCATTCGTTCGCTCAAGAACCTCGCTAAAAAGTCCGACAGCGTCATTATCGCCACGGACTTCGACCGCGAGGGCGAGCTGATTGGCTCGGACGCTCTCAACAAGGTGCGCGAGGTTGCGCCGGACTTGCCGGTTGCCCGCGCCCAGTACTCTTCGTTTACCAAGGCCGAGATCACGCAGGCCTTCGATAATCTCGTCTCGCTCGACCAGAATCTGGCCGACGCCGGCGAGAGCCGTCAACACATCGACCTCATTTGGGGCGCGGTGCTCACGCGTTACCTGACGCTCGCCAAGTTTGGCGGCTTTGGTAACGTGCGCTCTGCCGGCCGCGTGCAGACGCCGACGCTCGCCCTGGTGGTCGAGCGCGAGCGCGAGCGCATGGCGTTTGTGCCCGAGGACTATTGGCAGATCCGCGGCATGGGCGCCGCACAGGGTGCTGCCGAGGACGACCGCTTTAAGATTGCGCACAAAACGGCGCGCTTTACCGACAAGGATGCTGCCGAGACGGCGTACGGTCACGTTGACGGCGTTACGACGGCAACCGTCGCCGCGGTGACCAAACGCTCGCGCAAGCAGCAGCCGCCCACGCCGTTTGCGACCACCTCGCTGCAGGCTGCCGCCGCGGCCGAGGGCATTTCGCCTGCGCGCACCATGCGCATCGCCGAGTCCCTCTACATGGCCGGTCTCATCAGCTACCCGCGTGTCGACAATACCGTGTACCCTGCGACGCTCGATCTGGGCGCCGTGGTGAGCGACCTGGCAAAGATCAACCCGGCGCTGGCGCCCGTGTGCAAAAAGGTGCTTGCCGGTCCCATGAAGCCCACGCGCGGCAAGGTCGAGACCACCGACCACCCGCCTATCTATCCCACGGGCGAGGGCGATCCGTCCACGCTCGACGGCGGCCAGCGCAAGCTCTACGACCTCATCGCCCGTCGCTTCCTGGCAACGCTCATGGGTCCCGCGACCATCGAGAACACCAAGCTCGAGCTCGACGTCAACGGCGAGCCGTTCGTGGCCTCGGGCGACGTGCTCGTGACCCCTGGCTTCCGCGAGGCCTATCCGTACGGCCTTAAGCGCGACGAGCAGATGCCGCCGCTGGAGCAGGGCGATACGGTCGACGTGTTCGACATTAAGCTCGAGGCCAAGCAGACCGAGCCGCCCGCGCGCTACAGCCAGGGCAAGCTCGTGCAGGAGATGGAGAAGCGCGGCCTGGGTACCAAGTCCACGCGTGCGAGCATCATCGAGCGCCTGTATGCCGTGCGCTATCTCAAAAATGATCCCGTTGAGCCGAGCCAGCTGGGCATCGCCATCATCGACGCGCTGACGCAGTTTGCCCCGCGCATCACGAGCCCCGATATGACCAGCGAGCTCGATGGCGATATGACCCGTGTGGAGCGCGGCGAGGATACCGAAGAGCATGTCGTGACGCACTCGCGCGCGCTGCTGGCCGGCGTGCTCGACGAGCTGCTCAAGCACACGCAGGAGCTGGGCGACGCCATCAGCGACGCCGTCACGGCCGATGCGCGCGTGGGCGCCTGCCCCAAGTGCGGCAAGGACCTGGTTATGAAGACGAGCGCCAAGACCCGCGGCAGCTTTATCGGCTGCATGGGCTGGCCCGACTGCGACGTGACCTATCCGGTGCCGAGCGGCGTCAAGGTGAGCCCGCTCGAGGGCGAGGCCGCCGTGTGCCCCGAGTGCGGTGCACCGCGCATTAAATGCCAGCCGTTCCGCCAGAAGGCCTTCGAGATTTGCGTGAACCCCACGTGCCCCACCAACTACGAGCCCGACCTTAAGGTGGGCGAGTGCAAGGTGTGCGCCGAGGCAGGACGCCATGGCGATCTGATCGCGCACAAGAGCGAGAAGAGCGGCAAGCGCTTTATCCGCTGCACCAACTATGACGATTGCGGCGTGAGCTATCCGCTGCCGGCGCGCGGCAAGCTCGAGGCGACGGGCGAGACCTGTCCCGAGTGCGGCGCTCCCATCGTGGTGGTCAACACAGCGCGCGGCCCGTGGCGTATCTGCGTCAACATGGACTGCCCGACCAAGGAGAAGAAGCCCGCCCGCGGCCGCAAGACCACGACCAAGGCGAGCACGACGAAGAAGACTTCGACGGCAAAGAAGGCCACGGCTAAGAAAGCCACTGCCGCCAAGAAGTCGACCGCGAAGAAGTCGACTGCCAAGAAAGCAGCCGCTGACAAGTAACCGAGCACATAACCGAGCACATATAGACACGGCGGGGCCGGGCGCGCAAATGCAAATGCGCGCCCGGCCCCACTTCTAAGTTGCGGTGAAATAGGGACTGTTTTTGCTGGCAAAAGGCCTAATTGATCCCTATTTCACCGCAAGTTATGATCAGTTGTTGGGATTACTTCACTTCGACGGGTGCAGCGCCGGGGTAGCGGTCCTCAAAGTCCAGACGGTATTTGTTGTCGTTGGTGCCCGCTACGTTGTCGCGCGCCAGCGGTGCCACGATCTCGTCCTTGTGGTTGGCGGGGCTGGAGTACTCAAGGCTGATCTCCCAGGCATCGCAAATGACGTCAATGCGATTCTCCAGGTCGTCGTAGAGCGCGATGATGTCTTTCCACGAGCTGTAGTTCTGCGAGTCGATGGGAACGTCCAGGTCCTCGACCTCGTCCTTGAGGTCGTCGATCTGATCCTCGAGCGCCTCGGCGGCATCGCTGGCCGACTGACGCGAGCTTCGGTCATCCTTAAGGTAATACGTGTTAAACGTGGTGGCGCAGTCGCGAACCTGCTGATCAAGATCGGAGAGCCTGCTGTAGTAGGAGCTCAGCTGGTCGTAGACGTTTTGCTCGCTGATGGTGGCGGCATCGTGGACGTCATCGTCATCATCATCGTCAAGCTTGTTGGGGTCGCCCTTGACGGACGCATCGTCGTTATCGTGGTCGATCTTGACCTTCTCGATCGTCGTGCCCTTGGTATCATCGGCGCCCTTGTCGAAAGGCTTGATCATAAAGAACACGACGAGCGCGATAATCACGACGATTAGCGCGGCGATGATGCCGATGAGCAGGGCGTTGTTGTTTTTGGGAGCAGCGGGGGCGCCGGCCTGCGGAGCGGCGGTCGGTATGGGCTGCTGCGGCGCGGAGCCGGCTGGCGCCGCCCATTGCTGCGTCGTGCCAACTTCGGGCTGGGGAGCGGGCGCGGGCTGATGAGCGGACTGCCCGGTCACGTCCGCCTGCTGGGACTGAGTCGCCGCGGGCTGCTGCGCAGACTGAACCGTGGTCGCGGCGGTGTCGAAGGCGGCATCGGACGCGGCGACATGTTCGGCTGCCTGCGCATTCTCTTGCGACTGAGAGGCCTGGCCATCATCGGTTACCGGCGTTCCGCAGCTGGTGCAAAAACGCTCGTCGTCTTTCAGAAGCTTGCCGCAATGGGTACAAAACCGGGGCATGATGGTTCCTTCCATTCGATGTGTTGGCTAGATTATAAGGTGGTTCAGGTGCGGTTGGGCCGCGCCGACCCAACTGGTTATGTGAGGATGATCATGTCGCGCAAGCCCTGTCGCATGCGTCACAATGAGTGCGGCGTGCTGGGTGTCCGGCGCGGCCGTTTATCGACGGCTCGGTAGAATGCGATGGTGGGGAGTGAGTCTGTGTACTGCGGCGAGCAAGGTCGGGGTGGCGGCGACAGCGTAGAGGCGTTCCGGTTCCCGCCGGGGGATGCGCCCCTCGCTGTGCGCGATTGCTCGCGTCGAGTGTTTTGTGCCGGAATGTTGACCGGAGCGCTTGCCTCGGTGATGAGTCTTGGCGGTTGTGCCGCGCGCCGCAACGAGGCTGAGGGTTCCGCTGTCTCTGTCAAACAAACGTCAAAGCGGTCATCCGCGACAAAAGCGACGGCCGCCCCTAAGTCTTCTTGGATTGCCGCCATTCAGCAAGATATCGAGGCCCTGGTCGAGCCGTATGGCGACTCCGTCTCGGTTTACTCCGTGGCGCTTGATCCTCAAACGTTCGCGTCGCTCGATGGTGAAGTCGCTGTGGCGCCGGACGCGCGACATGTGGCGGCAAGCATCATCAAGCTTCCCATTCTCGCTTGTGCGCTCGAGACCGTGACGGCGGGCGGGCTGTCCCTCGACGAGCAGATAACGGTAACGCAGCAGGATATCGTGGGTGGCAGCGGCAACATTCAGTCGCGCGGCGCGGGTGTGTCGTACAGTATTGACGAGCTGCTGCACGCTATGATCGCCCAGAGCGATAACGTGGCAGCGAACCTTGTTATCGGCAGGCTTGGCATGGATACGGTCAACGAAACGTGCGCCGCATTGGGACTGACCCAGACCGTGCTCGCTCGTTTGATGATGGACACCGAGGCCCAGGCACAAGGTCGCGAGAACTATACGAGCGCCCGTGATGCTGCGGCTGTGTTGCAACGGCTGGCGGCGGGGACAATCGCGACGCCCGAGCTGTGCGAGCGAGCGCGCGGATATCTGCTGGCGCAGGAAGACGCACGCGGTATTGTCGAAGGCGTTCCCGGCGGCGTTTTGGTCGCGCACAAAACGGGCAGCCTGGCGAATGCTCAGCACGATGCCGCAATCGTCTACGCCGAGCGCCCTTACGTGCTGGCAATCCTCACCCAAGACCTCGAACGCGAGCAGGCCCTAGCCCTCGAGCGCGATATTTCCTTCGCCATCAACGCCCGCGCCCACTCCTAACTTGCGGTGAAATAGGGATTGTATTTGCTGCTAGAAGGCGTATTCAGTCCCTATTTCACCGCAACTTTGGAAAGGCACCTTTAGCCGTTGGGGACGTTCTTAAACGACTAGTCATTAAAGAACGTCCCCAACGACTAGTCATTTAAGAACGTCCCCAATGACTAGGTGGGATTTGGGGTGCGCCGGACGCTGGGGTATCATGGCTTGGTTGCTATAACTTGCATTTTCGCGCCTTGTAGGAAGGGGCTGCGCCCATGGCTTTTGAGCCCGCTCAACATAGCTTTATCACGCTCGAGGGCGTCGACGGCGCCGGCAAGTCCACGCAGGCGCGCCTGCTTGCCCGTGCGCTCGAGCTCGCTGGCTACCAGGTTGTGAGCCTGCGCGAGCCGGGCGGCACTGCCATCAGCGAAAAGATCCGCGCCCTGCTGCTCGACCCCGCCAATACGGCGATGGGCGACACCTGCGAGTTGTTGCTCTACGAGGCGGCGCGCGCCCAGTTGGTGCACGAGGTCATAGCTCCCGCCCTCGCTGTCGGCAAGGTGGTCCTGTGCGACCGCTTCTGCGATTCCACGACCTGCTACCAGGCGTTTGCCGACGGCCTCGACCGCCAGATGGTGCGCGATGCCAACAACCTGGCTGTCGCCGGTACGCATCCGGCGCTCACGCTCGTCTATCACATCACGCCCGAGCAGGCGGCACTGCGCATGGCAGCCCGCGGTGCGGCCGATCGCATGGAGGCCAAGGGCATGGCCTTCCAGGAGCGCGTCTACCAGGGATTTTGCGCTATCGCTGCCGAGGAACCCGCCCGCGTAAAGCTCATCGACGCCACTGCGTCGATCGCAGACGTCTTCGCGCAGACGGTCGAGCTGGTTCGCGCGTACGGTCTCGACATTCCCCAAGACGCCGTCGCCGCCGCGCTTGCCAAGGAGGCCGAGTAACATGGCCCCCGCTCAGGCAAGCCTGCTGGCCAAGCTCGACACCCAACAGCGCGTGCGCGACTTCTTGACCAACGCCATCGCAAACGGCCGCGCATCGCACGCCTACCTGTTTTTGGGCGCGCCCGGCGCCGGTAAGCTCGACGCCGCATGGGCGCTTGCCCAGGCATTCCTGTGCGAGCAGGGCGGCTGTGGCTCGTGCGACAGCTGCGTACGCGTCGCCCGCCATACGCATCCCGACGTGCACTATTACACGCCCGAAAGTGCTACGGGCTACCTCATCGCGCAGACCCGCGAGCTGCTCGACGACGTGCCCCTGGCCCCCATCCGCGCCAAGGCAAAGGTCTACATCATCGACCGTGCCGAGCAACTGCGCGCCAACACCGCCAACGCGCTGCTCAAAACGCTCGAGGAACCGCCCGAGGGCGTCATGTTCATCCTGTTGGGCACCTCGGCCGACGTGATGCTGCCCACCATCGTGAGCCGCTGCCAGTGCGTGCCGTTTCGGCTGGTGTCGCCTACTGTGGCCGCGCAGGCCGTGAGCCGCGCCACCGGTCAGGATCTCGCGCGCTGCCGCATGGCCGTCGCCGTGGCGGGAAGCCCCACGCGTGGTATCGAGTTCCTCAAGAGCGCCGAGCGCCAGGACGCCCGTCGCCAGATGGTCCGCGCCATCGACTCGCTCATCGCCGCCGACGAGGCCGATGTGCTCAGTCGCGCCAAGTCGCTCATCGTCGCCGTCAAGGCGCCGCTCGCCGAGGTCAAGTCCACGCAGGAAAAGGTGCTCGAGCAAAATGCCGACTACCTGTCGCGTGGAGCATTGAAGCAGCTTGAGGACCGCAACAAGCGCGAACTCAACGCGCGCGAGCGTTCGGGTATCATGGAAGCGCTGGCGAGCGCGCGGACGCTCATGCGCGACGTGCTGCTGACGCTTCAGGATGAGGCGGCAGACGTTGTGAACGAGGACGTGCGTGACACAATCGGCCGGCTTGCCGCCGCGACGAATGTTGCGGGTGCCACTCAGGCGCTTGAGGCGGTTGCCACCGCTGAGCGCAACATCGCCAGAAACGTTACTCCCCAGCTGGCCATCGAGGTCATGCTGTTCGATATCAGGAAGGCACTGAAATGCCGTTAGTCGTACCCGTTAAGTTTACCTACGCCTCGCGCGACCTGTGGTTCGACCCGCAGGATCTGGATATCCTCGAGGCCGATTATGCCATTTGCTCCACCGAGCGCGGAACCGAGATCGGCCTGGTCACGGCCGATCCCTTCGAGGTGCCGCAAGACGAGATCGGTCAGCCGCTCAAGCCCGTGTTGCGCGTGGCGAGCGACATCGACCTGCAGCTTGCCGACGACCTGGCTATCCAGGGTGACGAGGCCATGGTCGACTTCCGCCGTCTGGTCAAGGAACTCGACCTCGAGATGAAGCCGGTCGGCGTCGAGTACCTGTTTGGCGGCGAGAAGGCTGTGTTCTACTTTGCTGCCGAGGAGCGCGTCGATTTCCGTCAGCTCGTCAAGGACCTGTCCTCGACGCTGCACATTCGCGTCGACATGCGCCAGATCGGCGTGCGCGACGAGACCCGCCTGGTGGGCGGCTATGCCCAGTGCGGCCAGGAGCTCTGCTGCACGCGCTTTGGCGGACAGTTTGAGCCGGTTTCGATTCGCATGGCAAAAGAGCAGGACCTGCCACTCAACTCGTCCAAAATTAGCGGCGTCTGCGGCCGCCTGATGTGCTGCCTGCGCTACGAGTTCGAGGCGTACAAGGACTTTAAGAGCCGCGCGCCCAAAAAGAAGACGCTTATCGATACGCCGCTTGGCAAGGCGCGTATCCAGGAATATGACACGCCGCGCGAGCAGCTGGTGTTGCGCCTGGAGAACGGCAAAGTCTTTAAGGTCAACCTGGCCGACATGACCTGCTCTGAGGGCTGCAAAAAGAAGGCCGCCGAGCAGGGCTGCAACTGCCGTCCCGACTGCGTGACGCGCGATGTGCTCGAGCGTATCGAGTCGCCCGAGATGCGCTTGGCGCTTATGGAGCTCGACCGCGAGAACGGCGTCGACGTGGGCGATGGCCTGTCGAGTGCCGACCGACTGGCGGGGACGACGATGCCCAAGCGCCGCCGTCGCGATGCGGACGCCGATACCCGTGCCGGTCAGAGCCAGGGCGAGGGTCGCGGCCGCGGTAAGGGTCGCGGCAAGGCCGAGGCACCCGAGGTTGAGGAGGCTGCCGGTGGACGTCGTCGCCGCAAGCGCTCGGGTTCGGGCGATGCCGGCGAGGCCGCTCCCGCAGGCAAGAATTCCCCCCGCGAGCGCGAGGCTCAGCAGCCCCAACAGCAAAACCGCGGCGGTGGCATGAATCCCACGCGCCGTCGCCGCCGCCATTTGTCGAGCGAGGAGCGCGAGGACGCCTTCCGCGCCGCAGCCGCTCGCGAAGCCGGTGCCGGCCCCAAGGGTGGTTCGGGTTCTGATACGCCTGCCGACAAGGGTGGCAAGCAGCGCAACGATGACGAGCGCACCCCGCGTCCGCGTCGTCGCCATTCCTCGGGCACGCAGCAAAAGCCCTCGGTGCCCTCTGTGGCCGATCAGGTCTCGGATGGCGAGGTCAAGGTCACACGTCGTCGCCCCGGAGATGGCGGAGGGGCAGCTGCCAAGGCCGTGCGCGGTGCTGCTCGTGACGAACGCGAGTCGCGCGAAGATCGTGGTGGCGAGGGTTCGGCCGACCAGGGCCAGAAGCGCCGTCGCCGTCGCCGTTCCCGCAAGCCGCGCCAGGACGGTGGCGAGGGCTCGACCCAAAACTCGTCCGCACCGCAACCGCCCACCGGCGAATAGCGCCCGCAAACGGATTTAACCTGCCTGACCCCAAACGCGTCGGGGTACCATAGCGCTGAATCAACGACCCTTCCTGCGACCGAGCGTAGGGAGGGTTGTGTCGTGAAGAGACATTTGAACGTGTTGGGATGCCTGCAAGGTGCCGGCATCCTACCGTTTGCGGACGAATTGCTACCGTTTGCCGAGCGGGCGGCGCACGAGGCGCTTGAGGCGTTGTCACCCACGCGATGTGCCGGCTGCGAGCGCGCCGGTGCGCTTATTTGTCAAGACTGCCTGGCCGCGCTCGCGCTCATCGACCCGCGGCATAGCTGCACTCGATGCGGCGCCCCGTTTGGAGACTTGCTGTGCACCGAGTGCTCGGTCGAGGGTACGTCCTCGGCGATGGCCGAAGCACTCGACCGGTGCCTGGCATGTGCCGTTTACACGCATCCGCTCCCGAGGATCATTAAAGCGTACAAAGACGCGGGCGAGCGACGCCTGGCGCCGTATCTGGCAGAGCTGCTATACGACACCGCCTTGTATGCCCAGGTCGCGGCACCCGAACGCTTAGGCGGTGTGTTGTCCGGCGCCGATGCAGTGGTGTTTGTGCCCGCGACGGCGGCGGCGTTTCGGCGACGCGGCTTCGATCATATGGAAGCCATCGCGCGCCCATTTTGCGAGCTGTCGGGTGTTCCGCTGCTCGACGCCCTCGTTAAGTACGGCCATGGCGACCAGCGTGAACTCGGTCGTGAAGAACGCCGTGAACGCGCCCGAGGCATGTACGAGACCGTTGAGGACGTGCGGGGCCGCCGCCTGCTGCTTATCGACGACGTTATCACCACGGGTGCGACGATGGCTGCGGCTTCGGCGGAACTCAAGCGCGCCGGTGCTGCGGCCGTTGATGGCCTCGCTATCGCACGCGTCTGGTAGGGGTGATTCGTGTGGCGGTAAAGATTGAGCGGTGCAACGAGCCGACAGGCGAACAGCTAGCGGCTTCCGCAATCCTAACAGGCGCCTCGGCGTTGCGCATGATTCGAGCCGAGCGCCGGCAGATGGGCTACATCGGCTGGAAGGACCTTGAGCCCGAGGAGGAGCGCCGCGTGCTGTGTACGTCATCGCCTTCGACCGAGGATATCTATCTTCCCGACCTGGTGCGAATTGGAGTCAAAAGCGGCGAGGTGCAAGAAGATCTGTGCTTGCTGGTGGGATCTGCGGCGCAGCGCCGACGCATGCCTGGTGTGGGCTGGTCCGTGTGTTCCGGGTTGCCTGCCGGCTCGATTCTAGAGGTGGAACCGGGGGTGTACAGCCTATCTCCCGAGGCCCTTTGTGTTGCCGTCGCCCGCGAGGTCGGCTGTATCCAGGCGTTTGTCCTGGCCCAGGAACTGTGTTCCAAGATTTCACTGAGCGATCGCGGGAAGTATCTACCTCCCTATACCTCGCCTGTTGCGAATAGACTTGCAAAGGACAAGGACCAACCGGCAGACGTGGGCTACTTTGAAGTCGAGCCGGTGCTGACGCCCGATCGCCTGGCAGATTACCTTGCGGCATGCAAGGGGAGTGCGGCCAAACAACTGCGGCGGCTGTGTCCCTATCTGTCGGAAAACCTGCGCTCACCCATGGAGTGCATCATGCTTGCCATGTTTTCGCTTCCGTTTTCCTATGGCGGATTTGCCTGCGGTCCTTTTAAGACCGACTACAAGATTGAGTTCGATGACCGCGCGCAGGCAATCTCGGGGATGCCGCATGCAGTTTGCGATGCGTATCAGGAAGCAGCCCGGTTTGACCTTGAATACAACGGTGAGCTGGGTCATTCCTCCCGGAGGGGACGTGTCCATGATGAAAAACGCAACACGGGCTTGATTACTATGGGAATCGAGGTCGCGACGGTCAACAACGAAATGCTCTGCGACATGGAAGCGATGGAAGCGCTCGCATGGCACATTTACCAACGTATGGGTAAGCGATATCAGAATCGCGTAGAGGCGCGTCGAAAGAGGCAAGATGCTCTGCTGAATACGCTCCGAGCGTGCTTTGGGCTCAAGCCGGCGTAAAACTATGGCTTTAAAGGGGGGTCTGTTTATATGCCCTGTGCAAAAAACGGCAAATATGAGTACTGTTACTAGATTAGTGGCAGTAAAAACAAAGAAACTTGGGCCGAAAATTTGGATTCATTGAAGAGATAATAAACGAATGTGGAATATCTTGGCGCCAAGCAGACTGTGCGGAACTCAAAAGGGGCTCGCGGGGCGGAAAAACGCTGCTACTAAATTGGTGACAGTACTCATATTTGCCGTTTTTTGCACACGGCGCCCTGAGACGGGTGCCCCGGAGCTCCCCGTAGGGGGCTCCGGGCTTCATGGGGGGCACGAATAGTCCGCTCCGACCTGCAAAATCTGTGCTCACGGTGCGAATGACGCCCCTAACCTTAAACTTTAGCTTGAACTTAGCTATAATGCGCTACGTTCCTGCCAGGCTGTGGTTGCGGACGGACGAAATGTCCATCCTAGTCCAAGACAGACGCGGTCAAAGGGATCCACGTAAGCGACCGCGTGCGCGCGGCGCGATCATGGCGCGTCCTAGATGTAAGCCGCACCGTCCGTTCTACTTTCTTTGGGGCAATACCGCCTCGCGGGCGAGCGGGCCAGTCGTGAAGGTGGCTATGGCCTCCCGAGCAAACACCCCGGTGCGCAAGTGTGGGGTCAAATACCAGGTCAGCTGGTGGGAACACCCGTTATTCCGCGCAACGCACGGATTGTATACGACACAGAAGGCAGGGTAGTGGACATGGTGAGGGGCAGCTTGATGCACGCGGCTCGGTTAGGTGCTGGGACCGCGGCGGTCATTGCCGTATTGGGCTTGAGCGGATGCGCGTTCAACCCACTGTCCACGTTCACGACGCCCACGATTGACCAGATCGAGCGCGAGACCGTCACGCCGGCGGTGTCGGACGATGCCCTGGTCACTCCCGGTACCCTGACGGTTGCCCTCGATACCTCCGATGCCCCGCAGGCCATGCAGGGCGCCGACGGTAACCTCACGGGCTACGCGGTCGATGCTGCCCGCGCCCTTGCAAGCCGTATGGGCCTTAAGGTTGCCTTCGTCGATGCGTCTTCTGCCGATTCCGCGCTTGGCGACAAAAAGGCCGACATCTTCATTGGCGATATCAATTCCACGGATGGTGATATCAGCACGCTTGGTACTTGCCTGTACGACGCTGCGGCAGTGTTCGGAAAGACGAGCGACGGCGAGTCGCTGAGCGTTTCCACCGAAACGCTTAACACCGCTACCCTTGGCGTTCAGACCTCTTCGGCCTCGCAGGAAGCGCTCGCCAAGCAGAGCATCACGGCCAACCAAAAGACCTTCTCCAACATCAACGAGTGCTTTGAGGCGCTCGAGTCCGGCGAGATCGACTACGTGATTTGCGACTCCACGGCCGGCGGCTACCTTGCGCGCCTGATGAGCCAGGTCTCTTACGTCGGCGCGCTCGAGACGCCCTCGACGCTCGGCGTCGCGGGCCTCGCGGCCAACGATGAGCTATGCCGTGCCGTGAGCGATGCCCTCGACGGTATCACGGTCGATGGCACGCTCGAGGCGGTCCACTCCGTCTGGTACGGCACGATGCCCTATGACCTCACCACCAAGACGGTCTCGGGCGCCGACGTGCAGTCGACTGACACCGGATCCAGCGAGTCCGCATCCTCCGATTCGAGCAGCGAGGGTGCAACCTCCGAGGATAAAACGTCCAGCCAGGAGGGCACTATCACCGACGACGACATTAACAAGCTCAATAGCTAGTTATTGCTAGGGGTGGAGTCTCCTATGCGCAAGGAGAGACGCCTCTTCATGGTTTCAACACGCATTGCCGGGTTCTCCCAACAGGGGAGCCCGGCCTTTTCGTTTCCATAAAACCAGCAGGTCAAAGACGTTTTTTAGGTGCAAAACCAAAGTCGCCGTCGCCCTCCCATAGCGCACTTTGCCACAGAAAAGTGCGAGACTTCGGTATGCGGTATCAAGCAAT
>CATVZP010000034.1 GCA_958348565.1 uncultured Collinsella sp. | reverse complement strand
TGAGCGCTCGTAATGCCCTGATGCAGGCTGTGCGTTGGGACCCCATGAACTGCAACTATCGCTTGGACTTGGCCGAGCTGTTCCGCGCACTCGAGGACAAGCAGGAATGGGCATCGCTCTCGTTTTCGGTGCTAGAGCGTGCGAGCGACGGCAAGTGCGCCGCCCGCGCCTATTCCAACCTGGGCCAGTACTTCTTGGAGCCCGAGACCGAGAACGTCTCGGCCGCCGTGGGTTGCGCGCGTCTAGCACTGCGCTTAGCGCCCAACGATGCACACACGACGCGCCTGCTCAACAAGATTCATACCACCTATCCGGATGCCACCGAGGAGAGCGACGAGCACGTGATGGGTGAACTGGCCCTGCAAGGCGTGCCGACCTCGCCTTCGGCCGAGATTGCCATCTGCCTGATTATGTGCGCGACCGATGCTGCAAGCGACGGCGACAAGCAGGAGGCGACGCGCCTGACGGTGCGTGCTCGCGACTTGGTGGGCGAGGAGGCCTGCGCGGCGATTATCAAACTGGTGCGCGAGAGCGACGCCGAGCTCAATGCCGAGCGCAAGGCAAAGCGCGACGCCGCGGGCTCAAACGCCGATGGAGCCAAGGAGGCCGGCGATGCCCAGTAAGCGCGAGCGCAAGCTCATCTCCAAGAATCGCTCGGCACACCACGAGTACTTTATCGATGAGACCTTTGAGTGCGGCATTGAGCTGAGTGGCACCGAGGTCAAGTCGATTCGCGAGCGTGCGTGCCAGATCACCGACACCTTTGCGCTGATTCGTGGCGGCGAGTGCTGGCTCGTGGGCCTGCATATTCACCCTTATAGCCATGGTGGCGTGTGGAACCGCGACCCTGATCGCCGCCGTCGTCTGCTGCTGCACCGCAAGGAGATTGACTTTCTCGACGGTAAACTACGTAATCGCGGCTATGCCCTGGTGCCGCTGGAGCTCTACTTTAATACCGACGGTCGCGTCAAGCTGCTGCTGGGCCTAGGCCGCGGCAAGAAGCTTTACGACAAGCGCGAGGATATGGCCAAGCGCGATGTCCAGCGCGAGATCGACCGCGCCCTCAAGGAGCGTAATCGCTAGGCGCTCTGTATAAGTTGCGGTGGAATACGGACTGTTTTGCCTGTTTGAGGGGCTATTCAGTCCCTATTTCACCGCAACTGCGGGCGTCTCATCTTGCTTACTGTTCTGACACATATGTCTCAAAGGCGGCGTCCGTTATGGGCGCCGCCTTTTTTGTGGGTACATACATCCATAAGGTACCAACCCGGGTTTGGGGAGTGATCGTTATGGACAAAACTGCGTTCTTTACCATGCCGAGCGGTTTGTATGTGGTGAGCGCCGCGGCCGACGGGCTGCGCGCCGGCTGCGTCATCAACACTGCGGTGCAGGTGACGTCCATGCCGCCGCGCATTTCGGTTGCCGTGAACAAGGACAACGTCACCTCGGGCGTCATCGCATCGGCCAAAGCGTTCGCGCTGACCGTGATCGATCAGACCGCCGACATGCTCTACATCGGTAACTTTGGGTTCCGCACCAGCAGCGATTATGACAAGTTTGCCAAATACGAGACCCGCGAGACGGCTCTGGGCATGCCCTATGTGCCCGAGCACGCGGCGGCCCTGTTTAGCTGCCGTTTGATCGACACTATGGATGTGGGTACGCATCTACTGTTTATCGGCGAGGTCGAGGATGCCGGGCGCCTGAACGACGAGGCTCCGTTGACCTATGACTATTACCACAAGGTGCTAAAGGGCAAGACGCCGCCCAAGGCGTCTTCGTACCAAGGCTAGAATTGTTGTAAAAACACTTGCATTATTCTATTGAGAACATATACTAATAAGCGAAGTACATCACCAGTCGCGTTCGAGAGGAGAACATCATGGCTGAGGAGAAGAAGACGTATAAGTTTGTGTGCGTCGTTTGCGGTTACGAGGTTGAGGTCGATACGCCCGAGCTGCCCGAGGACTACGTGTGCCCGGTGTGCGGCGTCGGTCCCGATCAGTTTGAGCTCGTCGAGGAGTAACTCGCAGGCACACGGCGAAAGCCGAACATAGCTCTGTCCAAGGGCCCCGGTCGGTCACCCCGGCCGGGGCCCTTTTCTTCCGTCCCCAAGGGATCACGGCTGCTGTTAGCCGATCCTGTCTGTTGTGAGTCCGGCCGACTGTTTGTCTCAATCTGTAACATCTAGCAGTGAAAACGAGGTCTACGTGTTACAGATTGAGACAAACGGAGCTGTCCCTCGGAAAGATCTCAATCTGTAACAGATAGACATCAAAAGCGGGTCTAGATGTTACAGATCGAGACGTTTGCCTGGGTGGGTGTTCCGTCCCATTACATCCCTGTCAACAACACGACATCGAGAATCGTCACGACGGCACCAATCCCTATGAGCAACGCGTTGAGCGGGCGCGAGTTGGCGTATTTGCCCATGACGCGGGACGAGCTGGTGAGTCGTATGAGCACAAAGACCGTAATCGGCAGCTGAAGTGACAGCAGTGCCTGACTCCAGATGAGACCTTCAAAAAGATTTGGGACGACTAGGCATGCCGCCACTGCGCCGACGAAACAAGCCGCCACCCCGATCGAGGAATGTCGGTCGTGGATGTCGTATTCCTCGTCGAACATGCCCGCGGTGATGGTGCCCGCTGCCATGCCCGCTGTCACGCTACTCGAGAGGCCCGCAAACAGCAGCGCTACCGCAAAGATGGTCGAGCTCGCCGGGCCCAAGATGGGGGAGAGTGTGGCCGCTGCGACGGCGAGGTCGTCTACGACAATGCCGTGCGCAAAGAAGGTCGTTGCGGCCAGGATGACCATGGCCGAGTTGATTGCCCAGCCCACGCCCATCGAAAAGAGCGTGTCGAAGAGCTCGTAGCGCAGACGTTCTTCGACAACTTGCTCGCCTTGGCCTTCGAAGTGCATGGATTGGATGACCTCGGAGTGCAGGAAGAGGTTATGTGGCATAACGACTGCACCCAGGACACTCACGATAATCGCGGCCGAGCCGCTGGGCATACTGGGTGTGATCCAGCTTGCGGCGGCCTGCGGCCAGTCGACCTTGACCAGCGCAAGCTCGGCCAAAAACGAGAGTCCTACCACGCCTACGAAGGCGATAATCCATCGCTCGGCGCGCTTGTAGGAGCTCGTCATGAGCATCGCCATCGATGCTGCCGCCACGATGACGCAGCCCGCGCGCACGGGCAGCCCAAAGAGCATCTGGAGCGCGATCGCACCGCCCAGGACTTCGGCCATGGCGGTGGCGATGGTCGCGAGATAGGCACTGGCGAGCACCGTGCGCCCAACGAAGCGGGGAAGGTAACGTGTCGTGGCTTCGGCAAGACAGGCGCCCGTGGCGATACCCAGGTGTGCCGCGTTGTGCTGCAGCACAATGAGCATAATCGTGGACAGCGTGACGATCCACAGCAGCGCGTAGCCAAACTGCGAGCCCGCGGCCATATTGGAGGCCCAGTTGCCTGGGTCGATAAAGCCGACGGTCACGAGCAGCCCGGGGCCGATATGCCGCGCAATGTCTAAGCCTCCGTGGCCACCGGTGCGCGGGGAGCCAAAGTGTTGTTTGAGATGGTTGAGCATGGTGCGCTCCTGCGTGCTGTTTGTTTGACGCCGCAAAGGATACCCGTTTTAGGCTAAAAAGTTAACCACGACTAACAAAAATGTTGTATTTGAATAGGATGGTGAAAGGGGGTTGCCGAAATGTCTTGAACTGTAACAACTAGGGATGGAAATTGGGTCTAGGTGTTACAGATCGAGACAGGAAGAAATGGTCCTATGGAAAATCTCGATCTGTAACAGCTGACCGCCAAAACCGGCCCTTCGTGTTACAGATTGAGACAAACCAAAACCGTCCTGCAGAAAATCTCAATCTGTAACATCTAGGCGCCAAAATCGGCTCCTCCTGTTACAGATTGAGATGTTAGATGCAGTGAGCTTACAGACCGCCCGGCACGCGGAGCGTGGCGTTGTCAATGGGCTCGGGCTCAATCGACACCTCGGGCGTGTGCTCCACCTGCGGCACCCACTCGTAGGGCGCGCGTTACGCGATTGTTTCGAAACGGGTGGGAAACACAACGGGCCGGCGATGCTCCTAGTATGCCTATTCAAATGACTGTCTAATAATCTAGGGGAGGATCGCGATGCAGGCAGATTCCGCTCAGCAGCAGGGCCTTTATCGCCCCGAATTCGACCACGATGCATGTGGCATCGGCGCGCTCGCCGATATCAACGGTGAGCGCCATCACCAGATTCTGGACGACGCGCTGTCCATTCTAGTCAACTTGGAACACCGCGGCGGCACGGGACTCGAGAAGAACACCGGCGACGGCGCTGGCATCCTGTTCCAGGTTCCGCATCACTTTTTCCGTAAAGAGGCTCAAAAGTGCGGCCAGATTCTGCCGGCAGAGGGCGACTATGGCGTGGCCATGCTGTTCTTCCCGCAGGACGACAAGGGCGTAGAGGATGCTCGCCGCGTGTTTGAGGAGGGCTGTGCCGAGGCCGGCGTGCCGCTGCTCTTTTGGCGCGAGGTGCCGGTCGACCCGCACGACCTGGGCGAGACGGCCCGCGCCTGCATGCCTGCTATCCTGCAGGCCTTCCTGGGCCGTCCGGACGACACACCCGCCGGCGATGCCTTTGAGCGTCGCCTGTACGTGTGCCGTCGCACCATCGAAAAGAAGGCCGACGCCGAGTTTGCCCTGCGCGACAAGATCTTCTACGTGTGCTCCATGAGCTCGCGCACTATCGTGTACAAGGGCATGCTCGTCGCCACGCAGATGCGCCGCTTCTTCACTGATCTCAACGACGCCGCCGTCAAGACGGCCGTGGCGCTCGTCCACTCGCGCTACTCCACCAACACCACGCCCAGCTGGGAGCGCGCGCACCCCAACCGCTTTATCATCCACAACGGCGAGATCAACACCCTCAAGGGCAACGTCAACTGGATCCGCGCCCGCGAGCCCAACCTGTACAGTCCCGTGCTGCAGCACGATCTTGAGCGCGTGATGCCCATCATCAACCGCGAGGGTTCCGACTCCGCGATTCTGGACAACGTGCTCGAGTTCTTGGTCATGAACGGTCGCCCGCTCACGCGTGCCGCGTCCATGTTGCTGCCCGAACCGTGGGACCACAACGACAGCCTGAGCGAGGAGCGCCGTGCCTACGACGCTTACCAGTCCATGCTCATGGAGCCCTGGGACGGTCCGGCCGCCATCGCCTTTACCGACGGCCGTACCCTGGGTGCCGCCCTCGACCGCAACGGCCTGCGCCCCGCCCGCTACTACGTGACGCGCGACGGCCGCTTTATGCTGGCGAGCGAGGTGGGCACCATCGAGGTACGCCCCGAGAATATCCTGACGAGCGGCTGTCTGGGGCCGGGCCAGATGCTCGAGGTCGATTTTGCCCGCGGTCGCGTGATCTACAACGATGAGCTGCGCGCCCGTTACGCCAAGGAAAAGCCCTACCGCGACTGGATTGCCGAGGAGACGCTGACCGTCGACGCGCTCGATAGGCCTGCCGCGGCAACGCCCGCCGAGGATACCGAGGTGCCCGCCGCCGTGCGCATGGCCAAGCTCGGGTATCACTGGGATGATGTTGACGAGGTCGTGCGTCCCATGGCCCAGCAGGGCAAGGCCCCGCTCGCCTCGATGGGCATCGACGCGCCGCTGGCCTGCCTGTCCAAGAAGACGCGCTCGTTCTTTGACTACTTCTATCAGCTGTTCGCTCAGGTCACGAACCCGCCGATCGACGCCCTACGCGAGCATATGGTCACCTCGACCACGCTCTACCTGGGCAACCACGGCAACCTGCTCGAGGATTCCCGTACGGCCTGCCAGCTGGTGCGCTTGGAGCGTCCGTTGCTCAACGAGGAGGAGTTTGACCGCATCTGCGCCATCGACCGCGTGGGCTTTAAGACTCGCCGCTTCCGTGCCGTCTACCGCCGCGACGCCGGCGCGGGCGCACTGCAGGCTGCGCTCAAGCAGCTTGCCGAGGACGTTGAGGCTGCGGTCCGCGACGGTGTGAACATCGTGGTGCTGAGCGATCGTGCCGCTGCGGGCGAGGTGCCCGTGCCGTCGCTGCTTGCCGTGGGCTGCGTGCACAATCACCTGATCCGCGCTGGCGTGCGCACCTTTGCCGATATCGTGGTGGAGTGCGGCGATGCCGTGTCTCCGCACGACTTTGCGGCACTGGTGGGCTACTCCGCGAGCGGCATCTATCCGTACAACGCACATGTGTGCATCCGCGATCTGGCGGCACGTGGCGACCTGGACGTGACGGCCGAGCGGGGCATCGCCAACTACAATAAGGCTGCGACCGCCGGCATCGTCTCCATCATGTCCAAGATGGGCATCTCCACGGTGCAGAGCTACCATTCGGCGCAGATCTTCGAGGCCGTTGGCTTTACGCCGGAGTTCGTCAACGCGTATTTCGCCGGCACGGTGAGCCGTGTGGGCGGTATGGGTGTCGAGGACGTCGAGCGCGAGCAGAATGAGCGCTATGACGCCGCGCTTGCCATCCTTAAGAGCCCGGCTCCCGATCAGCTGCCCACACTGGGCCTGACCAAGTGGCGCCCGCTCGGCGGCGAGGATCACCTGATTGACCCTCAGACCGTCTACCTGCTGCAGGCCGCCTGCCGTGAGGACAGCTACGACACCTTTAAGGAGTACAGCGCCCGCCTGCACCGCACCGGCCGTGCCGTGCGCCTACGCGACCTGCTCGACTTTAATGCCAGCGGCCGCACGCCGGTTTCGCTCGACGAGGTGGAGCCCGCGCTCAATATCGTCCGCCGCTTTAACACCGGCGCCATGTCGTACGGTTCTATCAGCAAAGAGGCACACGAGTGCATGGCCATTGCCATGAACCGCCTGCACGGCCGCTCCAACTCGGGCGAGGGCGGCGAGGATCCGCGTCGCGAGACCCCGCTGGCCAACGGCGACTCCAAGAACTCCGCGATCAAGCAGGTGGCAAGTGCGCGCTTTGGCGTGACGAGCCGCTACCTGTGCAGCGCCTTCGAGATTCAGATCAAGATGGCCCAGGGCGCCAAGCCCGGCGAGGGTGGCCACCTGCCCGGCAAGAAGGTCTACCCCTGGATCGCCGAGGTCCGTCAGTCCACGCCCGGCATCGGCCTGATCTCGCCTCCGCCGCACCACGACATCTACTCCATCGAGGACTTGGCGGAGCTGATCTTCGATCTTAAGAACGCCAACCCCGGCGCGCGCGTGTCGGTCAAGCTGGTCAGCGAGGCCGGCGTCGGTACCATCGCCACCGGTGTGGCCAAGGGTGCTGCCGACAAGATCTTGATCAGCGGCCACAATGGCGGCTCGGGTGCTGCGGCGCGCGATTCGATCTGGCATGCGGGTCTGCCGCTGGAGCTTGGCCTTGCCGAGGCCCAGCAGACGCTGCTGCAAAACGGCCTGCGCTCGCGCGTGGTGCTCGAGGCCGATGGCAAGCTCATGGACGGTACCGATGTTGCTGTCGCCTGCTTGCTGGGCGCCGAGGAGTTTGGCTTTGCGACCATGCCGCTCATCTCCATGGGCTGCCTCATGCAGCGCGACTGCCAGCAGGATACCTGCCCGGCCGGCATCGCTACGCAAAACTGCCGCCTGCGTCGCGGCTTCCGTGGCAAGCCCGAGCACGTCGAGCACTTTATGCTCTTTGTTGCCGAGCAGCTGCGCGAGGTCATGGCGAGCCTGGGCTTCCGCACCGTCGACGAGATGGTCGGCCATCCCGAGTGCTTGCGCCAGATCGAGGTCCCGGGCAACCGCAAGGCAAACCTGCTCGATCTGTCGCCCGTGCTGGCGAGCGCGACCTGCGAGTTCGGTGCCCATATCCCGGGTGCCGACGGTCGCCACTTCCTGCCGCAGATGGCCGCGGACAGCGAGCTTGACAAGACGCTCGACTCCACGTTGTTTGTGCCCTATACGGCCGATGCCCGTGCGCACCTGCGTCCGATTCGCTTCCGCGCCGATATCGCCAACGTCAACCGCTGCGTGGGCACTATCCTGGGCAACGCGGTGACCAAGGCACATCCCGAGGGTCTGCCCGCCGGCTCCATCACCATCGATTGCGATGGTTCGGCCGGTCAGAGCTTTGGCGCCTTCCTGCCGCGCGGCATTACGCTCAACGTGTGCGGCGACGCCAACGACTACTTTGGCAAGGGCCTTTCGGGCGGCGAGGTGTCGGTGCGCCCCAACCCGCATGCGACCTACAAGTTCGACGAAAACATCATCGTGGGCAACGTTGCGTTCTTTGGTGCCACGAGCGGCCACGGCTTCATTAACGGTCTGGCGGGCCAGCGTTTCGCCGTGCGCAACTCCGGTGCCACCGTGGTGGTCGAGGGCTGCGGCAACCATGGCTGCGAGTACATGACGGGCGGTCTGGCGCTCATCCTGGGCGAGGTCGGGCAGAACTTCGCCGCTGGCATGACAGGTGGCGTGGCCTACGTCTTTGACCAGTACGGCACACTCGGCGCCCGCGTGAACCACGAGAGCGTTGAGCTCAAGGCTCCGACGGCCGGCGAGCTGGCGCAGATTCGCGAGCTCATCCAGGAGCACGTGGACGCGACGCTGAGCCCGCGCGGCATTAAGCTGCTCTACAGCTTTGAGACGATGAGCAAGCACTTTGTGAAGGTCATTCCGACCGAGTACGAGCGCGTGCTGGCGATCGTCGCTGCGGGCGAGGCTGCCGGCAAGACGCATGCGCAGGCCGAGGAGTTGGCGTTTGACATCGTGACCGGTCGCGCGAGCGCCGCGGATGTCGCTCGCTTTGATGTCGCGGGCGGTGCTGCGGGCGCTGCGTCCGTGGCTGCCGGCTCTGTTGCTTCGACCAAGAAGGAGGCGTAAGTGCCATGGGTAAGCCCGGTGCTTTTCTTGATATCGATCGCGTGACCCACGAGCTTCGCCCCGTGGAGGAGCGCAGCCATGATTTTGATCCGCTGTACGTGGAACTCGATGACGACGCACGTCGCGCCCAGGCGAGCCGCTGCATGATGTGCGGCGTGGCGTTTTGCCAGATGGGCGCGAGCTTTGGCAACGCACGCCCGAGCGGCTGCCCGCTGCACAACCTGATTCCCGAGTGGAATGAGCTGGTGTACCGCGGCCGCTGGGACGAGGCCGCCGAGCGTCTGTCGCTCACCTCGCCCATGCCCGAGTTCACGAGTCGCGTGTGCCCGGCGCTGTGCGAGGCCGCATGCAACCTGGGCTCGGTCGATGGCCAACCCACGACGATCCATGACAACGAGCGCGCGATTAGCGACCATGAGTGGGCCAACGGCGGTCCGCGTCGCTTTGAGCCGGCAGGGGAGGGCGCACCCACGGTTGCCGTGGTGGGCTCCGGTCCTGCTGGTCTGGTGGCGGCATGGGAGCTTGCGCGTCGTGGCGCCCGGGTGACGGTGTTTGAGCGTGACGACCGCCCGGGCGGTCTACTCATGTACGGCATTCCCAACATGAAGCTCGAGAAGTCCGTGGTCGAGCGTCGCGTGGCGCTCATGCGCGAGCTGGGCATTGTGTTTGAGCTGGGTGCTGACGTTACGAACCCTGCGGTAGCAGCCAAGCTCAATGGCTTTGACGCCGTTGTGGTGGCTGCCGGTGCTCGTGCGCCCCGCGGTCTTTCGGCTGCGAACGTGGACGCTCCAGGCGTGGTGTACGCGGTGGACTACCTGACGGCTTCGACTGTGTCGGTACTCGACGGCGGCGAGCCCGCGGTGAACGCGCGCGGCCTAGATGTTGTGGTCATTGGCGGTGGCGATACCGGCAACGACTGCGTAGGTACCGCGGTGCGCCAGGGTGCGCGCAGCGTGCGTCAGTTTGAGTTCTTGCCGGCTGCGCCCGATAAGCGTGCAGCGAGCAACCCTTGGCCGCAGTGGCCCAACGTTAAGAATACCGACTACGGTCAGCAGGAGGCCATCGCTGCGATGGGTGGCGAGATGCGTGCCTGGGGCGTGGATACGCTCGAGGTGCTGCTGGACAAGAAGGGTGCGGCTGCGGGTCTGCGCGTGGTCGATCTGGACTGGTCGGCGGGAAAGCCCGAGCGCATCGCGGGCTCCGAGCACGAGGTGCCGGCGCAGCTGGTGCTCATCGCCTGCGGCTTTACGGGTCCCGAGCATGGCGTGTTCGATGCGGCGAGCGTGCCTGTTGCCACTGCTGGTCGTCCGCTGCCGGTGATGGCTGCCGAGGGCTCGCACCTCGCGGCCCGCACGGAGGGTGTCGCCGCGGATGCCGCGCCGGTGTATGTGGCGGGTGATGCCCGCAACGGCAGCTCTCTCGTTGTGAACGCCATGGCCGATGCCCTGGCCTGCGCAGCCGAAGTCGCCGAGGCGCTTGCGCTGTAAAGTAGTCATTTAAGAACGTCCCCAACGACTAGTCATTGGGGACGTTCTTTTTTGTCTAGTCGTTGGGGACACTCTTCACGGGGCGCCTGTTCGTTTGTCGACGTATGGGTGTTCATTTGTCGACTTCTTGGGCTGTGGCCACCTGTTGTTTCTGTGGTGGTAGCGGGCATCTGGCTCAAAAGGGCGGGGTGGCTGTCTATGTCTACCTGCGGTTTCTTTGCGGTGCGCTCATTCGGTCAAGTGTCCCGTCAAGTGTTTGGTTAGCATCTGGTTTGCAGTCGAAGGCCTATTTTGCCCGCGCTGACAGTGGCTGCTCGCCCTCCTCGTAAGCTCAAATTGAGGTTCATCAGTTTGAGGAGGATGCCATGACTGACCAAGTTTTTGACCGAGCACAGCTGGCCGAAGCCGTCGGCAGCGATATTGCCGACATGGCTCACTTTTGGATGCTGCGGAAGTTTCAATTCCTGGAGCCGGCGCGCGAGCAGTTCGAGATTATCGTCGATCCGTGGCTCAGCTATTGCGAGGAACCTTCTCAAAACGAAATCATGGCCTACAACATGGCGTTTACCGATTGGCTGCTGTTTGAGCGCCCCTATTACCACGGTAAGACGCTGTTGGAACTGTATGTGGACGAGCCGCCAGCGTCAATTTCTCCAGCTTCGCTCGGGCGACTTAAGCGGGTGCGTGACACGCAGTATTTCTCGCGCTTTGGCATTTTGGACAAGGATCCCGCGACTGGCATGGTCGTGCTGAAGGATACGCGCACCGACCGTCGCTTTGACGTCTACGACCCACATATCGTGCAAAAGGAGCACTGGAACGATGGCGCGATTGCGGTGCGGCTCGCGTGCGTCGACGATGTCTGGCTGACGGCGGGGCAGCTCTACCTGTATGACATCGCGCGCCTGAGCGACACGGCGGTCGACGGGCCGGGCGCGGTGCATCCCGAGGACCTAGAGGACGGTTTCGACACCTCGTGCATCAGCTTCTTTTTGCGCCTGGTTCGCGACATCATGGGCGCCCAGGGGCGCTACGTAAGGTCGCTTAATATTTACGAGCAGGAATGGGAGTAGGGAGTGGGCTGTCGCAGCGCCGCCGCCTGTCTATTCGTCTCGATCTGTAACGTTTAGGGACAAAAAACCGGTCTACCTGTTACAGATCGAGACGAATGCTTGGGCACCGCTGGTTTGTCTAAATCTGTAACGTTTGGGGGCCTGTAGAACGTCTAACTGTTACAGATCGAGACGGAAGGTTGGCGCCTGCCGAAAGATCTCGATCTGTAACGGGAAGGGGCCAAAAATCGGTCTAACTGTTACAGATCGAGACAGAGGTTAGACGCACGACTGAAAATCTCGATCTGTAACAACTAGAGGCTTAAAGACTGTCTTCCTGTTACAGAACGAGACGTTTGCCGGCGGCGGCAATGGCGGCGATGGCCCATTTCCCTGATGTGGTGGTGATGAAAGTGTCTAATACCGTTCTTAAACACAAGCAGGCGACACGTAAAACCTTGGCGCGGAATAGGATGCTTGCCAGGCTCGCGAAGGCGGCTGAACAAGGCGTGCTGCTTGTGACGCACGACAATGCCGAGCTCATGTGGCTGCGGCGTCATGTGGGAACCGACGATATTGCGGAGCCCGAGCCGTATCTGTTTTGCTTTCAACATGATTGGGATGCGTTGACGCCGGCGGAGCGAGCGCTGCGCACCATCAAAGGGCTTGCAGAGTTTCATCCCGATTGGGCGTTTTGGGGTTATGACGCGGCACTTTTGTGGGGTCTGGAGGTGCCGAATGATCTGCTCGGGCCACGATATCTTGTTAAGACAGGTTGCTCGGTGCCGCTGAGTGCAGGATGCCGGCTGTTGCGTCCGCGGGCGGCGTGTGCGCTTGAACAAGTCGACGGCGTGCGGGTGACGCCGTTTTGGCGCACGGTTGAGGACTGCCTGCTGCACGCGCCGTTTTCGTATGGCCTGGCGATCGCCGATTCTGCGTTGCGAGCAAAGGGCGTATCGCGCGATGACTTTTGTGAGCGGCTTCGTATGGATTGCGAGGGCAGGCGAGGGTATCGCAGGGCGCAGGTGATCGCGTCGTATGCGGACGGGCTGTCCGAAAACGGCGGCGAGTCTCGTTTTCGGGCGTTCTTTATTGCGTACGGCTTTCCGGTTCCGGAGCTGCAGGCGGAGTTTCGCGACCCGCTCGATCCGAATCAGGTATTTCGAGTCGACTATTTCTGGAGGCTCGAGGACGGGACGTGCGTGATTGGCGAGCTCGATGGAAAGGGAAAGTATGCCTTACAGAACGACGAGGGTCGGGAATCGGTCGACCCATTCGTGGCGGAACGTCAGCGGGAGTCCCATCTGACAATGCTCGGACACAAGGTGCTTCGGTTTACGTTTGATGAACTCAAGAATCCGGGGAAGCTGGCTGAAAAGATGAGACTGGCGGGTATTCCGCGACGGGCCGATTTGGCTGAGGAATGGAGACGCCAGTGGTATGGGTGCTAAGGGGTGCAACTGACGCGGATGCGGTTGTTTCTGCCGAGTTTGTCTCGATCTGTAACAACAAGGGGCCGTTTGGCCTCGTAACTGTTACAGATCAAGACAGAAGGTTGGCGCCTGCTGAAAGATCTCGATCTGTAACATCTAGAGGCCGTAAACCTGTCTACTTGTTACAGATCTAGACGTTTGACAACGGGGCTGGAGAATATCTCGATCTGTAACATCTAACGGCCAAAATTCAATCCAGCTGTTACAGATTGAGACAAAGGCTAGGCGCAGTGCCGAAAGATCTCGATCTGTAACATTTGGAAGGTTAAAGACGGCCTACCTGTTACAGATCAAGACGTTTTGCTGGAACGACCGGAGTATCGCCGCGCTGTCTCCGTTTGCCCTCACATCTCTCTCTTCCTCCCGTTGGCCGATATGCCCGCAGCAACCCTGCCGCGCTGGGTGATAATGGACAAATGTTCAAGTTAATCGTGAGGGAGGAGCTCGATATGGCGACTGCCGATCGTCCCACGTTGTTTATCAATGCGACCGTTCTGAATGGTTCGGAACATATGGAGCCGCAGCCCGATATGGCCGTGGCCGTTGAGCGCGGTGTCATCACCTGGATGGGACCGAGCGCCGTGGCCCAAGCTCCAGCGGGGGCCGAGGTCATCGACCTGGGCGGTGCGTATCTCATGCCGGGTCTCATCAATATGCACGTGCATCTGTGCGGTTCGGGCAAACCGGTCTCGGCGGGCGATGCGGGTGCACTCATGAAGAAACTCGACAATCCCGTGGGGCGCGCCATCGTGCGCCATATCCTCAAGGGCAGCGCTCAGCAGCAGCTGGCAAGCGGCGTGACCACGGTGCGCGGTGCGGGCGACCCGCTGTTTGCCGACATCGCCGTACGCAACGCCATCGATGCCGGCAAATATCAGGGTCCGCGCCTGGTAGCGCCGGGAACGGGCGTTACGGTGCCGGGTGGCCACGGCGCGGGGCTGTTCGCGCAGGTGGCTAACAGCCCCGCTGAGGCGGCCGAACAGGTGCGCGATCTGTATGCACGCGGTGCCGACGTCATCAAGCTGTTCGTGACGGGCGGCGTGTTCGACGCGACCGAGGTGGGCGAGCCGGGCGTGCTGCGCATGCCGGTCGATGTCGCCGCTGCGGCGTGCAAGGCGGCGCACGAGGTTGGCCTTCCGGTCATGGCCCATGTCGAGAGCACCGAAGGCGTGAAGGCCGCGCTTGAGGCCGGCGTTGACACGATTGAGCACGGCGCTCCGTTGACGCCCGAGATCCTGGAACTGTACCGCGGCGCCGCGGGCGCGCAGCTTGAGGGGCGTGCACCCAGCGTGACCTGCACCATCAGCCCGGCGCTGCCGTTTGTGTTGCTCGATCCGGAAAAGACCCATTCGACCGACACGCAAAAGAAGAACGGTGACATCGTGTGCTCGGGCATTATCGAGAGCGCTCGTGCGGCGCTGGAAGCCGGTATCAAGGTGGGCCTGGGCACGGACTCGAGCTGCCCGTTCGTGACGCAGTACGACATGTGGCGCGAGGTGGCCTATTTTGCCAAGTACGTGGGCGTGAGCAATGCCTTCGCGCTGCATACGGCCACGCAGGTCAATGCTGAGCTACTGGGTCTGGGTGACGAGACCGGTACGATCGAGTGCGGCAAGGCCGCCGATATCCTGGTGACGCGCAAGAATCCGCTCGATGACCTATGCGCTCTGCGTGAACCGATGCATGTGATGTGCCGCGGTGACCTGGTGCGCAAGCTGAAGGTCAAGCGCATCCCCGAGGTCGACACCGAGCTCGACGCGATTATGGCTATGCCGGCGGAAGCCCTGGCAGAGGAGCTCGCTCGCGACGGCGTAGCTTAGGCGCTGGCGCGACGGGGCGACAGCTTCATCGAATGATGTCGCCCCATGCAAAAAGCCGAGGTCTCAACACGAGGCCTCGGCTTTTATTTTGTCCTATGGTGTAGCGGCTAGGAGCGCGTTTCCATCTTGGCGTGGCACTTGGGGCAGGTGACGCGGATCTTGCCCTTGCCCTTGGGGACGGACAGCATCTGGCCGCAGTTGGGGCACTTGAGGTAGGCCGTGGTCTTGCGACCCTTCCACATCTTCTTGGCCGTGCGCTTGGCACGCTCAAAGTCTTCCTTGCTGGTGCCGGCCGTGCGCGAGGCGTTGGCAGCTGCAGTCCCGCCGCCCAAGCTGGCGACGAACTTGCCCAGGCCGGGGACGTTTGCGGTCGCCGTGACAAAGGCATCGTTCTCCTTGCGGCGTGCGTCGATGTTTTTGGACAGGCCGCGCAGCACGCCGAGTACGATCACGGCGATGGCGATCCAGCTGAGCCACTGAATACGGGCCATCGATCCGATCATCGCGATGATAATGCCTGCGAAGCCCAACACGACGGTGAGTTCGTCGGCGCCGTTGCGACCCTTCATAAAGTCATTCATGCAGAACTGCCTTTCATTTCGCTATGCTGCACGCCTTTATACCCGATTTGGTGCAAGGGGGACAGGTTAATCTGCACCATTGTGGTGCAAACATACCTGTCCCCCTTGCACCAATTACTTGGAGAGCTTGTCGACGACGCGTTCGATCTCGGCGAGCTTGGCGGCTTTGAGGTCTTCGTCGCCCGATTCGATTGCCGAAGTCACGCAGCCCTCGATATGCGCCTTGAGCACGTCGGCGTTGATGCGGGCGATGAGCGCCTGCGTGGCCATGAGCTGCGTGGAGATGTCGACGCAGTAACGGTCTTCCTCCACCATCCGCAGGATGCCGTCGATTTGCCCGCGCGCCGTCTTGAGCATGCGGGTCACCGATTTATGGTCTGCCATCATGGCGGGTCCTCGTTTCTGGTCGATGGGGTCGAATGCCTCTGGTAGCTGCTACGCTACGGTCACAGACAGGGCGTGGAACTTCTCGCCGGCGCCCTCGACGGCGGCGGCGAGCTGCTCGGTGGTCACGGTGTCGGCGCACTCTACCTGGACGGTCTGGGTCTCGTGATCGGCGTCGGCATCGGTCACGCCGGCTACGTTGAGCAGCGCGGTCTCGACAGTAGCGTCGCAGTGGCCGCACATAAGGCCAGACGTTTTAACGATGTAGTTCATGATTATCTCCTTTTCGTTGAGTACCTAAAGTTGCGGTGGAATACGGACTAAATAGCGGTTTAGCTAAGCATGTTACGCCTTATTTCACCGCAACTGATGGCTTAAAGGTTCGCAGACGCAGCGCGTTGGTCACGACGCACACGCTCGACAGGCTCATGGCCGCGGCGCCAAACATCGGCGAGAGTTGCCAACCGGTGAGGGGGAAGAACACGCCCGCGGCGAGCGGAATGCCGATGCCGTTGTAGAACAGCGCCCAGAACAGGTCCTGCTTGATGTTGCGGATCGTGGCGCGCGAAAGCTCGATGGCGCGGGCGACGTCCATGAGGTCGCTGCGCATGAGTACCACGTCGGCGCCCTCCTTGGCGATGTCGGCGCCGGTGCCGATAGCAAGGCCCACGTCGGCGCGCGCCAAGGCGGGGGAGTCGTTGATGCCGTCGCCCACCATGGCGACCTTGCCGCCCGCATCCTGCAGTTCGCGCACGTGGCGTTCCTTGTCGGCAGGAAGAACGTCGGCGATGACCTGTTCGCTGGTGAGTCCCACGCGGCGGGCGATGGCCTCGGCCGTCACGCGGTTGTCGCCGGTGAGCATGCGAACGTCGACGCCGAGCTTGCGGAGCGCGGCGATGGTCTCGGCGCTCGTCTTCTTGACCTCGTCAGCTACAGCGATGGTGCCGACAAGCTCACCGTTCTTGGCAAAGAACAGCGGCGTTTTGCCCTCGGTGGCAAATTGCTCGGCAAGGTCTGTAGGCACGGCGGCGCCCAACTCGCCCATGAAGCGCACGTTGCCGGCAGCGATGACATTCTGCCCCTCGCGCGCCGTGACGCCGCGACCGGGCACGGCGGAAAAGTCCTCGACCATGCGCGCGACGATTCCGCGCGCCTCGCACTCGGCCATAATCGCCTCGGCCAGTGGGTGCTCACTCTGGTGCTCTAGTGCGGCGGCCAACTTGAGCAGCGCCTTTTCGCTCATGGCGGGCGAGCCGTCAGTGCGCGTGGCCACCACGATATCGGTCACGGCAGGCTTGCCGCGGGTGACCGTGCCCGTCTTATCGAGCACCACGGTGCCCACGCAGCGCAGGTTCTCCAGCGCCTCGGCGCTCTTAAACAGGATGCCCATCTCGGCGCCCTTGCCGGTGCCAACCATAATGGCGACGGGCGTGGCCAGGCCCAGCGCGCACGGGCAGCTGATCACCAACACGGCCACGGCGGAGGTGAGCGCCTCGTTTATGCTGCCGGTCAGTGCCATCCACACCGCAAAGGTCACGGCCGAGATCGCAAACACCACGGGCACAAACACGCCGGCGACCTTGTCTGCCAGGCGGGCGATGGGCGCCTTGGTGGCGTTGGCGTCCTCGACGAGCTGGATGATCTTGGCGAGCGACGTGTCGGCGCCCACGCGCGTGGCACGGAAGGTAAACGATCCGGTGCGGTTGACCGTGGCGGCGTTGACGGTGTCGCCGGCGGTCTTTTCCACGGGGATGGACTCGCCGGTGAGCGCGCTCTCGTCTACGGCGGAGGCGCCCTCGAGCACCACGCCGTCGACGGGGATGGACTCGCCGGGGCGCACGCGCAGCACCTGGCCGGGTAGAATGGCGTCGACGTCCACAGCGGTCTCGGTGCCGTCATCGGCAACGACGGTCGCAGTCTTGGGTGCCAAGTCGATGAGCGCCTCGATAGCGCCGCCGGTCTTGGACTTGCTGCGCGTCTCGAGATATTTGCCCACGGTGACGAGCGACAGGATGGTGCCGGCGCTCTCAAAATACAGGTTGTCCATGCCCGTCATCATAGCCTCGTGAACCTGCCCGGCGGTCAGCTGGTCAGCCATGATAAACATGGCGTAGAGCGACCAAGCGATCGACGCGGTGGCGCCGACGGCGATTAGGGCGTCCATGGTGGGCACGCCGTGCACGAGTGATTTGAAGCCGTTGATAAAGTACGCGTCGTTGACGTAGACGATGGGGATGAGCAGGACAAGCTCGGTGAGCGCCAACGTCATGCTGTGGGTGTGGTCGGTGAAGACGCTGGGCAGCGGCCAGCCGAGCATGTGCCCCATGCCTATGTAGAACAGCGGAATGAGAAAGATGATTGAGATGATGAGACGGGTGCGCATGGCGGAGGCGGTGGCCTCCAGCTTTTTGGTAGGTGACTCCATATGAGCGGCGCCGGACCTGGCTTGCGCGCTGCCGTTTGGGGCGGCTTCGGTGCCCGTACTGACGGGCGAGGCCGAGTAACCCGCGCGATCGACAGCGGTGCAGATATCGTCGGGGGAGACCTGCGCGGGGTCGTAGTCGACCATCATGGAACCGGCGAGCAGGTTGACCGCGACGCTTTGGACGCCGTCGAGCTTGCTCACGGCGCGGTCCACATGCGCCTGGCAGGCGGCGCACGTCATGCCGCCCACGTCAAACTTATCTTGAGCCATGGCTTCTCCTTTCTGTAGTGCGGTGTTGGAATTGTTAACCTGCCGATACTATACACCCATACCCCCTGGGGGTGTCCAGTACAGAAAGAAATGTATGACATTTCGATACAGATGAGGGCGGCTGCTCAATCGTTGGCAGTCCCTGCCAGACATCTCAATCTGTAACATCTAGCAGGGAAAATGAGCTCTAACTGTTACAGATCGAGATTTTGTTTTGCGAGGTTTGGGTTTGTCTCAATCTGTAACACTAAGACCGGTTTTCTGAGCAACTGTTACAGATTGAGACAATCGGCCCAGACCCGTCCCGTCCGCCTCGTCATCTGTGGTTTACGTGGGGGCATGCGAAGCGCGGGTATACTAACCGGCGGCGAATCTGCTCCATCGCTTAGAGCTGCTGCGTCTGGACGGCGCGTGATAGGGCTGCCAAAGCGATCGCCAGCGTGCTGAGCAACGTCCTCTCTGTGCGCACCTGTTTTGTATGTATTAGCGCACTACCAAGCACGCTCGCGCGGCCGCATGCCGTGCCCATAACGCGTGCAGATAAGGAACAACAACATATGCGTAATTCTGTATCCGACGTCACGGACGCCGAGATCCTGGACGAGGCCCGCGAGGCCATGACCCAGGCTGCCTTCGATGCTGCCGACGAGGCCAGCGCCGCCGAGACCGTCGAGTCCGCGACCGAGAGCCTGCCCGCCTTCGACGAGCTGGGCCTTTCCGACGAGATGCTTCGTGCCATCGAGAACCTGGGCTACACGGCGCCCACGCCCGTGCAGGCTGGCTCGATCCCCGTGGTGCTCGAGGGCCGTGACCTGCTTGCCGCCGCTCAGACCGGCACCGGCAAGACGGCCGCCTTCTTGCTGCCGACCATGAACAATCTGGAGCACATTGCTCCGCCCAAGCCCGTGCGCGAGCGTGGCGGCCACAACCGCCGTCGCGGTGCCAAGAAGCCCGAGGGCAACGGCCGCGGCCCCGTGATGCTCGTCATCACCCCCACGCGTGAGCTCGCACAGCAGATCGACGAGGTCGCCGGCAAAATCGCCGACGTCACGGGCCATGTTGCCGTGACCGTCGTGGGCGGCGTGAGCTACAAGCCCCAGACCGCGGCGCTCAAGTACGGCTGCGACATCCTGGTCGCCACGCCGGGCCGTCTGGTCGATCTGATCGAGCAGGGCGCTTGCCACCTGGACGAGGTCAAGGTGCTGGTGCTCGACG
>CATVZP010000033.1 GCA_958348565.1 uncultured Collinsella sp. | reverse complement strand
CCGTCAGTGAAAATGAAGAAGGGGGAGGCCTCGCGGCCTCCCCCTTTTTTGCGTTTAATAGAGAGCTGTAATACAGAACTCGCCTTCGTTTAGCTTGTCTTACTGTTTGGCTGTATTTTGAGTCCTTCTTTTGTATTTGCGCGATAATAACTCCCATTGGCGTTAGGGAGGACTTGATGTTTACCGTTTTTGTCTTGGGCAATATTGCTTCGGGTAAGTCGACTGCCTGCCGCTATCTCAAATCTCATGGCGCCATGCTTATCGATCTGGATGAGCTTGCCAAATCGCTGTATATGCCAGGCTCCGATATCGTCAATGCCCTCGCGGAAGAATTCGGTTGGGACATTCTGGACGGGGAGGGCGGCATTCGCCGCAATGTCCTTGCCGCTCGAGCTTTCGCCTCTCCTGATACAATTGCGCGGCTCAATAGCATTGTGCACCCTGTTCTCATTGAGCAGCTTTCGCTGAGGATTCTCGATCCTGTTTGCTGTACGGTTTCGTCCCCCCGTTACCCCTTTGCGGTTGTCGAGGTTTCTGCCCCGACTGGTTTTGAGGATGCTTTTGGCCTGGCTGATGAAATTCTGGTTATCAGCGCTCCTTTAGCAGTTCGTCGCGAGCGTGCCATTCATCGTGGTATGGAGTCCTCTGATTTTGATGCGCGCTCTGCATGCCAACCTGATGAGGCTTCGCTTTGTAATCTCGCTACGACGGTAATCGATAATGCGGCTGGCGATAACTCGCTTTTTGAACAACTGGATGCATGGCTTGCACGCCATGGCTTCGGGGATGTAGCGGATAAGGAGGAGGCCGATGTCTAAGACATGTTTCTTTACGTGGTATCGCGTGGCGCCACTTGCCGTTATGCTCGTCTTCGGTCTTATTTCGCTCGTCTACTCGTATGCCCCTGCCTTCTTCTTTAAGCCTTTGTATCCGATTGACTACGAGGCGTACGTAAAGCAATCGAGCATTTCGCACAATCTTGATCCGTATCTGGTGTGTGCTGTCATAAAGTCGGAATCGAATTGGGATCCCAAGGCTGAGTCGAATCAAGGCGCTCAGGGATTGATGCAGCTGATGCCCGAGACTGCCCAGGATATGATCGCCAAGGGCCTTGTCGACGGTGGCGAGTATTCGGCCGACAACCTTAACGATCCGGCTACGAATATCGAGTTTGGCTGTGCGTATCTTTCGTATCTTCTAGCGTATTTTAACGGGTCGACTGACAGTGCCATTGCCGCCTATAACGCCGGCATGGGCAATGTCGACGGATGGGCGCAGCAGAGTACGTCGCTTCATAATGCAATCACCTTTCCCGAGACGCAGGCGTATCTGATTCGTGTCAATAATGCCTGGGTTCGCTACAAGACCCTCTATCCCGATCGGTTCGTATAGGACTATGCCTGCCGCCTGCGTATACTGCAGATATATGAGTTAGGAGTATCCATGGCGGAATTTGAAGTAGAACGCGTTGGTGGTGAACTTAAGCGCTTTGGCGTTGAAGGCTCTGACGTGCCGTTTAAGGTCGTGTCTCCCTATGAGCCTGCCGGTTCCCAGCCTAAGGCCATTGAGTCGCTTGTGCAGGGCGTGAGGGACGGAGATCGCTATCAGGTTTTGCTGGGCGTGACTGGTTCGGGCAAGACCTTCACGATGGCTAAGACTATTGAGGCCCTGGGGAAGCCGACGCTGGTCATGGCTCCCAACAAAACGCTTGCCGCTCAGCTTGCGAGCGAGCTCAAGGAATTCTTCCCTAACAACGCCGTGGTCTATTTTGTGTCGTACTACGACTACTATCAGCCCGAGGCATATGTACCTCAGAGTGATACGTATATCGAGAAAGACTCCTCGATTAATGAAGAGGTCGAGATGCTGCGCCATCAGGCGACGGCATCGCTGCTATCTCGACGCGATGTGATCGTCGTCGCATCGGTCTCGTGTATCTATGGCATTGGCTCTCCCGAGGACTATGCGGGCCTAGCTCCGAACGTCGACAAGAAGGTGCCGCTTGAGCGCGATGACTTTATCCATGCGCTTATCGATATTCAGTACGATCGCAATGACTATGATTTGGCACGTGGCACCTTCCGCGTGCGCGGCGATGTCGTCGACGTATATCCGCCCTATGCCGAGCATCCGTTGCGGTTTGAGTTCTTTGGCGACGAGGTCGAGCTGATTGCCGAGATCGACGAGGTCACCGGGGAGATGCTGCGTGAGTACGAGGCCATTCCCGTGTGGCCGGCCTCGCACTACGTGACTGAGAAGCCTAAGGTCAAAGCGGCTCTGAAATCAATCAGCGAAGAGTGCGAGAAGCGTGTGGCCGAGCTCAAGGCGACTGATAAGCTGCTCGAGGCACAGCGCCTGCAGCAGCGCACCGACTATGATCTCGAGATGCTCGAGACCATGGGTTTTTGCAACGGTATCGAGAACTACTCGCGTCATCTGGACGGTCGAAAACCGGGCGAGCCGCCGTTTACCCTGATCGATTACTTTCCTAAGGATATGCTCTGTATCATCGACGAGAGTCATGTAACGGTGCCGCAGATCCGCGGCATGCACGAAGGCGACCGCTCGCGTAAGGTGACGCTGGTGGAGCATGGTTTTCGTCTGCCTTCGGCACTCGATAACCGCCCGCTTCGCTTCGATGAGTTTGAGGCGAGGATTCCCCAGTTCATCTACGTTTCGGCCACGCCGGGCGACTATGAGCTGCGGGTTAGCCAGAACGACGTTGAGCAGATTATTCGTCCGACCGGCCTGCTCGACCCCAAGATCGATGTGCGTCCGGTTCGTGGGCAGATTGACGATCTTGAGGATGAGATTCGCGAGCGCGTTGCCCGCAAGGAGCGCGTGCTGGTGACCACGCTCACCAAGCGCATGGCTGAGGACCTGACCGACCATCTGCTTGATGCCGGCATTAAGGTCAATTACATGCACTCCGATACAGCGACGATGGACCGCGTCGAGATCCTGCGAACGCTGCGCGAGGGAAAGATTGATGTTCTCGTTGGCATCAACCTGCTCCGCGAGGGTCTGGACCTTCCCGAGGTATCACTGGTGGCAATTCTCGACGCTGACAAGGAAGGCTTCTTGCGCAACCGCCGTTCGCTGATTCAGACGATTGGCCGTGCGGCCCGTAATGCCGACGGCGAGGTCATCATGTATGCAGACGTTGTGACCGATTCGATGAAAGAAGCCATCGAGGAGACGCAGCGCCGTCGCGAGATTCAGATGGCATATAACGAAGAGCATGGCATTGTGCCCAAGACGGTCCGCAAGGCCATTAACGACATTTCGAGCTTTATTGCCGAGGCCGAAAAGACTGTGGGCTCGAAGGGACGCTCGAGAGGCGATTCACTGGGTCACGGTGCGTTCTATACACCCGACGAAAACGGCGAGGGCGCCGCGCCGGAGACGGTGGCACCCGAGCAGACGCTTGCCGAGCAGCTAGAAGGGCTACCGCATGACGAGCTCGTGCGGATCGTCGAGACCATGGAGGAAGACATGCGTAACGCTTCCGCCGCCATGGACTTTGAGGAGGCGGCGCGTCTGCGCGATGCCGTCGTTCAGATTCGGGCGATGCTTGAGGGCGCATCTGAGGACGAAACGATTGAGCGTTTGCGTTCGCAGGCTCGCAAGGGCTCTACCTTTGCTTCGGGCAGAAAACGCCAGGGTGCACGATTCAGGAAGTAGTGAACAGGCCCCGAGTTCCCTGTGGAGCTCGGGGCCTGTGTCGTTCGGACGCGAGAGTTCGTGCACTAGAGGTCTGCTATCAGCGCCTCAGCGCAACGGATGCCGTCGGTGGCGGCACTCATGATGCCGCCGGCATATCCGGCACCCTCGCCGCAAGGGTAAAGGCCCGGGGTCGACACGGCGTGGCATGTTCGATCGCGGATGACCGTAACCGGGGAGCTCGAACGCGTCTCCACCCCAGTGAGGACCGCATCGGGGCGGTCATAGCCACGCAGTTTCTTACCGAGAAGGGGAATTCCCAAACGAAGCGATTCGACGATATGCTGCGGGAGGGCATCGTCGATCGCCGTCCAGGTCACGCCAAGTGGATAGGTTGGTTTTACCTTTCCGGGTGCCGTGCTGGCGCGTCTAGCAAGGAAATCTCCGACGAGCTGTGCCGGCGCGTTCCAGTTGGAGCCACCCAGGCGATAGGCGGCTCGCTCGCAGGCGCGCTGGAGCTCAATGCCTGCGAGCGGATCATCGCCGGGAAGGTCGTCGGGTGTGACGTTGACGAGTAGGGCGGCATTTGCGTTGCGCCCGTCGCGGGCATTGAGGCTGGCACCGTTGACGCACAGATGGCCCTGCTCGGAAGAAGCCGCGACAACCTGTCCGCCGGGGCACATGCAAAATGAGAACACGCTGCGGCCGTTGGGGAGATGGGCGACAAGCTTGTAGGGGGCTGCTCCGAGTGCCGGGTGCCCCGCCGAGGGGCCATATTGGGCACGGTCGATGTCGTGCTGTGGATGCTCGATGCGCACACCCATGGCAAAGGTCTTTTGCGCGAGGGTAACGTCATGTTCTTTGAGAAGCTCGAATACGTCGCGGGCGGAATGGCCGCAGGCGAGAATGAGGTGCTTTGTGGCGATTGTCTCGCTTGTGGCTTCTTGGGGCGGTTGGACATCGACGCCGGTGATGGCGCCAGATCCATCGGTTCGAATATTGACGAGCTTTGTTCGATAGCGGACGGTTCCACCGAGTTGCTCGATGCGCTGAGAAATGTTGGTGACGACGGTGGGGAGGATGTCGGAGCCAATGTGCGGCTTGGCGTCCCACAGGATGTCGCGAGGTGAGCCCGCTTCGACGAAGGTCTCAAGAATCAGTCGATGGGCGGGATTCTTGGTTCCCGTGTTGAGCTTGCCGTCCGAGAAGGTCCCTGCGCCGCCCAGGCCAAATTGGATATTGCTTTCGGGGTCGAGGGTACGCTCCTTAAGAAAGAGATCAATCGCTTGCGAGCGGCGAAGTGCGGGGTCGCCGCGCTCGATGAGCAGGGGTTTAAGGCCCGCTTCGGCAAGGGTCAGGGCGGCGAAGAGACCGGCGCAACCGGCGCCGACAACGACGGGACGCCCCTTGAGTGCATTCGGGACAGGGTTGGGGAATGAAGGAGCCTCGCCGTCTACCATGCGGATGCGCGAGCGGTCGCGCTCAGCGACGCGGTCGACCACCTCCTGCTCGAGTCGGGAGCTTGTCAGCTCAACTCGAAAGCTCAAAATAAAATGGACGTCTCGCTTTTTACGGGCGTCGATTGACTTGCGATGGAGCTCAATGGCTTTAATCTGGGAATCCTCGCATCGCAGGGCTCGTTTGACGGCACGTCTGCCAATAGAAAGGCAGGCAGTTTCGTCGCCGGCCTCATCGAGCGACGCGTGGACTTGGGTGATTTCGATCATCGAGGTCTCCTTAGATGCAAGAAAGAGGCCGCCCGGTGTCCCAGACGGCCCGAATGCGTTTTGATTATAGACTGCGCGGCTATAGGCTGCTTGCAGCGCGAATACCCGAAATCCAAGCCCACGCAAGGTTGAAACCGCCGCAATCGGCATCGATGTCGAGCGCCTCGCCACAGATGTAAAGTGGGGCGCCTGCCGCGTTGCTCACGCGGAGGTTGGGAGCTGAGACGCTCTCGGTGGGCACGCCACCGCGCGTGACCTGGGCCGAACGCTCCTCTGTCGTTCCTTCGACGAGCAGCTTAAAGTGCTTGAGGATTGAGGCCAGATGGATGACGTCGTGCGACCCGGGGTGGCACTGTTCGAATGCGGTGCAGACAACGCGAGAGAACTGCGGGGCGAGCATGCCGTCGAGCCAGCGGGGGTCGCGGGGTGAAAAGCCGCCGAGCAACTCAACTCGCTGGTTGAGCATATCGAGCAACTCGTCTTTGGAGAGGTCGGGGAAAACGTCGAGCAGAATCGTGTCGCCGCGCTGGACGCGACGGGAGAGGTTAAAGGCGGCGACGCCCGAAATGCCAAAGGTTCGGAAGAGCACTTCGCCGTCCTCGCGCCAGAGCTCCTCGCGATTGCGGGTGAGCGTCAAACGGGCGCGGACGCGCAGGCCATCCAGCGTCTTGAGCGCCGTCTGGTCGCCGAAGACCGATGCCGACACGGGGCAGAGGACGGGGCACTGCAGTGTGAGGGAAAGATTGAACGTCTTCGCGATGTCGGCGGGGCTGCCGCCCGTAGCGATAATTACGGCCTTTGCCTGCAGCGTCTCGTTCTTGCGAGGGGTGTCGGCGAGCGCCTTCCGAAGTGAGCGAACCTCCGTTTTTCGGTCGTCGTGCTTTTTTGCCTTGAGTGCTCGCGCAGGACGGTCTATTTGGAGTGTCCAGCCCTCGGAGGCTTTGAATGCCGAGGCAACGTTTGCTCCACAGATCAAGGTGATACCCAGGTGATTGCAAGCGTTGAGAAGCGCATCGCGCACCGATTCGGCACGAAGGGAGCGCGGATACAGGCGGCCCTCCTCGGAGGTCGTCATGATGCCCAGCGAGGAGAAGAAACTGTCGAGCTCTTGCTCGGGCTGGGGACCCATGACGGATTCGACGAATGCGGGGTGGTTGTACCGCTGGAAATCAATTGATTCGTTGGAAAGATTGCAGCGGCCGTTGCCGGTCGCAAGGAGTTTAAGGCCGCAGGCAACATCGCGCTCAACGATGCAGGCGCTTTTGCCTGCGTGTGCGGCCGTAATGGCGGCGGCGAGACCCGAGGCCCCGCCGCCGATTACCAAGACGTCATAGGAGGCGTTTGTGTTCACTTAAGCCTCGACGGTCTCGTGCGGGGCAATGGCCTCGACGGCAGAGACGGCCTGGGGCAGCATACCGTCGGGCAGTGCGGTCTCAACCTCGCCCTTATCGCAAGCCTCGGCGAGTGCCGGATTGATGGGAAGCTGCCCTAGGATCTCGAGGTTGTAACGCTCGGCGACCTCGGGGAGCTTGCTCTTGCCAAAGACTTCGATCTTCTTGCCGCAATCGGGGCACTCGATATAGCTCATGTTTTCGACGATTCCCAGAATGGGGACGTTCATCTTCTCGGCCATGTTGACTGCCTTGGCGACGATCATCGAGACCAGATCCTGCGGGCTCGTGACGATGACGATGCCATCGACGGGCAGCGACTGGAAGACCGTGAGGGCGACGTCGCCCGTTCCCGGAGGCATGTCGACCAGCAGGTAGTCGATGGGGCCCCATGAGGTTTCGCTCCAGAACTGCCTGATGGCACCCGCGATAACCGGGCCGCGCCAGAGCACGGGGTCGGTTTCGTTTTGGAGCAGCAGGTTAGAGCTCATAACCTTGACGCCGTGCTCGGAGATTTCGGGCAGCATGAGGTTGCCGAGGGCATGGACGTGACGTCCGCTCATGCCGAACATCTTAGGGATAGAGGGGCCGGTAATATCGGCATCGAGGACGCCGACCTTGTGACCGTGACGGGAAAGCTCCGTGGCGATGGCGCCGGTGACGAATGACTTGCCGACGCCGCCCTTACCGGAAAGCACGGCGATAACGCGCTTGACCTCGGACAGCGTATTCTCCTCAAATTGCGACGGCGACGTTTGCCCGCCGGCTGCCTGTGCGTGCTCGCAACCCATGTTTGACTCCTTTGTATATATTGGGGCCTGAGCCCCGCGGTGTGACACGAGCGTCATTGTACCCTCGTTTGCGAGCGGGAGTCATTCATGATGCGTGGCAGGCGATTGACGGTATTCGAAAGTACGGACCGAGCATGCGGCCTGAGGCGTCAGACAGCGCAAAAGGTCTGCGAATCTTGTATTACGAACATCTGTGCGCGTCGAGTGCGCTAAACTCATCGTCAGTGTGATTTGAAGTTGTAGGAGGCAAGGAGCTTCCATGTCTGATTCTTCTATCGTTATTCGCGGCGCGCGCGAGCATAACCTGCGCGATATCGATGTTTCCATTCCGCGTGACCAGCTCGTGGTCATAACCGGTCTTTCCGGATCGGGCAAGAGCTCACTGGCGTTCGATACCATCTATGCCGAGGGCCAGCGCCGTTATGTCGAGAGCCTTTCGAGCTATGCGCGTCAGTTTTTGGGCCAGATGGACAAGCCCGATCTGGACTCGATTGACGGCCTGTCGCCGGCTGTTTCGATCGATCAGAAGACGACGTCCAAAAACCCACGCTCGACGGTGGGCACCGTAACCGAGATTTACGACTATCTGCGTCTGCTGTTTGCTCGCGTGGGAACGCCGCACTGTCCTGAGTGCGGTCGTGTCATTGAGCGTCAGACGACCGATCAGGTCGCCGATAAGGTGCTGGCGGCGGGGGAGGGCCGTCGCGCTTTTGTTTTGGCGCCGGTGGTTCGTGGACGCAAGGGCGAATATGCCAAGCTGTTTGAGGACCTGCGTGCGGAGGGCTTTAGCCGTGTGCGCGTCGACGGCGAGGTGCGCTCGCTTGACGACCCTATCGACCTGGACAAGAAGTTCAAACACGACATTGAGGTCGTGGTCGACCGTATCGTGATTCGAGAGAATTCCCTGGGTCGCATTGCCGAGTCCGTTGAGCAGGCGACGGCACTGGCGCACGGTAACGTGAACGTGTACATGTTGCCCGACCGCGACGCTCCCGAGGGAACCGAGGGCGAGCTGCTGGAGTATTCGCTGGCACTGGCGTGCCCGGAGCACGGGCATTCCATCGACGACCTGCAGCCGCGCGATTTCTCGTTCAACGCGCCCTATGGTGCGTGTCCCGAGTGCGATGGTCTGGGCTTTAAAAAGACAGTCGATGCCGAGGCGCTGATTGAAGACCCCTCAAAGTCGATTGCCGACGGAGTCTTTGGCAGCCTGTTCGGCAATTCCAACTATTATCCGCAGATTTTTGCCGCGGTCTGTAAACACTTTAAGGTGAGTGCCGATACGCCATGGGAGGAACTGCCCCCGCGGGTGCGTCGTGCGTTTTTGGATGGCATGGGCGACACGAAGATTTCGGTCGACTATCAAAAGCTCGATGGGCGTCGCAGCCAGTGGGACACTAAGTTCTCGGGCGTGCGCAACATCCTGTACGAGCGCTACAACGAGACGACGAACGAGAACACCAGAGCTCGCTTGGAGAAATACATTCGCGAAGAGCCATGCTCGAGCTGTCACGGTGCTCGCCTGCGTCCCGAGATGCTTGCCGTCACCGTGGGCGGCAAGTCCATTTACGATGTCTGCTGCCTGTCGTGTCGCGAGTCGCTCGAGTTTTTTGAGGGCCTGGAGCTTACCGAGCGTCAGCAGTTTATCGGCGGGCGCATCGTCAAGGAAATCCTGGAGCGCCTGCGTTTTCTGGTCGATGTCGGACTCGACTATCTGACGCTCGATCGCGCCTCGGCGACGCTTTCCGGCGGTGAGGCCCAGCGCATTCGCCTGGCAACGCAGATCGGCGCCGGCCTCATGGGCGTTCTGTACATTCTGGACGAGCCGTCGATCGGCCTTCACCAACGCGACAACGAGCGCCTGATCAAGACGCTCGAGCGCTTGCGCGATATCGGTAATACCGTTATCGTCGTCGAGCACGACGAAGATACAATTCGCGCTGCAGACTACGTGATCGATATGGGTCCCGGTGCGGGCGTTAACGGCGGACACGTGGTCGCCGCGGGATCGCCTGCCGATATCATGGCATGCCCCGATTCCATGACGGGTGCCTATTTGACCGGCAAGCGGATGATCCGCGTGCCCGATGAGCGCCGCAAGCCCGGCCGCGGCTGTCTTAAGATCACGGGTGCCCGCGCTAATAACCTCAAAAACGTTACCGCCAAGATTGAGTTCGGTACGCTCACGGTCGTTACCGGTGTTTCGGGATCGGGCAAGAGCTCCCTGGTCACCGATACGATTGCGCCCGCGCTTACGAATGCCATCCATCGTTCGACGCGTCCCGTGGGGCCGTACAAGAAGATTGAGGGCATCGAGTGCATCGATAAGGTAATCGATATCGACCAGTCACCGATCGGTCGCACGCCGCGTTCGAACCCTGCGACCTATATTGGCCTGTGGGATGATCTGCGTGCGCTATTTGCAAGCACGCCGGAGTCGAAGGCGCGCGGCTACTCGCCGGGACGTTTCTCCTTTAACGTAAGCGGCGGTCGCTGCGAGGCGTGCAAAGGCGATGGCCAGATCAAGATCGAGATGCACTTCCTTCCCGATATCTATGTCCCCTGTGAGGTATGTGGCGGCAAGCGTTATAACCGCGAGACACTCGAGGTTACCTACCGCGGCAAGACAATCTCGGACGTGCTCGACATGAGTGTCACCGAAGCACTGGCTTTCTTTGGGAATATCCCGCAGATTAAGCGCAAACTGCAGACCCTATATGACGTGGGTCTGGGCTACGTGAGCTTGGGCCAGCCGGCAACGACGCTTTCGGGTGGCGAGGCGCAGCGCGTGAAGCTCGCCAAGGAGCTTCATCGCCGTCAGACAGGCAAGACGTTCTACATTTTGGACGAGCCCACAACCGGCCTCCATTTTGAGGATGTTCGCCAGCTGCTCGACGTGTTGCAACGCCTGGTCGATGCGGGCAACACGGTTCTGGTGATCGAGCACAACCTTGATGTCATCAAGGTTGCCGACCGCCTGATCGATATGGGCCCCGAGGGCGGCAATGGCGGCGGAACCGTCGTGGTCTCAGGCACGCCGGAGCAAGTCGCGGCATGTTCGCAGAGCTACACGGGCAAGTTCTTGGCGCCGTTGCTCAAGCGTGACCGTGAGCGTCAGGCGCAGCTCGACGCGCAGTAAAGAGACGTTGTAGTACCGACGCGCCACCGATTCCTTTTGATTCGGTGGCGCTTCTGTGTGTCGAGATGACATATGCGACGGAATTGGCCCTATACTTAATCCTTGCGTCGCTCTGCGAGGGAAAGGATGTGCCATGGCAAAGGCTGTTAAGACGCCAAAAACCAATGCGATGCGCGAGCTGGAAAGCGCCGGCATCTCCTATGTTCTCCATACGTACGAAGACGATGGCGACGAATCGTCGGGGCTGGGCGTCGCGATTTCCGAGCAGCTTGGCGAGGAGCCCGGTCAGGGATTTAAGACCCTGGTCTGCACGACGCCGTCCAACGACCATGTCGTGTGCTGCATTCCCGTTGCCGACGAGCTCGACCTCAAGGCCGCCGCGCGTGCCGTAGGCGAAAAGTCGCTGACCATGATGCATGTCAAAGATCTGCTTGCCGCGACGGGGTATGTCCGCGGCGGTTGCAGCCCGGTCGGTATGAAAAAACGCTTTCGGACGCTGATCGATGAGACATGCGTCCTTTGGGATACCATTTTTATCTCGGGTGGCAAGCGCGGCTATCAGCTTGAGCTTGCTCCCGATGACTTAGTTGCATTTTGCGGGGCGACGGTTGCCCCGATCACGAGAGAGGACTGAGCGATGCCGCAGGAAGAATCAAAGCGCGGAGCTCACTTTGCAAAAGGGTCGGCTCCTCAAGCGCCCGCGCCCGAGGCCGCTTCGTTCGATAACGAGATTCGAAACGCCTGGTCCGCTGCCGCTGACCCGGGCGAGACGGCCGTGTACTTGTGTGCCGCCGGTGCCGGCACGGCGCTTCCCCGTACGGTTCTTTCTTCGGCTCGTCCCGATGAGACGGCTGTCTTTTTGGCCGCCGCTCAATCGAGCGCCAGCGTGAAGTCGATCGCCTCCGAGGCTCCTCGTGTGCCGCGTCCCGATGAGACGGCGGTGTTTTTGATGGCAGCCCAGGGAAAGAGCACGCCGCAGAGCGCTCCTGCCGCTCGTTCCGCCAAGCCCGCGGCTCATGATGATGGCGAACCGCTTCTTTCGGATGACGAATGGTCGCCGCTTGGTTCGACCGATCCCGTCGAGGGCGTGGCCATCGACGGTGATGACGATTGGGACCCTCTGTCGTTTTCTGCCCGAACCGTCGCCGCCAAAGAAGTTGACACGGTGTTTGGCGACCATGCCATATTCGATGATGATGCCGTATCCGGAAACAACATGCCGAACAGCGATGACGTCGCACCTGCTGATGACGCCGTTTTGGTTGACGATCCCTTTGCGATGACCGGTTCCTTTGCCGTCGTGGACGATTTGCCGCCACAAGATGAGGTTTATGAGGACTCTCAGGACGACGTAGACGATATGGGTTCGTCGGACTACTCCACGGTCGGTCGCTCTGCTGGCCTTATGACCGTGCTGACCATCGTGTCGCGCGTCACCGGGTTTATCCGCACGTGGGCCATGGCGGCCGCCATCGGCATGTCGCTGCTCTCGTCCTCCTATCAGGTTGCCAACAACCTGCCCAACATGCTTTACGAACTCGTGATGGGCGGCATGCTCGTTACGGCGTTTTTGCCGGTGTATATGGGTGTGAGGCGCGAGCAGGGCCGCGAGGCATCGAACGAGTATGTCGGCAACCTGCTCGGTATTCTGCTTCTGCTGCTGGGCGGTATCTCGCTGCTGGGCACCGTGTTTGCTCCCGGCTTTATTTGGACGCAGTCGTTCCTTTCGGGCGATGGCGGCAGCATGGATACCGCTGCGTTCATGTTCCGCTTCTTTGCTATTCAAATTCTGTTTTATGGCTTGGGCTCGGTGTTCTCGGGCGTTCTCAACGCACACCGCGACTACTTCTGGTCGACGTTTGCCCCGGTTCTCAACAATGTTATCGTCATCGCCAGCTTTATGGGCTTTGCTCCCGTGTCTGCACAATTTGGCGAGCAGGCCGGTATTATCTTGATCGCAGCTGGTACGACCCTCGGCGTCTTTGTCCAGATGGCCTGCCAGATTCCCGCGCTTGGCAAGCATGGCGTGCATCCTCATATCCATATCGACTTTAAGGATCCCGCGCTGCGACAGACGATTGCGCTTGGTATCCCGACGCTGCTCGCCACGGTGTGCATGTTTGTCTCGACCTCCATTACCAATGCCGCCGCGCTGGTGGTGCAGCCCGAGACTGGCCCTTCCGTTATCGCATATTCGCGCCTGTGGTACACATTGCCCTATGCGCTGATCGCCGCCTCGCTTTCGACGGCACTCTATACCGAACTCTCTCACGATGCGCAGGAGAAGGATTACGACAGCGTCCGCACGGGCATTTCGCGCGGTGTCGCCCAGATGCTCTTCTTCCTGATTCCGTTTGCGATGTATCTGATCGTCTTCGCCCGTCCGCTCAACATGATCTACTGCGCCGGCAAGTTCGATGAATCCGGTGTGGCACTGGTGTCGGAGTTCCTTATCTATCTGGCACTTTCCCTGCCGCTCTACGGCGTGGTCGTGCTGATGCAGAAGAGCTTCTCGGCCCTGCTCGATATGAAACCTTATAGCCGCTATTGCCTGTACTCCGCTATCGGTCAGGCCGGTTCGGTGCTGCTGTTTGGCGTGGTGCTGGGCTACGGTATGCCGGCAATTGCGCTTTCGTACGTCGTTGACTACGTGGTCTTGGTCGGATGCTCACTGTGGTGGCTGCGCCGTCGTCTGCATGGCCTTCAGGTCAAGTCTATCCTGCACGGCGGTTTCTTCGGCCTATTGTTCGGTGGCTTGGGCGCTGCCGCGGGCGCCGGCGTCATGTGGGCACTTGAGCACTTTGTCGGAGTGCTTGGCAGCTCGATCCTCATTACCCTGGGCTACGTTTGTGTCGCAGGCGTCGTCTCGCTCGCTGTAACTTTTGGTCTTGCCTTCGTCTTTAAGATGCCCGAGGTCTCGGCGCTGCTTCGTCGCAAGTAGGTGCGCGTGGCAGGTCACGACAACATTCCAACACTTGCCGAGCAGGTTTCGCGCGTTCCCACGCAACCCGGCTGCTACCTTTGGAAAGATGCCAAGGGCGATGTCATCTATGTGGGCAAGGCAAAAAACCTGCGTGCCCGTATGCGTCAATACGTGACGCTGCAGGACGAGCGTCAAAAGATTCCGCTCATGATGCAGCTGGTGGCAAGCTTCGACTATATCGTGGTGGAGACCGAGCACGAGGCATTGGTGCTCGAGCGCAATCTGATTGGCCAGTACCATCCGTACTTTAACGTCGATCTCAAAGACGATAAAAGCTATCCCTTTATCGCCATTACCAAGAGCGACTTGTTTCCGGCTATTAAATACACGCGAGAGCGTCATAAACCGGGAACGCGCTATTTTGGCCCCTATACCGATAGCCGTGCGGCGCGTGAGACCATCGATACGCTACGCAAGGTTATTCCTATTTGCTCGGCATCCTGTGCGGAATGGCGCCGCTGCCGACGCATCGTCGAATCTCATAAGGGCGAAGAAGACATCGTCAATATGATTTGCGCGCAAAACGGGCGTCCCTGCTTTGACTACCATGTCGGGCGCGGGCCGGGCGCATGCGTCGGCGCGATTTCCCCTGCCGACTATGCCAAGAACGTCAAGCGTGTCGAACGTTTCTTGTCGGGCCATCGCAAGGATGTCGTCGACGAGCTTACGTCCGAGATGACGGAGGCAGCCGAGGCACTCGATTTTGAGCGTGCGGCGCGCGTCAAGCGTCGTCTGGAAGTCATTAGGGGCCTGGACGATCGCCAACAGGTCGTTTTTCCATCGAGCGTTGATATCGACGTCATCGGCTTCTATCGCGAAGAGACTATCTCTGCCGCCTGTGTCTTTGTCGTTCGCGAGGGCCGAACGGTTCGAACTTGTGAGTTCATCCTCGATAAAGGCCTGGATGTCGACGAGGAAGAGCTTCAATCGGGCTTTCTTAAGCGCTATTACGACGAGACGGCTGATATTCCAGCCGAGATTAATCTCTCTGTCGAGCTTGAGGATGCCGAAGCGTTGGGGGAGTGGCTTGCGGGCAAGCGCGAACGCTCTTGCCGTCTCCATAGGCCGCAGCGCGGCGAAAAGCACCGCCTGCTCGATATGGCTTCCAAAAATGCGCGCCATGCCCTCATGCGCTACATGATGCGCACGGGATATGCTGACGATCGCACCAATCAGGCGCTCCTGGAGCTCGAAAGCGCGCTTGCGCTGCCTGTACCGCCGTTGCGCATCGAGTGCTTCGATATCTCGACGTTGCACGGCACCTTTACCGTCGCTTCGATGGTGGTATTTACCAACGGTCGTGCCGACAAGGGCCAGTATCGTCGCTTTAAAATTCAGGCCGAATTGGACGAGGCGAACGACTTCGTATCGATGTCCGAGGTTCTGGGGCGTCGCTATGCTCCCGAGCGCATGGCGGACGAGCGCTTTGGCTCGCGCCCCGATTTGCTCGTTGTCGATGGCGGCAAGCCGCAATTGACCGCTGCAATTAAGCAACTTGAGGCGCTCGGCCTCGATATACCAGTCTGTGGCTTGGCAAAGGCCGATGAGGAGGTTTTCGTACCGTGGGACGAGACTCCCGTCGTGCTACCGACTGGCTCCGCTTCGCTTTATCTGATCAAGCAGGTTCGCGATGAATCCCACCGATTTGCGATTACGTTCCACCGCGAGTTGCGCGATAAGGCTATGACGGTTTCGGTGCTTGACGACGTTCCGGGCGTGGGACCCACCAGAAAACGTGCCATCATGCGCCATTTTGGCTCGATGAAGCGCTTGCGCGCGGCAAGCGAGCAGGAGATTGCGGAAGTTCGAGGCGTTCCGGCCGATGTCGCCAAGGCGGTCCACGAGGCGCTCGTTGCGTGGAATGCCGAGCGCGCCCAGGCATCGGCCAACCGTTCCGAGAACTAAACGCGCTTCTAGACAACTGATATACATGCTTGGCCGATTTTTAATCATTTATTTCGCGGCGATTACCTGTCGATTTCGGGTTTTATTAACGCTAAAACGTTTGACTAGCCATGGTGAATAACCCTGCTATCCTGCGGGTTGACGAAGACTGATATCTCACCTCGTCGATACATACTGTCTGGCGAATCGTTTGTCAATGAATTCGGTGAACGGTAGTAAATACCGTTCAAGCGTATGTATGTATCGGTCACCGAGCGCGGCACCTCAGTTGGGTCCGTCGGTAGGTAAGGTATATATCGTCCGCAAGTTGCGCGGGGGCAAGTCTAGGTGCCCCCGGGTAAGATTCTCTATTGATAGGAGAAGACATGGCCATCATCAACAAGGGTATGTCCAGGCGTTCGTTCCTCGGCCTCACCGGCAGCGTCGCTGCTGTCGCAGGGCTTGGTCTCACTGGCTGCGGTGGCAGCTCTAGCGACGAAGGTTCCGCTTCCGGTTCCACCGATTCCGCCAACCGTGGCGGCGGCGTGATCACCGCTGGTTCCGCTTACGCTCCGTCCAGCTTCGACCCCGCCAGCACCGGCTCCGCTGTGGGCCTGGGCGCTAACTGGCACGTCGTCGAGGGTCTTTACGGCATCGATTACCACGACTACAGCACCTTCAACGAGCTCGCCACCGACGATCCCAAGTCCGTGGACGACACCACCTTCGAGGTCACCATCCGCAAGGGCGCCAAGTTCTCCGATGGCACCGAGGTCACCGCTGACGACGTCGTTGCCTCCTACACCGCTTGCGCTGCTTCCGCTACCTATGCTCCGTTCTTCCAGCCCTTCGAGTCCATCGAGGCCAAGGACGCCAGCACTGTAACGGTCAAGACCAAGGTCCCCAACTTCTCCCTGCTCAAGGATCGTCTGGCCATCATCCGCGTTACCCCGGCTACCCAGTCCGAGGAGGATCGCGCCAAGCAGCCGATCGGTTCCGGCCCCTGGATGTACGACTCTATCTCCGATACCGAGATCACCCTGGTTCCCAACCCCGAGTACAACGGTGAGTATGCTGCCGAGGATAAGAAAATCCAGTACAGCATCCTGACCGACCCCACCGCACGCGTTACCGCTCAGCAGGAGGGCTCCACGCTCGTTATGGAGCTCGTCACCGCTGACGCCGTCGACCAGCTCGAGAGCGCCGGCTGCAAGATCGATAACGTCCAGGGTTTCGGCACCCGCTTCATCATGTTCAACGTCGCCAAGGAGCCTTGGAACAACGTCAAGGTCCGTCAGGCCGTCATGTACGCGCTCGACACCGAGAAGATGATTACCAACACCTTCGCCGGCCTTGCCACCGCTGCCAGCTGCTACCTGCCCAAGAGCTTCACCAACTATCATGAGGCTTCCACGGTGTACAAGACCGACGCCAAGAAGGCCAAGAAGCTCATTGAGGAGTCTGGCATCACCCCGGGCGCCATCACCCTGCGCACTACCGACAACGAGCAGATTAAGGGCATGGCCGCCCAGGTCAAGAACGACCTCGACGCTCTCGGCTTCGAGGTGACCATCCAGACCGATACCTCGCCGGCCACCTACGCTGCCATCGACGGCGGCGAGGCCTACGATATCCTCCTTGCCCCTGGCGATCCTTCCTGCTTCGGCGCTGACCCCGACCTGCTGCTCAACTGGTGGTACGGCGACAACGTCTGGATGCAGACCCGTTGCCCGTGGAAGGAGTCCGCTGAGTGGCAGAAGCTCCACGGTCTCATGGACGAGGCTCTTGCCGCCGAGGGCGACGAGCAGCAGAAGAAGTGGAACGAGTGCTTCGACATCATCGCCGACAACGCCGTTCTGTACCCCGTTGTCCACGTCAAGACCGTCTCCGCTTCCTGGGACGATCCGTCCACCGCGCCCAACGGCGAGGCCCTCGATGGCTTCAAGGGCATCGGCACGACGAGCATGTCCTTCAGGGGCGTCGCGACCGTCAAGGCCTAAGACTCGTTTGAGTCATATGTGGGGCGTCGGTCGTAAGGCAACGTCCTCATAGTTGAAACAAAGACCCGGGCGGCCTCGATGTCGCTCGGGTCTTGTAATGAGTATCCATACTCATATACCAGTTGGTCCTACCGACAAAAGAAAGGGGAGAGAACGTGAACAACTTTCTACGTTTGATTGGAAGGCGTCTCGTGGCGCTGCCGATCATGGCATTGGGCGTCACCGTCCTGGTGTTCTTCCTTATGTCGTTCTCCAAGACCGACCCCGCCTATACGGCGTTGGGTGACGGTGCCTCGCCCGAGGCGGTTGCCGAGTACCATGAGAAGTATGGTCTGGACGACCCCTGGCCCGTGCGCTACGTGCGCTACATGGGCGATCTGATCCATGGTGACATGGGCACCTATGGTGCTGCTCGCAACTCCGTTGCCAAGCGCATCTCCACGGCCCTGCCCGTCACGATGCAGCTGACCTTTATCGGTCTTGCCATCGGCGCGGTCGTCTCGTTTTTGCTCGGCGTCATCGCGGCACTGTATCGCGATAAATGGCCGGACCAAGTGATCCGCGTCTTCTCCATCGCCGGCCTGGCAACCCCGTCGTTCTGGCTTGCCGTCCTGTTGATTCTGCTGTTCTCTTCTTACCTTAAGGTGCTCCCGGCGTCTGGTGCTCTGCCTCACTTCACCACCAACCCGGCTGGCTATCTGGGACGTATGATCATGCCCGCTATCGCTCTGGCATTCCCGCTGACGGGCCAGATGACTCGTATCGTGCGTACGGCCATGGTTGAGGAGCTCGATAAGGACTATGTCCGTATGGCTCGCGGCGCCGGCGTTCCCGAGAAGGTCGTCGTCGGCATCAACGTCTTGCGCAACGCGCTGATCACCCCGGTCACCACCCTCGGTCTTAAGATCGGCTACCTCATGGGCGGTGCTGTCGTCATCGAGGTCATCTTCAACCTCCCCGGCATGGGTACTGCGATTCTGCAGGGCGTTCAGGGCAACGAGGCGAACCTGGTTCAGGGCGTCGTCATCGTCGTTGCTCTTGCCTTCATCATCATCAACATCGTGGTTGACATGCTCTACCTGCTCATCAACCCGCGCATCAGGACGGTGTAGATTATGGTAAAGATTCGAGAGAAGCAAACCGAGCAGCTCGAGAAAGCTGCCTCTAAGGGGCTCAAGCTCGGTGGCTGGAAGAAGATGACGCTGTCTTCTAAGATTGCCGCCGTCGTGCTGGTGCTGGTCGCCCTGACCGCGATTCTGGCGCCCCTTCTTGCCCCCTATAGCCCGGTCGAGATTTTCACTGCTCGCCAGGCTCCCGGCAACGGATTTATCTTCGGTACCGACGATAAGGGCCGCGACATTCTGTCGCGCATGCTCTACGGTGGCCGTTACTCGCTGATCATCGGCTTTGGCGCCACTGCCATGGCTCTGGTCTGCGGCTCGGTCGTGGGCGCCCTCGCGGCAGTTTCGCGCAAGTCCGTTTCCGAGGCGATCATGCGCATCCTGGACATCATCATGTCCATCCCGGGCATTGCCCTCGCTGCCGTCTTCGTCTCCATCCTGGGCAATTCCGTGCCGTCGATCATCTTCGCCATCGGCTTTATGTACACTCCGCAGATTGCCCGTATCGTGCGCGCCAACATCGTGTCCGAGTACGGTGAGGACTATGTCCGCGCGGTCATCGTTTCCGGCGCCAAGGCTCCGTGGATTTTGATCAAGCATGTTCTGCGTAACTGCATCGCCCCGATCATGGTCTTTACCGTTACCCTGGTCGCCGACGCCATCATCTTCGAGGCCTCGCTGACCTTCATCGGCGCTGGTATCCAGGAGCCCACCGCTACCTGGGGCAACATCCTCGCTGACGCCCGCGGCGGCGTGCTCGCTGGCCGTTGGTGGCAGGCGCTGTTCCCGGGTCTGGCCATCATGATCACCTGCCTGGCACTCAACATCCTCTCCGAGGGCATTACCGACGCCATGGCCGCTGCTCCCTCCGCCGCCCTGGATCCGACCGACTCCTCCAAGCGCCGCGAGGCCGACCTGCTGGTCTCCGATCCCGTTCGCGCCTACAAGGAGCAGGCTCAGTCCCTGTCCGCCCGTCTTGGCGCCCTGCGTGATGTCGAACTCAAGCGTAACGACCGCCATGTGCCCGATGAGTCCGTTGAGCCGATCCTTTCGGTCCGCGATTTTTGCATCCAGTTTGAGCACCACGGTGACATCAACGTCGTCGACCACGTTAACTTTGACGTCCGTCCCGGCCAGACCATGGGCCTGGTAGGCGAGTCCGGCTGCGGTAAGTCCATCACCACGCTGGCCATCATGGGCCTGACCGACGATGACGAGCACCTTTCCGGTGAGGTTCTCTGGGAGGGTCGCGACCTGCTCAAGATGAGCAAGAAAGAGTGGTTCGGCCTGCGCGGTACCGATATCGCCATGGTCTATCAGGATGCCCTGTCCTCGCTCAACCCCTCCATGCTCATTTCCGCCCAGATGAAGCAGCTCACCAAGCGTGGCGGCACCCGTAGCGCCGAGGAGCTCCTGGAGCTCGTGGGCCTCGACCCCAAGCGTACGCTCGAGAGCTATCCGCATGAGCTTTCCGGTGGTCAGCGTCAGCGCGTTCTGATCGCTATGGCCCTTACCCGCGACCCCAAGCTGGTCATCTGCGACGAGCCCA
>CATVZP010000032.1 GCA_958348565.1 uncultured Collinsella sp. | reverse complement strand
GACGCCGTTGTTCAAGGTGATGTAGTCCATGGTGCCTTCCTTTCTCGCAACTTGACGTATCCACCATACGAGGGGCGCCGCGCCGGCGGAAGTTTCCGTTGGTGAGGGTTCTATAACGCTGGGGTGCGCACGGGGTTATAACCCGCGGGTTCAGGGCACCGCACCAAAGGGGGATTCCGTCGAGCGCTTTGCGGTCGTACGCTTGGCGATGAGGGAGCACAAGCCACCGACAGGGGATGTGCCTAACGGAGCTCGATGAACGGGCGGACGTGGACTTTGCAAACAAATGACGAATATCATAGACAGGGAGAACAGGAATGGACAAGCGCGTTTTGGGAAAGAGCGGCATCGAAGTCAGCCCGCTCGGCATGGGCTGCATGGGAATCACGCACGCGAGCGGAGACCCGATGCCCGACGACGAGGCTGTGAGCGTCGTCCGTCAGGCCCACGAGATGGGCTATACCTTCTTTGACACGGCGGAGTGCTACGTTGGCACGTGCGCTGATGGGACCGAGGCGCACAACGAGGACGTGGTGGGCAAGGCGCTCGCGCCCGTGCGCGACGAGGTTGTCATTGCCACCAAGTTCGGCGTCACGCACGCCCCGGACAAGACCATCCTCGTGGACTCGCGCCCCGAGGTTATCCGTATCTCGGTGGAGAAGAGCCTGCGCCGGCTGCGCACCGACCACATCGACCTCTACTACCAGCACCGAATCGACCCAAAGGTCGAGCCCGAGGTCGTTGCAGACACCATGGCAGACCTCATCAAGGAAGGTAAGATCCGCGCCTGGGGAATCTCCGAGGCGACGGAGGAGTACCTGCGTCGCGCCGATGCGGTGTGCCCCGTCTCCGCCGTCCAGAACCGCTACTCCATGATGGCACGCTGGAACGAATCCCTGTTCCCCGTGCTCGAGGAGCTGAACGTTGCCTTCGTGGCCTTTTCTCCCATGGCGAACGGCTTTCTGACGGGCGCGTACAGCCACAACACCAGATTCGAGGGCGCCCAAGACTACCGCGATGGCATGCCGCAGTACACAGAGGAAGGCGAAAGGCGCGCCGAGCCCCTCATGCGGTTCGTTCGCGAGCTGGCTGAGCTGCACGCGGCGACGCCCGCTCAGGTCTCCCTTTCCTGGATGCTCGAGAAGAAGCCCTATATCATTCCCATCCCGGGTAGTCGCAAGCCCGAACGACTGCTCGAGAACCTCGGTGCCGCCGAGGTCGGGCTCACCGACGATGAGGTTGCCAAGATCGACGGGCTGCTCAACGGACTCGACCTCATGGTCTTCGGCGGGCACACGGTAAGGTAGGGGGCCATGAACATTAGACCCTATGTCGTCTGTCATGTCTTTGCCGGGCTCAACGGGCGTATCGACGGCGCGTACATGCTCGACCCCGCCGCCTCGCCCGCACGCGCCGCGTACTCTCGCATGCAGGTCGAGTTCGGGGCGGACGCCGTGGCGTACGGGGCCGTGACTACGAAGGGCTTCGTCGGGTCGCGCCCCCTTGCGCTCGATACCCACGGGAGCGCGCCCAAGGGGGACTTCGTGGCGCCTCATGACGAACGATCGTTCTGCGTCTCCGTCGACCCGCCGGGGAGATTGCATGGGAGTCTGCGACCTATCGTCGCGCCGGCCGTGCGGACGCGCACGTCATCGAGATCCTCACCGAGGCGGCATCGCCGGCGTATCGCGACTATCTGCGAGAGCGCGGCGTCTCATACGTGCTTGCCGGCTCGCGCGGGCTAGACCTCCCGCTCGCCCTGCGCAAGCTGCGCGAGCTTTTTGGCATCGAGCGCCTGCTCGTGTGCGGCGGCGGAAAGACGGACATGTCGTTTCTTGCCGCGGGCGTGCTTGACGAGCTGAGCCTCGTTCTCTCCCCGACGGTTTCGGGGGAGCCCGAAACGGCTTCCGTCTTCGACGAGATGCCTCGCTCAGCCGGCGGTTCGCACGTATTCTCGCTTGAGCGCGTCGAGCGCCTTGCCGGCGACGGCCTCCACCTCGTCTATCGAGTGCGGCGATGATGCCGCGCCGTTCGGTTCTGGAGGCTGCCGTGTGGTTGGCCGCTGCGGGCAGCCTTGCCGGCTGCTCGTCGGACGGGACCGCCGGGTTCGCGCGCGGCTCCGCTCCGGGCCCGGTCACGGCGGACACGCCCATCTACGACGTCATCAACAACCCTTTGCTCGATGGCTACGGACGGCTGCTCTTCCCCACAACGCTCCATCCGCCGACGGAGGATATGACGCTCGATGACCTTTCCGCTTGCCTGCCGTGGTACTCGGAAATCCATACGAGCACCACGGTCGACGTCGTCAGCTATCTGCTGTCAGAGCGCGCAGCGGAACGGACGTTCTTCTACGACATCTACACGGATGCCGAGAAGGCCGCCGACCCCTCGCTCGCCAACACGGGGCTCTTCCGCTTCGCTGCCGAGGGAGCGGGCGGCGCGTCTGCACCGTTTGCCGTGGTAAGCGCGGGCGGCGGATTCGCCTACGTCGCTGCCATGCACGACTCCTTCCCGCACTGTCTGCACCTGGCCCGTTCCGGCGTCAACGGGTTCGCGGTCATCTATCGGCCGGGCGCGCAGCTCGCCTGCGAGGACTTGGCCCGCGCCGTCTCCTTCATCTTCGAGCACGCCGACGAGCTCAGCGTGGACACGTCGGGCTATTCGCTGTGGGGCGGCTCGGCCGGTGCGCGCATGGCGGCATGGGTCGGCGGCTACGGCCCGGCCGCCTTTGGCGCGCCAGTAGGAACGCCCCAGCCCGCGGCGGCCATCATGCAGTACACCGGCATGAGCGAACTGACGGGTGCCGACCCCGCGACCTACGCCTGCGTGGGTGATCGCGACGGCATCGCGAGCTGGCGCACCATGCAGGCGCGTCTCGAAGCGCTCTCAGCAACGGGCGTGCCCACGGAGTTTCATGTTTACGAAGGCCTGAGCCACGGCTTTGGCCTGGGTGTCGACACCGTGGCAGAGGGCTGGATCGACGATGCCCTCGCGTTTTGGAAGGCGCAGCGATGAGGATGGCAAGACGTACACACCCCACGGTTATAAGCTGCCTACGAGCAGGAACTTCTCGCCGGATCTTCTCACGCCTATGGTAAAGGCGGTATCAGACAATACGTAAGGAGTGAGACGTATGATTCTCTTCATCAACGGAAGCCCCAACAAGGATGGCAACACGGCGCGCCTGGCGCGCGAGCTCATCGGCGATCGCCCGTACGAGCAGCTGAATCTTGCCGAGCACAAGGTCTACGGCTACGGCCAGAACTACGGCGACGATGACTTCGAGGACGTGCTCGCGCGCATCGAGGCGGCGTACACCCTGGTCGTGGGGTCGCCCGTCTACTGGCACAACCTCTCCGGCATGCTGCGCAACCTGCTCGACCGCTTCTACGGTCCGGTGCGCGAGGGCAGTATGAGCGGCAAGACGCTCTATTTCGTGTTCCAAGGTGGCGCGCCCACGCGCGAGATGCTCGATTGGGGCGAGTACACCATGAAGCGCTTCGCCGCGCTCTACGGCATGACCTACGGCGGCATGGTCGACAACGCGCACGAGGCAAGGGCGCTCTCGAAGAAGCTCGCGTAGTCCCGACTTGCGTAACCCAGTTCGGCGGCGGTGGGCCCGTGAAGACGGAGGCCCACCGCCCCGTTTCGTTCGCCAAGTGTATGATCGGACGGGCGCTGCGGACGACTACCTGCATGAGCAGGGCACCCAGAAACGCGAAAACATCTGAACCACAAGCAGGGTCGCAAGGACTATGTCGACCGTGCGGCGCAGCGCCCTTCTCGTCAGTCCCTTTATTCTCCGCGTCATGAGAACAGCCATCCCATGATGTCCTCGTCACGGGCAAAGAGGTAGCCGCCCGCTCCGTGCTGGCCCGCGTCCGCAGCAAAGCCCCGCTCGGTGAAGTAGCTCGTGGGCTTGACATCGAGCATGACCAGCTCGCTGATGCGCTCCTCGGAAAGCCTGCGAGCTCGATAGGCGGCGCGAATCTCCTCGTACGCCTCGCGCGCGGGTCCGGAGCCGTAATAGTCGTCGTTCTCGCCGATAGCCATATACACGGGAACCTCGGCTGTGGTGAGCGTCTCGATGTCGCCGTCCCAGCGCGAGATGGTGTGAAGCGCACGGCGGTAGAGCTCGGGGCGCGTTCCCAAGACGATGGAGATGGTCTCGCCGCCGCCCGAGCATCCGCTCAGGTACACGTGGTCCGCATCGATGCTGTAGGCGCCGAGCAGCCATTCGGTGAGCCCCACCACGTCTGACGCCGATTGCTCGTCCCAGGCGTCGAGCTGGGGCGAGGCCACGATCATGTCGGCGATGTAGTCGTTCGCCACGAAGGGGTAGTCCTCCTGAAGATTCGCCCCCACGCCCTGGAAGTAGAGCCCCTCCCAGCCGGGGCAGGCCACGTAGAGCGCATAGGGCGCGGGCCCGTCATAGGAGTCCGGCACATGGAGCGAGAAGTGCAGCGGCCTGCCCGATGGCGTCTGCAGGGCGTCGTCAACGACGAAGCCGCGGTCTGTCTGCGACCCCTCCGTGAGGACGTAGCCGCCAAGCTCACGGACATCCGCGCAGCCGACCAGGCCTTCCCCGAGTACCAGCCCGCCCGCAGCGAGCGCGGCAGCCTCGATAAAGGACCTGCGTGAAAGATGGCTCACGTGCATAGTTCCTCTTTCTGAATGAACCAAGCCGAAGCCGCAGGCTTTCGGCTTGGCGAGAAGCGCATCAGCGGCCGCTGTTGGCCTCTTGCAGCTCGGCAAGGGTCACGTGCTCGTTGCGGAAGCGTGCCGCGGGATTCTTGTCGCCCGCCGCGCAGGTGATGGCGTGCGCGGGACAGGCGTGCATGCAGGCGAGGCAGGCGTTGCAGCCAAAGCCCGCCTGCGCGTTACGGACAGCCTTGCCGCCCTCGAGTGCGATGCAACCAGTCGGGCACACCTTTGCGCACGCCCCACATCCCACGCACTTCTCGGAATCAACGGTCAGGAATCCGCCCAGCATCGCCGGCTCGAAGCGCAAGCCCCGGCTCATGAACTGCTCGTGGGCAGCGCGATCCTCGTCGGTCACCGGCTCGAGCCACTGGCGGCGCGCCGCGACGTCCGCGCGGATGCGCGCAAGGTTCTCGCCGATCTTCTTCTCGGGAATGCGGGCGCGCTGCTCGTCCATGTCGAAGTTGGGCAGCCAGTTGTCCACCATGAGGAGTGTGGTTGCGTAGGCAGGGTTGAGCCCCGCCGCCCGCGCGTCCTCCAGGCACAGCTCGACGGCATTGGCGTGCCGGTTGCCGTAGGTGCAAACGAAGTAGAGGTAGGGCGTGTCGAGCGTCGCGCGCTCGAGGAACGTCTTCACCATGTCGGGCATCATGTGCCCGTAGATGGGGTACACGATGCCAACCGTATCGTCCGCGTAGGCGAGCTCGCCCTCGCGGCGCAGCTCCTGCGGGATGCTCAGGACCCTCTCGCCCTCCGCGGCCAGCTCGCGCGCCACGTAGAGGCAGTTGCCCGTCCCGGTGAAGTATAGGATCATTCGAAACTCCCAGATTGTCAGCGGTCTGCCATCTCTAATTGCTTATGCCAGGCCGAGACCGGCGACCCAATCACGAACCCCGGACTCGTCCACACTGGACGAGAAGCGCTGGCCCTCCTGCCACTCCCCGCTGCCCGCGGCCTCGGCGAGTAGCTCGCCGCTCCGGCCAAGACTCGAGGAGGAAGAGGTGCAGAACGGGAGCACCGTCTTGCCGTCCCAGTCGTTGCCTGAGATGAAGTTGTCGATGGGCCAGGCCGCGATGCCCCACCAGATGGGATACCCCACGAGCACGGTGTCGTAGTTCTCCCAGCCGTCCGGCGTGACCTGCGTAAGCTCGACGTCGCGCAGGCTCTCGTCCTCGTGCTCGCGGGTCACGCGGCTACTGTCGTCGGTCCAGTCGAGGTCATCGTCGGAGTAGGGCTCCGTAGGCGTCACCTTAAAGAGATCGGCGCCGAGCTCGTCGGCGATGGTCTGAGCTACGGCAGCGGTGTGGCCCTGTGCCGAGTAGTAGGCCACGAGGACGTTGCCGCCTGCAGCGGGCGTGGCGGCGGGCTGGTCCTCGGCGGCGGCTTGGCCGCCGTCACCCTGGTTGCAACCGGAGAGCATCGTTGCGCACAGCGCGGCTCCGAGTAGGAAGTTTCTTCTGGTCACGGTCGGGTTTGCGGTCATGGGGCATCTCCTCCGTTGGCTTGGTTGGTCCGTTATCGTCTGAGCGCTACTCCTGCGCGTCGAAATCGGGGCGTATGGCCAGGTAGCCCGCGAGTGCTTCCTCAGTGGCGGTGTAGTAGGTCATGGTCCCGTCGAGCTTGGCAATCTCGGCCATCTCGTCTTCGGTGAGGGAGAAGTCGAAGATGTTCGCGTTGTCGGCGATGTGGGCGGGATTCTTGGAGCCGGGGATGATGGAGGTTCCCATCTGCACGTGCCAGCGCAGGATCACCTGGGCCGGGGTCTTGCCGTACTTCTCGGCGAGAGCGACGAAGACGGGCTCCTCCAGAAGACCTTTGTCGCCGTGGCCGAGCGGGTACCACGCCTCGATCACCGTGCCGTACGGCGCGAGGTAGGCGCGCAGGTCGCGCTGGGCGTGGTAGGGGTGGCACTCAACGGTCACGAGCTGCGGCTTGATGTCGGCGACCTCGATGACCTCGGCAATCTTGTCTTGCGGGAAGTTGGAGAGGCCGAGGGCGCGCACCTTGCCCGCGCGGTAGGCCTCCTCCATCGTGCGCCACGCGGCCAGGTAGTCGCCTACCGGCTGGTGCAGGATGAGCATGTCGACGTAGTCGAGCCCTAGGCGCTGGAGCGTGGCGTCCACCGCCGGCATGCCCGCGTCGTAGACACTCGGCCAGAGCTTGGTGGAGACGAAGATCTTGTCGCGTGCGATGCCGCTCTTGGCGATGGCACGGCCCACGGCGCGCTCGTTCATGTAGGCGTTGGCGGTGTCGATGTGCTCGTAGCCAGCCGTGAGCGCGGCGGTTGCGGCCGCCTCGGCCTCGGCCGGGGTCATGAGGAAGGTGCCCAAACCCTCGATGGGCATCTCTACGTCGTTGTTGAGCTTCAGATACTCCATGGTCTCCTCCTTAATGGTGACTTTTCGAATACAAGGCTACGGCGTTTACTGACGCGCGAGAAGTTCACGTTGGAATGATGGATATAACCATGGGGTATATACGGCACATAATGCGTGACAGGAGGATCGATGTACAACCCACAGCTTGACACTTTCATCCGCGTGGCGGAGGCGGGCAGCTTCTCCAAGGCGGCACAAGAGTCCTTCATCACGCCCACGGCCGTCATCAAGCAGATGAACCTGCTGGAGTCGCGGCTAGGCCTTACGCTGTTCCACCGATCGCATCAGGGGCTTTCGCTTACGCGAGCAGGCAGGTCGCTGCTCGCCGACGCCCGCCATATCGTGCAGTACTCTCAAGAATCAATCGCACGCGCCCGCGTCGCCGAGCGCGGAGAGAAGCGCATCATCCGCGTGGGAGTGTCGCTCATGACGCCCAGCACGCCGCTCACGAAGCTATGGCCGAAGGTGAAGGAACGTTGCCCTGGCATGAGCCTTCAGGTGGTCACGTTTGAAAACACACCCTCGGCGGCGCGCGGTTTGGCGAACCTCGGGCAAGACATGGATATCGTGGTGGGGATTTTCGACGATGCCTTTCTTAAAGAGCGCGGGTGCCTGGGCCTCGAGCTTTCGCGCGAGCCGCTCTGGTGCGCCGTTCCCGTCGACAGCGAGCTCGCCAAACGCGACATCGTCACATTCGACGACCTCCACAATCACAGTCTTATGCTTATACGCCGGGGCTGGAACACCGAAATCGACCGCGTACGCGACGAGATACTCTTGCATCATCCTCAAATCGCGCTCGTAGACTTCCCGCAATATCGGGTGGAGGTGTTCAATCGCGGCGCGAACGAGGACCTCGCGCTTGCGACGCTGCCGTTGTGGGCCAACGTCCACCCCATGCTCAAAACCGTCCCTACCGATTGGGACTGTCTCGTGTCTTACGGGCTGCTTCATTCGCCGCACCCCGCAGACCATGTGCGGGAGTTCCTCGATGCGGTGTCTGCCGTGCTCGAGGCAAAGCATCGATAGGCAATCGCGAACAGATGCGCTTATGCCTATGGGAATAACGGGAACTGGCTTCTGAGCTTGCGTTTTGATACCGTCGAGTACCGCCCGATGTTGTTTCGGCGTCGCCATAGAGCAAAGCCATCAGCGAAATGACGGGAATAACAGCCTCCGAACCTTCTGTTCGGAGGCTTTCTTTTTGCATGTCTGCCTAAACGACTCCTTGCCAAAGCCCCTTGAGCATCGGGCGGCATTATTGAGCGTGGGCGCTATCGTAGGTATCTTTGATCTCTTCCGGCAAATCGTCGGGAATCAGCGCCTTCACTCTATCCTCGTTGCCATCTTGGATCGCCTGCTCGTAGTACCAGCATTTGAACTTCAACATATCCAGCGCACGGTTCATGTTCGCGATTTCCGATTCCATGTGGGCCTTCCGCTCCTCGAACATGGCCTTGCGCTTGGGATATGTCGATGGGCCCTCCGCGCACCATTCCATGAACAGCCGGATGTCCTTGATCTCCATCCCAGCCTTCTTTAAGCATTCGATGACCCGAAGCGCCTCGAGTTCCGTATCGCCGAATCGGCGAATGCCGGATGTCCGCTCCAATTCCGGGAACAATCCCTGCTTGTCGTAATAGCGCAGCGTGGAAACGGGCAGACCGAACATATCCGCCACCTGTCCGATTGTGTACATGGTTCTCCTCCGGACAAATCTCGAATTTACTCCTTGACCTAAAGTTAGGTTTAGGTATTACCTTTATTTTCGTCATATATATAAGGAGTGCAAGGGATTTTCGCCAAAGGCGCGCGCTTGCCGGAACGGTTTTCGCCGGCGGCGTGAACGGCGTGGGCGAAATCGCCGGGCATCCCGCTCTGGAGCAGGCGCATCGAATGGGCATGGAAATCTAGGCGCGGCTTAGCTGCGCGAAAGCAGTTTGTACTCAAAACCATCGACAGGAGGAATCAAACATGACGATTAAGCAGACAGCGGGCAGGGATGCCCTGGGGGACTTTGCCCCCAAATTTGCACAGCTCAATGACGATGTGCTGTTCGGCGAGGTTTGGAGTCGAGAAGACGGGCTTTCCCTTCGAGATCGCAGCATAGTGACGGTGGTTGCCCTAATGGCGCAGGGCCTGACGGACTCTTCGTTTCAATATCATCTGATGTCCGCAAAGAACAATGGCGTGACCAGGGCTGAGATAGCGGAAATCCTTACGCATGCGGCGTTTTATGCGGGATGGCCCAAGGCGTGGGCGGCCTTTCGCATGGCGAAGGAGGTCTGGGCGGATGACAATGCCGCTGATGCAAGAGCTAAGCATCAAAACGAGATGGCCTTTCCCATCGGTGCCCCCAACGACGCATTTGCGAAGTACTTTATCGGGCAAAGCTACCTCGCGCCCCTTTCCACCGAGCAGGTCGGCATTTACAACGTTACGTTCGAGCCAGGCTGCCGCAACAACTGGCACACCCATCACGCCAAAAGCGGCGGCGGGCAGATTCTCGTCTGCGTGGCTGGCCGAGGGTTTTACCAGGAATGGGGCAAACCGGCACAGGAGCTGTGCCCCGGCGATGTAGTAAATATTCCCGCAGGCGTAAAGCACTGGCACGGTGCGGCGCCCGACAGCTGGTTCTCCCATCTCGCGGTGGAGGTTCCGGGCGAGGAGGCCTCCAACGAGTGGTTGGAGCCCGTGGACGACGAGCAATACCTTAAAGCGACTGACAAGGAGGTTTAGGTATGGAACAGTTGAATCTGACGCAGGAATGGGACAAAGTATTTCCCAAAAGCGACAAGGTTGAGCACAGCAAGGCGACCTTCCATAACCGATACGGCATCACGCTGGTGGCTGACGTCTACGTGCCTAAGAACGCGGAAGGCAAGCTGCCCGCCATCGCCGTCAGCGGCCCTTTTGGCGCGGTGAAGGAGCAGTCCTCCGGTCTGTACGCGCAGAAAATGGCGGAGTTGGGCTTTTTTGCAATTGCCTTTGACCCGTCCTATACCGGCGAGAGCGGCGGCACACCCCGCTATGTAGCATCGCCGGACATCAACACCGAGGACTTCTGCGCAGCGGTGGATTTCCTCTCTGTGCAGGAAAGCGTTGACCCGGAGCGTATCGGCATCATCGGTATCTGCGGTTGGGGCGGCATGGCAGTCAATGCGGCGGCCATAGACACCCGTATCAAAGCTACCGCGGCTATGACCATGTACGATATGACCCGCGTGACCGCAAACGGCTATTTTGACGCCGAGGATTCCGAGCAGGCGCGCTTTGAAAAGCGGAAAGCGCTGAACGCGCAGCGCACCGAGGACTATAAAAACGGCAGCAATGCGCTGGTGGGCGGCGTGGTCGATCCATTACCGGAGGATGCGCCGCAGTTTTTAGCGGACTATTACGCCTACTACAAAACTCCGCGAGGCTACCATCCCCGCAGCCTGAACTCCAACGGTGGCTGGAATGTGACGTCCTCGCTGTCGTTCCTGAATATGCCGATTTTGCAATACAGCAGCGAAATTCGCTCTGCGGTACTGCTGGTGCATGGCGAGAAGGCGCACTCCCGTTATTTCAGCGAAACCGCGTACGGCAAGCTGACCGGGGACAACAAGGAATTGCTCATTATCCCTGGTGCCAGCCATACCGACCTTTACGATCAGATGGACATCATTCCGTTTGGAAAGCTGAAGGCATTCTTTGAGGAGTATCTGAAATAAGGCGTGCCTTTATTTAATGCCAAGTCTCCAGCAACGATTCTTCTAAAGAGAGGGAGTAGCTGAAACGAGGCGATTGATTAACTCCATTCGTTTTGGTTACAAGAAAACATGCTGCGCGCCTGCAGCATGAAGGAGAGGGAATCCTATGAATATCGTTGTATTGAGTGGTAGTCCGCGTAAGGGCGCCAATACCGACACCATGGTCGAGGCGTTTGCCGAGACCGCGCGCGAGGCCGGCCATACGGTCGAGGTAATCCGCGTTGCCGGCAAAAAGATCGCTGGTTGTCTGGGATGCCAGTACTGCTTTACCCATGAGGGCACCTGTGTGCAGAAGGATGACATGGCCGACGTGATCGAGTCGCTGAAAGACGCCGACATGGTTGTCTTCGCCTCGCCCATCTACTGGTTTGATATCACTGCGCAGGAGAAGGCCGCCATCGACCGCCTGTACGCCTTCGGTGCCACGGGCTTCCCGTTCACCAAGACGGCCTTTTTGCTCGATAGCCACAGCGAGGGCGTCTATGATGCGGCGATCGCTATGTACAAGTCAACCTGCGCGTACTGCAAGTGGGAGGACCAGGGCATTGTCACCATCAGCGACATGACCGAGCGCGACAGCATGGCCTCCTCGCCCAAGCTGAAAGAGGTGCGCGAGCTCGCTCGCAAGCTCTCTTAAGGAAAGAAGAGCGCATGATAATCGGTGTTGGTGGAAATGCTTGCTGTCCTTACCAAGAGGATTGCTGATTGCCATGCAACGATGCTCCCGCGGACAATTCCGGTGTGCTAAAACGCCTTCTCGTTCAAGAATTCCCTGAACGCGGGGATGTCGAAGCCAACGAGACCACGCCCGCGCTCTCCGATGACGCCGTCCTCGAGGAGGCGGCGCTTGTATTGGCTTGCATAGTTGCTGGCGACGCCCATACGCTTGGCAATTTCTGAGACCCTGCTGGGGCCAGAATCGGGCAGCATCGCGAGTAAAAACTCAATGTCTTTATCGGAAAGCTCCCGATAGGTCGTTTCGAGAATGCGATCGCGCAGTTCCATGCGGGCAAGCAGAGAACCCTGTTGGACATCAGATGCGCTGATTTTGGGCGAGCTCTCCGAAACATCCCAAGTGCGATATCCGACGAGCTGCATCATGTAGGGGAATCCGTCGACGGCCTTCACAGCATCCTCGAGCGCTTCTGGTGTGATTGAGCGGCCTCCGGCCTCAACGGTTTTGCGGAATGCGTTTGCAATTTCAACGTCAGTGATTCGTCCTAATTGATGATATTGGGAACGTCTGAGGAACGAGACGGAATCGTTGCGTAGCAGTGCCGATACTTTGTAGGGTAGTCCTGCCATGAGTAGGGCGACTTTTTTACCTTCGCGCACAAAGTGCTGGTAAACAGAGGCAAATTGAAGCATTTCTTCGAGATCGACGGTGACTTCATCGATGGTGATGAGAAGTCCGATGTCATGTTTTTCGAGTTGCTTAAAGATGCCGTTCATGCGTGTGCGCCAGTTGCCCTGGGCCTCTTGAGCATATGTCCAATCGATGTCCACTGGACCAATTTGAACGCCGTTTATGCGCGCGTGAGGCTGTGAGAGGTAGCTATCTGCGGCTTCTTTGGTTCGCTCGATAATATCTTCGAGCATGCCTGGCATGGCGGAGACATTTGCTGCGATCCAGCCGTGTTCAAGCGCCGTTTCTGAAAGGAGCGAGAGAAGCGCCGTCTTGCCCGTTCCCCTTGCGCCCGTAAAAATAGTCGACAGGTTGGGATCTCCCGGGCCGTTGATAAAGCCACGGTTGATGTCACGCAGGATATGCTCGCGACCCGCTAGAAAGGGAGGGACGCTTCCAAATGTTGGGGTAAAGGGGGTTCTTGCTGTACTCCATGGTAGCTCCTTTGCAAGTTTTGCTAATTTTTGCAACTTTTGCTAACTTTTGCAAGTTTTACTAACGGCTTAACATGCCTTGTGCCGTGGGGTTGCGGCAGTGAAAAACGGGGATTCCTATTATTCTGACTGCGTTGCAGCGAGCGGGGCCCGGAGCGCGATGTTGCTGCGCTTCGGGCCCCACCGTTTTGAGAGCTTATGGCGGTTCTGCCGCTGTCCTAGTCAAACAGACTGGGCATGTCGTTTTCTTTCATAAGGGCACCGGCGGAGGGGAGGCTCTGTGCGGTGAACTTCTCGGCCGAGACGCCGGCGCCAAGGATTTCCTCGGTCGTGCCGACGGTGGTGACAGAGCGGCCCTTCTTGGCGGTAAAGGCCTGGACGCCCTGCGTGTTGGTGGTCGTCTTGGTCTTGAGCAGCGACGTGTTGAAGTTCATCAGGCGGTAGTCGCTCGAGACCAGTGCGATGTCGCGATCCTCCTTAAGTACCTGGGCATACAGCAGCTTGCTGCCACCGTAGATGGCGTTCTTGAGGCGCTTGCGGTTGGTCTTGGTGACGTATCCAGAAAGCGCGACGCGCACCACGCGGCCGTTCTCAAAGACGAACAGCACGTCGGCCTTGTAGTCCTCGGGGTCGATGACCCAGATGACGCTCTCGTCGGGTTCCATCTCAAGATCGGTCGGCAGGTACGAGCCCAGCTGGGCCGACTTGGTGTCCTCAAACGCCGCGACCTTGCACTTGTACACCTGGCTCTTGTTGGTAAAGACCAGCAGCTCGTGGGTGTTGGAGGACGGGAACTCAATAAAGGGTTTGTCGCCGTCTTTGTACTTGAGCGTGGTCGCCTTCTTGAGCACGCGGTCCGTCATCTTCTTAAGGTAGCCATCGCGCGAGAGCATGATGGTCACTGGGTACTCCTCGACCTCGGGCTCCAAGCTTACCTCGATAACCTCATGGGGCTCGATCCTGCCCGTGCGACGCGGCATCACGTACTTCTTGTTGACCGCGGCTAGCTCGTCACTGATGACCTTCTTGATGTTTTCCTCGCTGGAGAGGATCTCCTCAAGCTCGGCAATCTCGCCCTCAAGCTTAGCAATGTCCTTGGTGCGGTTGAGGATGTACTCCTCGTTGATGTTGCGGAGCTTGAGCTCGGCAACAAACTCGGCCTGGGTCTCGTCGATGTCGAAACCCTTCATAAGATTGGGCACGACCTCGGCCTCGAGTTTGGTGCCGCGGATGATGGCGATGGCCTTGTCGATGTCGAGCAAGATCGCCTCGAGGCCGTGCAGCAGGTGCAGGCGCTCGGACTTTTTGCCCAGGTCAAAGTTAATGCGGCGACGCGTGGACTCAATACGCCACTTGACCCACTCGTGCAGAATCTGGCGCACGCCCATAACACGGGGATAGCCGTCGACGAGCACGTTGAAGTTGCACGAGAACGAATCCTGCAGCGTGGTCGAGCGATAGAGCTTGGCCATGAGCTTGTCGGGGTCGACGCCGCGCTTAAGGTCGATGGCGATGCGCAGACCCGAAAGGTCGGTCTCGTCACGGATGTCGGCGATCTCTTTGACCTTGCCCTCTTTGGAGAGCTTGACGATGCGTTCGATGATGACATCGGTCTTGGTGGTGTAGGGGATCTCGTAGACCTCGATGATGCGCTCTTCGGGAATCCAGCGCCAGCGGGAGCGGATCTGGAAGCTGCCAAGGCCGGTCTCGATAATCTTTTCCATCTCCTCGCGGCGGTAGATAATTTCGCCGCCGGTCGAGAAGTCGGGCATGGGCATGTACTCGAGCAGGTCGCAGTCGGGATCCTGCAGGTAGTGCATGGTGGCGGTGCAGACCTCGTTGAGGTTGAAACCGCAGATGTCGGACGCCATGGCGACGCCGATGCCCTTGTTGGCCGAGACAAGGATGTTGGGGAACGTGGTGGGCAGCAAACGCGGCTCCTTCATGGCGCCGTCGTAGCTGTCGACAAAGTCGACCGGGTCCTTGTCGATGTCCTTGAAGATCTCGGCGCTGATGGGGGAGAGCTTGGCCTCGGTATAACGCGAGGCGGCGTAGCTCAGGTCGCCCGAATAGTACTTGCCAAAGTTGCCCTTCGACTCAACGAACGGCGCGAGCAGCGCCTCGTTGCCGGTGGCCAGGCGCACCATCGTCTCGTAGATCGCGGCATCGCCGTGCGGGTTGAGCTTCATGGTCTGACCCACAATGTTGGCGCTCTTCTGGCGCTCGCCCTTGAGCAGGCCCATCTTGTACATGGTGTAGAGCAGCTTGCGGTGCGAGGGCTTAAAGCCGTCAATCTCGGGGAACGCACGCGAGACGTTGACGCTCATGGCGTAGGGCATGTAGTTGACCTCGAGCGTCTGCGTGATCGGCTGGTCGGTGACCTCGGAGTGCAGGCCGATGACGTTCTCGGCGTTGACCTGTAATTTCTTTGGCTGGTTCTTCGTCTTCTTCTTTGCCACGATATCCTCTTGAACTTCTTATGGGCCGTCGTTATCGATTTGCTGCTACTGCAGGTCCAGCTGGTCCAGGTATTCCTTGCCGTGCTCCGAGATATGGCGCTTGCGGCCTGCCTCGTCGTTGCCCAGCAGAAGGTTGAACATGGTCTCCATCTTGGTGACGTCCTCGGGCTCCACCTTGATCAGGCGGCGCGTCTCGGGGTTCATGGTGGTGAGCCACATCATGTCCGGGTCGTTCTCACCAAGACCCTTGGAGCGGTTGATGGAGCACTTTTGGTCGCCGATCTCCTTAAGGATGCCGTTCTTCTCGAGCTCGGTGTAGGCAAAGTAGGTCTTTTCTTTGCAGTTGATCTCGTAGAGCGGCGACTCGGCGATATACACGTAGCCTTCGTCGATAAGCGTGGGCACCAGGCGATAGAGCATGGTGAGCACGAGCGTGCGGATGTGATAACCGTCGACGTCGGCGTCCGTACAGATGATGACCTTGTTCCAGTTGAGGTTGTCCAGGTCGAAGGCACCGAGGTTCTTGATGCGCTTGTCTTTGATCTCCACGCCGCAGCCCAGCACGCGCATGAGGTCCATGATGATGTCGGACTTAAAGATGCGTGGATAGTCCTCCTTCAGGCAGTTGAGGATCTTACCGCGGACGGGCATAACGCCCTGGAACTCGGCATCGCGCGAGGTGCGAATGGCGCCTGCTGCCGAGTCGCCCTCTACGATGTAGATCTCGCGACGGCTCTTGTCCTTGGAGCGGCAGTCGATGAACTTCTGCACGCGGTTGGCCATGTCGGTCTTCTGCTGTAGGTTGGTTTTGATGCTCTGGCGGGTCTTCTCGGCGTTCTCGCGCGAGCGCTTGTTGATGAGCACCTGCTCCATGATCTTATTGGCGGCGTCCTTGTTCTCGATCAGGTAGGTCGAGAGGCGCTCCTTAAAGAATGCCGTCATGGCTTGCTGGATAAAGCGGTTATTGATGGCCTTTTTGGTTTGGTTTTCGTAGGACGTCTGGGTGGAGAAGCAGTTGGTCACCAGTACCAGGCAGTCCTGGACGTCCTGCCACTTAATACCGCTTTCGTTTTTGTTGTACTTGCCCTGTTGCTTGATGTAGGCATCGATGGCGCTGGTCAGTGCACTGCGAGCTGCCTTCTCGGGGGAGCCGCCGTTCTCGAGCCAGGAGGAGTTGTGGTAGTACTCTTGCATCATGAAAGTTCGCGAGAAGCACATGCAAGCAGTGATTTTTACGTTGTAGTCGGGCAGGTCCTCGCGATCGCGACCGCGACGGTCGGCCTCGATAAAGAAAGGCTCGGTGAGGTAGTCGGCACCGACCTTCTCGAGCACGTAGTCCTCGATGCCTTTGGGATAGCAAAAATCCTCTTCGGAGAACTCGCCGTCGTCGCCCTCGATGCGCAGGCGGAAGGTCACGTTGGCGTTGACCACGGCCTGGCGGCGCATGGTCTCGCGATACCAATCGTGGGGGATGCTGATGGAGGTAAAGACCTCAAGATCGGGGCGCCACTTGATGGTGGTGCCGGTGCGGTCCTCGTCGCTGGGCTCAATCTCGAGCGCCTTCTTTTTGGCACCGACGACCTTGCCCTTCTTAAAGTGCAGGGAGTACTTGTTGCCGTCGCGCCAAACCGTGACGTCCATGTACTCGGAGGCGTACTGGGTCGCGCAGGAGCCCAGGCCGTTGGTACCGAGCGAGAAGTCGTAGTCGCCGCCCTGGTTGTTGTTGTATTTGCCGCCGGCGTAGAGCTCGCAAAAGACGAGCTCCCAGTTAAAGCGCTTCTCGGAGGGGTTCCAGTCGAGTGGGCAGCCGCGGCCGTTGTCCTCTACCTGAATGGAGCCATCGCGAAAGGCGGTAAGGGTGATGAGCTTGCCGTAGCCCTGGCGCGCCTCGTCAACGGCGTTGGACAGGATCTCGAAGGCGGCATGCGCGCAGCCGTCGAGTCCGTCCGAGCCAAAGATGACGGCGGGGCGCAGGCGTACGCGCTCCTCGTCCTTGAGCTGGCGGATACTGTCGTTACCATAGTTTGCGGTGTTTTTTGCCATACTCGCTCTCTCGGTGCTCCCTTGCTGCGTTTAAGTCATATAGATAGTCAAGGTAGCATAGCCCAGCCCACAGGCGATTCCAACCAACACGAAATCCATCGAACAATCGTTCGTGGTATATTGACTTATGTTAGGCTATTGGGAGAAATAGCTGAATAAAATCAATAGATATTTGATTTCGTTTAGTAGTATTAGATATATATTAAACGAAAACGAATCAGGAGAGTCTCTATTTAATAGAACGGTGATGATATGAAGATTATCGAACGTCCTCAATATATGGAAGCGCTTCTTGGCGCTAAGGGAACGCCGGACATCAAGGTTATTACCGGCATTCGTAGGTGCGGCAAATCTGTTCTACTGGAAGCTCTTGCCGATCGCATTCGTGAGGCCGACCCTGATGCCAATATTATCCGCATCAATTTCAATCTCCTCGAATTCGAGGAGCTAACGGATTATCGAGCATTGCATCGCTACGTTGAGGAAAGCTATTGCGAGGGCCTCGATAACATTGTGATGATCGATGAGGTGCAAACTTGCGTTGGATTCGAAAAAGCGGTCAATAGCCTCCATGCATCGGGTAAATACGATATCTACGTTACTGGCTCCAACGCTTTCTTGCTTTCGAGTGATTTGGCGACGCTTTTTCGCGGGCGGACATATGAGGTCGAGGTATTCCCGTTTTCCTTGCTTGAGTATTCGACATATCACGCAATTCATGACCCAGACGAAGCGCTTGACCGCTATTTAAGAGAGGGCGGAATGCCTGGCTCTTATTTGTATCCTAGCGAGCGAGCTCGCTATCGATATATTGCGAACGTACTAGATGTCTTGGTTTTGCGTGATGTGGAAGAAAAGCATGGGGTTCGTAACAAAGTGCAACTAGAGCGTGCATGCGATTTCCTAATGGACAATATCGGTAACATATCTTCTGTTAGTGGGATTGCGTCTGCGCTGGATGCTGCCGGAACGCGCGTTTCCGTGGCAACGCTCGTCCAGTACCTCGGATTTTTATGCCAGGCCTTTGCGTTCTATCGAGTGCGCCGCTATGACGTAGGCGGTAAAAAGTACCTCGCTTCGGGTGATAAATACTATTTATCGGATCATGCAATCAGATACGCAAAACTTGGAACTAAAAAACTCGACTTCGGGCATGTATATGAAAATATGGTCGCCTTAGAGCTCCTAAGACGCGGTTGGGAAATCTATATCGGGGTGCTTTATAAGAAGGAAATCGACTTCGTGGCAATTCGTCGCGATGAGCGAGTGTATATCCAAGTTAGCGATGACATTTCGCGTCAGGAAACCTTTGAGCGCGAAGTGGCACCTCTGCTTGCGATACGTGATGCGTATCCCAAGATGGTCATTGCGCGAACAAAGCACGAGGCTGTTGATTATGAGGGGATTAAGGTGATCGACCTCGCCCGATGGCTGATGGGGGAGGGGTCGAATGTCGAATAGCGGGCGGTGGACGCCTATCTAAATCATTGCGCTGCTCGGGCGCCTTGAGCGTTTTCTTAATAATGCGGGTGAGCCCACGCTCCTTACCGATGAATTCCACTTACTCGTTTCTGCCCGAGTAAGTTTGAAGACGGATGAGCCCGCTTCATTTTGTTTGCGGCTGGATACGTTTGTCGAAAAGTGCCGCGTGGATGGCTCAAATCGAACATTGGGACAGGCGTCTCATTTTATGGGCCGAGGGCGTGCGTATATGAGCCTTTTTGGTCCATAGGGGATGCTGGGCGGTTCCTAGTTGGGCCACGGGTCACTTCGCCGGCGCTGCTTCTTGCCATACGCTCATAGTGGAGGCCGATGCCACGGAGTCGACTTGGGACTCGGGCAACGGATGAGCTGTAAGCCGAAAGGAGCGGTGAGGATGATGAAGCCCATGACGAAGAAGCTGCTGTTAGGAATTCCCGCCGTGACGCTTTCGGCCGTGCTGGCTTGCACCCTTGCCGGTTGCGGCGGAAATGCGCCGAGTGGCTCGGGCGGGAGCGCCCCTGTGCAGGAGAAGTCCAAGAAGGCCAAGGCCTATGATTCGCAGACGGTCGAGGTAGCAGGCATTACCTATGAGTCTGTGGCTCACGGTACGTTCTATCGCGGCGACGCTAAGCTGCAGGACGGCTTTTACCTACACGTCAAGATCACCAACAACAATGCAAAGAACAGGACGTTTGACTCCTTTAACGTGCATGCTGCCCAGGGCGATCTTGAGGCAGGCGACCCGTTGTTTACTTCTGGCAAGGCGGCCGTGCTCGACTACGTTGCAAGCGAGGCTCCCGATGAGCTTCACGAGGGCATCGATCTTTCCAAGAGGCCAGATATCGGCCCGGGCGAGACCGTTGAGTACGTGTATTTCTGGGCGCCCAAGACAGCGTACTACGGGCCCATCACTGTCGAGTTCGTAGATGCTTACGCCCCCGCCAAGAATCATGAGGCCATGCACTTTGACACCACGGGATGCGAGACCAAGGAGTTTAAGGCGGTCGGCGGCGTGGCCGATTCTGGAGACGCGGCCAATATGACCGGCATCGATTGCGCGTCGTACAGTATCGAGGCCGCCGATGGGTACACGCTGGATTCGTCCAACGAAGAGCACGAAAAGGCAAACTTCTTCCACGACGAGACTGGAGGACGCCTGAACATCAGCATCTTCCCGCGCTCGCCGGAGGAGGAGGTTGCAAGCCTGGAGCAGGTCTACGAAGGCAAAGAGACAACAACCGATCAGGTCGAGTACAACGGCATAACGTGGCTGCGCTTTACCGGTCCCGACAACGGCCACACGCTGTTTGCGACGGCTCCCGCGACGGGCGAGACCGTCCGCGTGTCGATCGGCTGGAAGATCGACTGGGATGCCGCCGTGCCTATGATGGAGGCGCTAAAGCTCAAGTAGCGCTGTGATTCCCATGTCAGGCGACTCAGGGCTGGCTCCGAGTTATCGGGGCCAGCCCTTTTTGGTGCTCGATGAGCAGGGCCAGTGCCTCGCGCGGTTTCGGGTACAGCGGGGTACCGTGCGCGCAATGACGAATATGATTTCCATAATGACAGATATAGTTGACATTGACTGATGGATGCAATATATTTCTGTCATGTTGCAACGGATATCTGTCCATTACTACGAAAGGAACTCCATGCCGGGCAAAAGGAACCTACGCATGAAGGCGGCGCGCGCGGCGGTTGGCCTTTCGCAAGCTGACCTGGCCGAGGCCGTGGGCGTTACGCGCCAGACCATCGGCTTGATCGAGGCGGGCGGCTACAACCCCACGCTCAATTTGTGCGTGGCAATCTGTAA
>CATVZP010000031.1 GCA_958348565.1 uncultured Collinsella sp. | reverse complement strand
AGACCGTGCTCAAGGAGAAGAAGGACGCCGAGGAGAAGGCCAAGGCCGAGCGCGCTGCCGAGCGCGGTAACCGTCGTGGCGGCAACAACGACCGTCGCGGTGGCCGTCGTAACGGTCGCAACGCCTCCGACAACAACTCCGAGCGTAACGCCTCCGAGAACCGTCCCCACAGCCATCGCACCAACGCCAGCAACAACGTCGCTGCCGGCATGGACTTCCCAAACCCTGACAAGCAGGGCAAGGGCAAGAAGCGCAAGGGCGGTCACAACAACGAAGAGGACCACTACAGCCGCATGGCTCGCGAGGCCGAGGAGTACAGCCGCGAGAAGGTGCTCGAGGAGGCTCGTGCCGCCGTCGAGGAGGCCTCTCGCGAGTCCACTGGTCGCCGCAAAAAGCGCAAGGAGAAGCGCGAGCGCGAGGCCGCAAAGGCTCAGGAAGAGCGCAAGATTGAGGAGGCGCTGGCCCAGGGTGTGAACCCCGAGGACCTCGACGCCATCAAGGTCTCCCAGGGCGTTACCGTCCAGGAGCTCGCCGAGGCGCTCGACGTTCCGGCCAACGACATCATCAAGCGCCTGTTCCTGCTGGGCACGCCGCTTACCATGACGCAGTCCATGTCCGACGACCTCGTCGAGCTCGTTGCCGACGACCTGGGTCGCCAGATCAAGATCATCACCCCCGAGGAGGAGAACACCTTCTCGTTCTACGACGATCCCGCCGACCTTAAGCCGCGTGCCCCGGTCGTCACCGTCATGGGTCACGTCGACCACGGCAAGACGAGCCTGCTCGACGCCATCCGTCACACCGGCGTCGCTGCCGGCGAGGCGGGCGGCATTACCCAGGCCATCGGCGCTTCGCAGGTCATGATCAACGACCGCAAGATTACCTTCATTGATACTCCCGGTCACGCCACCTTTACGGCCATGCGTGCCCGCGGCGCCAAGGTGACCGATATCGTCATTCTGATCGTGGCCGCCGACGACGGCGTCATGCCCCAGACCATCGAGTCGATCAACCACGCCAAGGCCGCCGGCGTTCCCATCGTCGTCGCTGTCAACAAGATCGATAAGCCGGGCGCCAACCCCGACCGCGTGCGCCAGGAGCTCACCGAGTACGGCATCATCCCCGAGGAGTGGGGCGGACAGAACATGTTCGTCAACATCTCGGCCAAGCAGAAGATCGGTATCGACGACCTGCTCGAGACCGTCCTGCTCCAGGCCGACGTGCTCGAGCTCAAGGCCAACCCCGATACGTTCGCATCGGGCAACGTCCTCGAGGCTAAGCTCGACAAGGGCCGTGGCTCGGTTGCCACCGTGCTCGTGACCCGCGGCACCCTGCGTGTGGGCGACACGCTGGTCGCCGGCCTTACCTACGGCCGTGTCCGCGCCATGCTCGACCCCAAGGGCAACGCTGTCACCGAGGCCGGTCCCTCCGACGCCGTCGAGATTCTGGGCCTGCAGTCCGTCCCCAACGCCGGCGATGAGTTCCGCGTGTTCGAGGACGAGCGCGAGGCACGTGCGCTGGCCGACGAGCGTTCGCTCAAGGCCCGTATCGAGGAGCAGAGCCGCGTGAAGCACGTGACGCTCGAGAACCTCTTCGAGACCATCGCCGACGCCGAGGTCAAGGAGCTCAACCTGATCATCAAGGCCGACGTCCAGGGCTCCATCGAGGCCCTTCAGGACTCCCTCGACAAGATGGATCAGTCCGAGGTGCGCATCAACACGATCCACTCCGCCGTTGGTGCCATCAACGAGACCGACGTCGTCCTGGCCGACGCCTCCAACGCCATCATCATCGGCTTTGGCGTCCGTCCCGACGGCAAGGCCCGCTCCGCCGCCGAGCGCGAGGGCGTCGAGATCCGTTGCTACGACGTCATCTACAAGTGCCTCGAGGACCTCGACGCTGCCCGCATCGGTATGCTCAAGCCCACCGAGGTCGAGGTCTCCACGGGTTCCGCGACCGTTCTGGACACCTTCAAGGTGCCCAAGGTCGGTATCGCCGCCGGTGTCCGCGTCGAAGAGGGCGAGATCGCCGCGACCGATTCCGTGCGCCTGGTGCGCGACGGCATCGTGGTCTTCAACGGTAAAATCGCCTCGATGCGCCACTACAAGGACGAGGCCAAGAGCCTCAAGAGCGGCTCCGAGGGCGGTATTGGCCTGGAGAACTTCCAGGACATCAAGCCTGGCGACACCATTGAGGGCTACCGCATCGACCAGGTTGCCCGTACCGAGTAGGGGGTAGCGCTATGAAGCAAACGCAGGCAACCCGCCGTCTGGGCGAGCAGCTTCGCGAGAAGCTCGGTTATATCCTGCTCTTTGAGGTTTCCGATCCGCGTCTCGACCTGGTCACCCTGACCGCGGTCGAGGTCGCGGTGGACCGTTCGTTCGCGCGCGTGTACGTGTCGTGCGACGCGAGCCGCTACGACGAGGTCATGGAGGCGCTCGCCAGCGCCAAGGGCCGCATCCGTAGCCTGTTGGCCCGCTCGCTCGATTGGCGCGTCACGCCCGAGCTCGATTTTCGCATCGATCGCTCGACCGATGAGGCCGAGCGCATCACGCGCGCGCTGGAAAACGTTCCCGCCACGCTTGCGATCGAAAAGGACGAGGACGGCTATCCAATTGCGGATGCCGCCCAGGAGGCAGCTTTAGATGAGTAATTCCGCCGACCTCGCATCGTGCGAGTCTGCAGATATTCAGCGACGCATCCTCGAGCTTATCGAGGGTGCGTCCTCCATTGCGATTTCGGGACATACGTCTCCCGATGGTGACGCCCTGGGCTCCGTGCTGGGTCTGGGCCTCTCGCTTATGAAGTTTTTCCCCAACAAGGACATTGCCCTGCTGCTGGCAGACGATGACCCGGTTCCGCGTATTTACCGCTTTATGGAGGGCGCCGACCGTCTGGTGCCGGCATCTGCGTATACCGGCAATCCGGACCTGTTCATCTCGGTGGACGTGCCGGTCGTCGAGCGTCTGAACAACTCAGCCGAGGTGCTCCGCCGCTCGTCGCATGTGGTGTGTTTCGATCACCATCCGGCGCGCGAGGAATTTGCCGAGCTGAGCCTGAGGTGCGTCGGCGCCGCGGCCTGCGCCATGATCATCGACCGCTTTTTGGACAATTGCGGCATTGTGGCTCGCGATGGTGTCGCGACCTGCCTGCTGTGCGGCCTGGTGACCGATACCGGTCGTTTTCAGTACCAAAACGCCGATGCCGCTGCGTTCCATGCCGCCTCGCGCCTGGTCGCGCACGGTGCCGATCCGGCGCGCGTCGCGCTCGAGGTCTACCAGAGCATGCGCGTAGAGTTCTTGCATCTCAAGTCCATCGTTATGGGTCGTATCAAGACCGTGGCGCACGGTCGCGTGGCATATAGCTATGCGTACCAGAGCGACCTCGAGGCTTGCGGCGTCACTTCGGATGAGTGCGACGGCCTGGTCGATGTGGTGCGTTCGGTGATGGGCGTGGAGGTCTGCCTGTTCCTGAAGGGCATTGAGGGCGATACCAAGGTACGCGGTAACCTGCGCTCCAAGGGTGACCTCGATGTGTCCGAGATCGCTGCCAACTTTGGCGGTGGCGGGCATCATGCCGCCGCCGGTTTTTCCAACAACGGAACGATTCGCGAGACGCTCGCCGTGGCACTTCCCATGCTGGCCGAGCTGGTAGGGGAGGATCCCGCTTCGGTGACCGTCGAGCTCTAACATTTTGGATGGTACATGGCTCGTCGTACGCCTTCTCAATTGAATATGCTGCTCGCCGTCGATAAGCCGGTGGGCTGTACATCCCACGACGTGGTATCGCAGTGCCGACGCGCCCTCCATGAGCGACGCGTCGGCCATGCCGGTACGCTTGACCCCATGGCCTCGGGTGTCATGGTGGTGGGCGTGGGCCAGGCGACCCGTCTGCTGGGCATGCTAACCCTCGATACCAAAAGTTATGTCGCCGACATTTCGTTTGGCGTCGAGACCAACACCGATGACGCGGAGGGCGAGGCCGTTCGCACGGTGCCCGTTGCCCCCGAGCTGCGCGATCTCGCTTACGCCCGTGAGCAGCTCGCCGCTATGCTTGGCCCGCAGATGCAGGTGCCGCCGGCGTTTTCGGCCATCTCGGTCAATGGCGTTCGCGCCTATAAGAGTGCTCGCGAGGGCAATGCGGTAGACTTTCCCCCGCGCCCCGTCGAGGTCTATGCCGCCGACCTGATCGCCGTGGGCGGCGAGGGCGATACGTGCGTCTGGACCGTGGCGTTTTCGGTAAGCAAAGGCACCTACATTCGCGCGCTCGCTCGCGATCTGGGTCGTGCCTGCGATAGTGCTGCACATATTTCCGCGCTGCGCCGTACGGCCTCCGGCGTGGTTTCCATTGGCGCCTGTCATGCGGTAGAGGAGCTCTCTGCCGAGTCCGCTGCCGGTTTCGCTCTGGATCCCATCGCCGCCCTTGGTGCCACGCGTGTCGATTTGCCGGGAAATCTTGCAGACGACCTGCTTTGTGGTCGCCGCATTCCCATTGAACGTGCGCTTGCGGACTTCGATGCGTCGAAGGCGCCGTTCGCGCTCGTGCTCGATGGTGGATTGAAGGCGCTTGCTCGAATCGAGGGCGGCCGCTTTGTGATGGAGCATGTCTTTCCGCAGGCGATCGGCGGTGTTCGATGATGCTGGCGCCCCACGAGCTCGCGCGTATCTTTTTCGCGGGTGAGTTGGACGAGGCCCGTATCGTTTTTGCCGATGCATTTGATGGGTGCGAGTCCTTGGGTGCCGCGTCGATCGCCATTGGCGTGTTTGATGGTGTACATCGTGGGCACCGAGAGCTGATTGACGCGGTTGTTCGCGATGCACGTTCCCACGGCAGCAAAGCGGTCGTGGTCACCTTCGATCCTGATCCGGACGTCGTGGTGAGTCCGTCGCCCGCTCAAAAATTGATGACGACGGCCGACCGCCTGCATGCCCTGGCTCAAACCGGGGTCGATGCGGTGGTGGCCGTTCCCTTTACGCCCGCCGTGGCGGCACTCGATCATGTCGGGTTTCTGGCGCTGTTGTCGCGTGTTGTCGACATTCGCTCCATTCGTGTAGGCAGCGACTTTAGGCTCGGCCGCGGCGGGGCTTCGGGCGTTGCCGAGATGCGCGCCTGGGGCACTGAGCGTGGGGTTGACGTTTACGGTCACGACCTGCTCTGCGTTAACGGGCGGACCATCTGTGCCACGCGCATCCGCCATGAGCTGGGTCAGGGTCATGTGGAGCTGGCTGCCGAGCTTCTCGGCCGTCCCTATATGCTGCGCGGCGTTGTGGCGGCTGGCCGCCACGAGGGCTCCGATATGGGCTTTCCCACGGCAAACATCCAGGTGCCCGACGGCATCCAAGTGCCTGCCGATAGCGTCTATGAGGGTCTGGTGCTGGTCGACGATACCGTATGGCCTGCTGCCGTTAACGTCGGCCTGCCGCCGACGTATGCCGACGATGCCGCTTCGGCGCATCTCGAGGCCAACTTGATCGGGTATGCGGGCGACCTCTACGGCGCCTCGGTGTCGCTGGCGTTTACGCGTTGGCTGCGACCGTCGCGGGTGTTCGATTCGCTGGACGAGCTTATCGCGACCGTCGAGGGTAATATCGACGATATCCGTCATAACTTGGGTGAGCAGGGGGTGAGTATCCGTGATTAGCGACGAGGAAAAAGATCAGGTACGCGCGGCGTCGGATCTGGTTGCCATCGTACAGGAAACGGTTGAGCTCAAGCCCCGCGGCCATGAGTTTTGGGGCTGCTGCCCGTTTCATGGCGAAAAGACCCCATCGTTTCACATTATCCCTGCTACGCAGGTGTGGCACTGCTTTGGCTGCGGCGAGGGCGGCGACGTCTTTACCTATATCATGAAGCGTGAGAACCTGAGTTTTCCCGAGTCGATCCGCTATTTGGCTGATCGTGCGGGCATTGAACTGCACGATACCGGTGCGCAGCGCGATCGCGGCACCAAGCGCGCTCGCATCTATGACCTGTGCGCCGAGACGGCTCAGTTCTACCACACCATGCTTATGCGCGGTAAGGACAGCCGTCCGCGCGAGTACTTTGCCAGCCGTGGCATGGGTGGAGACGTCTGTCGCCGCTACTGCCTGGGCTTTGCGCCGGGTCGCAACGCACTGGTTTCGCATCTGTCTCAAGCGGGCTTTACCCCGCAGGAGATGATTGACGCCAACGTGGCCGTGAGCCGTGGGCGCGGACAGCTTGCCGACCGTTTTTACGACCGTGTGATGTTTCCCATCTTTGATGAGCAGGGTCACAATATCGCCTTTGGCGGGCGCATCATGGGCGATGGTCAGCCTAAGTACCTCAACACCGCCGAGACGAGCGTGTTTCATAAAAAGCGAAACCTCTACGGCTTTAACTGGGCCAAGGAGTTTATCGTTGCGCAGGATACCGCCATCGTGGTGGAGGGGTATACCGACTGCATCGCCTGCTGGGAGGCGGGGATCAAAAACGTCGTCGCCACGCTGGGCACGGCGCTGACGGAACATCACGTTAAGACACTCACCCGTTTTGCCAAGCGCATTGTATATATGTTCGATGGCGACGCCGCCGGTCAAAAGGCCGCTCGCCGCGCGATTCAGTTTATCGAGCAGGATTCGATGGACCTGCGCTGCGTGGTGCTGCCCGACGGCAACGACCCCATGGAGTTCATCACGGCGCATGGCGGCGAGGCGCTGCAGGCGCGCATCGATGCCGCCGAGCCCCTCATGGACTTTGTGTACCGCTCGCTTCAGGAGTCGAGCGACATTACCACACCGGGCGGTCGCGCCAAAGCGCTCGAGGATGCGTTGACGCTCATCTATCCGCTGCGCGACAGCTATATGATCGACACGTACTTTATCCAGATTGCCGACCTGTTGGGTTTGGACCTGGAGACCGTGCGCGCGAGCTCGGGCCGTGTGTTTCGCGATGTCGCCAAGCGCGAGGATGCCGAGCGCCGGCGTGAGCAGAACTACGAGCGTCAACGCGTGCAAGCTGAGCGCGCGGGCAGCTCGCAGGGACGAAGCTCGGGCGGCGGTGCGGCTGGTGCGCGCAGTGCCGGTCGCGGTGCCTGGGCGGCGGGTGCGACGCCGCCCGTGTCCGCACCGGTCGAGGAGGACCCGTACGACTACGTTCCGCTTGATGCCTATGGGGCCGCGCCGGTGGAGGCCGACGAGGATCTGCCGCCAATCGATGTGCCGGCGGGGATGGAAAGCGCTGCGCCCGTTGCCGATAGCTCAAGCGCGGCGGCAGCTCCGTCGATGCCGATTGTTTTGACCGATCTGGAGCGGAAATCCCTGGCGGGGGAGCGCGAGCTGCTGACGATGCTCACGAGCTACCCCGATCTGTTCCGCACGTATGCCGATCGCATTTGTTCTATCGAGTGGGTCGACCCGCGTCACGAGTCCATTGCGTGGGCCGTTCTGGCAACGCCGCCGGGAACCGATCCTGCGGCATGCATGGATGCGGCACGCGCGGTGTGTCCCGAGGCGGCATCGCTTGTCAGCGCCGGGCGCATCTCGGCAACGAGTAAGCACCCGACTGAGACGAACATCGTCTTTATGCTCGATACGCTCGAGCTCTACACCATCAAACGTCGCATGCGAGCCGCGCAGGCCAAGTTGCGTCAGGACCGTTCACTCGACGATGAGGCCCGTCGCGTGCTGACGATGCAGGCGGTGCAAGATTCACAGCGCCAGCGCGAGCTCCAAAAGTCGATCGGTGGCGTGGCCGACCCGTTCCGTTTGATCGGTTTGGAGACCGCGGGTGCCGAACAGGCCTAGATGTTGTGGTCAACCAGCGTATTCTCGCCTATATCCTGTCTTTATTTTGGGTATAGACGTCCATGTGTGTGCTAAAGTAATGAGTCCTGTGGACTACGAAGGGAGAATCTGTGCCAAAAAAGACTGAGAGCACGGGTACTGGGCTGGAATCCTACGTTGCAAAGCTCATGGGCAACGGCTCAAACAGGACTTCGGTAACCGAGGACGAGATTCAGGTCGCCCTGAAGGATATCGATGTTTCTGATGAGCAGCTCAACGCGGTGTATTCCGCGCTGCGCAACAGCGGCATCCAGATTATCTCCGCGAGCGGAAACGACGACGCCCCGATGGACGTCGACGATGACGATAACGATACCGACGATTTCGATGATGACGAGCACGATTCCGGCTCGCTTGACGATCACGAGCTTAAGATGGCCCGCCAGGCCGATGCCGAGATGGGCTCTTCCAAGAGCAAGAAGAAGCGCACCGTGCGCACGTCCCGTTCGCGTTCGCGCGTGCGCGGCATCGATGCCTCCACGGTGATGCTGACCGGCGACCCGGTTCGTATGTACCTCAAGGAGATCGGTAAGGTCGACCTGCTGACCGCATCTGAAGAGGTCGATCTGGCCATGAAGATTGAGGCCGGTCTCGAGGCTACCGAGAAGCTCGAGGCTGCCGATGCAGGCGAGATTGAACTCACACGCTCCGAGATGCGTCGACTTACGCGTATTGAGAATGTTGGTCTTGAGGCCAAGCAGGCGCTCATCAGCGCAAACCTGCGTCTGGTCGTCTCCATCGCCAAGCGCTATGTCGGCCGTGGCATGCTGTTCCTGGATCTGATCCAGGAGGGCAACCTCGGTCTGATCCGCGCCGTCGAGAAGTTCGACTACCAGAAGGGCTTTAAGTTCTCCACGTACGCCACGTGGTGGATCCGTCAGGCCATTACGCGCGCTATTGCCGACCAGGCCCGTACCATCCGTATTCCCGTGCACATGGTCGAGACCATCAACAAGCTCGTCCGCGTCCAGCGCCAGCTCCTCCAGGACCTGGGTCGCGACCCGACCCCCGAGGAGATCGGTGCCGAGATGGACATGAGCGCCGACCGCGTCCGTGAGATCCAGAAGATTTCGCAGGAGCCCGTGTCGCTCGAGACCCCGATCGGCGAGGAAGAGGATTCCCAGCTGGGCGACTTCATCGAGGACTCCCAGGCTATCGTTCCGCCCGATGCTGCCAGCTTCTCCATGCTGCAGGAGCAGCTCACCCAGGTGCTCGATTCGCTTGCCGATCGCGAGCGCAAGGTTATCGAGCTGCGCTTTGGTCTCGTCGACGGACATCCCCGCACGCTCGAGGAAGTCGGTCGCGAGTTTGGCGTCACGCGCGAGCGTATCCGCCAGATCGAGTCTAAGACCCTGGCCAAGCTCCGCCACCCGAGTCGCTCGAGCAAGCTGAAAGACTACATCGAAAGCTAGTCAAGCAAGAGGCGCCCTCAAGCACATCCGCTTGGGGGCGCTTTCATGTAGTCGTTGGGGACGTTCTTGAATGACTAGTCGTTTAAGAACGTCCCCAATGACTGGGTCGGAAAATTTCTTAAAAAAGTTCTTGCCCTTCGCCCAATCGTCCGTATAATAAACTTCGTTGCTTGAGAGCACGCACCTATTCCTCGGTAGCTCAATGGTAGAGCACGCGGCTGTTAACCGCGCTGTTGTAGGTTCGAGTCCTACCCGGGGAGCCAGAATTTTTCAGCCCATTTCGCTGGGCTTTTAAATTCCTCGGTAGCTCAATGGTAGAGCACGCGGCTGTTAACCGCGCTGTTGTAGGTTCGAGTCCTACCCGGGGAGCCAGGTTTTAAAACCCGTCGCTTATGCGGCGGGTTTTTTCATGCCGCGATCGCCGGTGGCGAACGTTACCGTATCAACATTTCGTGTCGAGGATGTAATCGCGAACCCCGCCGCCTTAACATGGCGCGGTCGTTGTAAACTATTGGAATGATTGCTCCCACGACATGGTGCCGCGAGCACCAGAAAAGGAGATTCTTGTGTCTGAGACCATTAACGGCAGCCTGAGCGTCTCGAACGACGTTATTGCCGATATTGCCGGTTATGCCGCGATGACGTGCTACGGCGTCGTCGGTATGGCTGAACAGCTGCAGGGCGCCGAGAGCGTGCGCCTGCTTGCCGGCCAGCGCCTCCGCAAGGGCGTGCTTGTTTCCGCCGACGAGAACGGCCTCACGGTCGACCTTCACGTCGTGCTCGAGAACGGCGTCAACATGAAGTCCGTCTGCCACAATCTTTCGAGCTCCGTCGCCTTCACCCTGCAGGAGATCGCCCAGATCGATCCCGCCAGCCTTAAGATCGGCATTCACATCGACGCGCTCAAGAGCCGTCTGAACTAGCATCCGAATACGGAGATTTCATCACTTATGATTGCAAAGACCATTCGCACCTGTTTTCCGATCGCTGCGGCTGCCGTTTCCGAAAAGGCCGAGGAGATCAACAAGCTCAACGTCTTCCCCGTACCCGACGGTGACACCGGCACCAACATGTCGCTCACGCTCGCCTCGGTGACCAAGGAGCTTTCCGCCCTTCCCGCCGATGCCGACATGGAGGCCATTGCCGGCGCTATCACCCACGGCTCCCTGATGGGCGCCCGTGGCAACTCCGGTGTCATCACCTCGCAGATCCTACGCGGCGTGGCCGAGGGCCTTGTCTCTGCCGATGAGCCCATTACATCCGCCAATATCGCCTTCGCCTTCCGTCGTGCCGTCAAGGTTGCCTTCCAGGCTGTTCGTAAGCCCATCGAGGGCACGATCCTCACGGTCCTGCGTGATGTTTCGACCAAGGCAGACGAGTGCGAGAAGAAGAAGTTCTCTGCCGAGGATGCGCTCGACGCCATCGTCGTCGAGGCCTACCAGTCCGTCGCCCGCACGCCCGACCTGCTGCCCGTCCTCAAGGAGAACGGCGTGGTCGACTCCGGCGCCTTTGGCTTTGCCATCTTCTTGGAGAACTTTGTTGCCGCTGCCCTTGGCCGCAGCACCGTGGTCGAGGATTTCTCCGCTACGTTCGATTCCGCCGGCTCTGCTCGCGATGCCGCTCTTGGCCGTGTTGAGATCGAGGCCAACGACGACTGGGAGGGCTCGGAGTTCCGCTACTGCAACGAGTTCCTCTTTAAGGCCGACGCCCCGTTTGACGAGGACGAGTGCCTGAAGTTCCTGGGTTCCATGGGCGACTGCGAGCTGCTCGTGGGCGCCTATCCCGACTACAAGATCCACGTGCACTCCAACACCCCCAACCTGGTGCTCGAGCACATGCTGCAGCTCGGTCAGATCTATGAGGTCTTTATCCACAACATGGAGATGGAGGCCCACGACCGTACCGCTAAGATCCATGAGGACCAGGAGAAGGCCGCCGAACCCGCGAAGGCCCTGGGCTTTGTCGCCGTTGCGGCTGGCTCTGGTGAGGCCGACATCCTCAAGTCCCTCGGCGTCGATGTGATCGTTTCGGGTGGCCAGACCATGAACCCCTCGACCGCCGACCTGCTTGGCGCCGTCGACCAGGTCAACGCGACCTCGGTCATCATCCTGCCCAATAACGGCAACATCCGCATGGCTGCCGAGGCTGCTGCCTCCGCTTGCACCGACAAGAAGGTTGCCGTCGTTCCCACCAAGACCGTCCCGCAGGCTTTCTCCGCGCTGTTCGCGGTCCTGCCCGATTCCGAGCTCGAGGATGCCGTTGCCGCTATGGTCGACGCCATCAGCGAGGTCCGTGATGGCGAGGTCACTCGCGCCGTGCGCGACTCCAGCGCCTCTGACGGCTCGCCGATTCACTCCGGTGATGTCATGGGCATCATCGCCGGTTCCATCGATGTGGTCGGTTCTGACGTGAAGCAGGTTACGCTCGACTGCATCAACCGCATGCAGGAGGAAGAGGAGGGCGACGCGCTGACGATTCTGGCCGGTGAGGAGCTGTCTGACGAGGCCTTCCAGGAGATCGTCGACGCTATCGAGGAGGCTCAGCCCGATCTGGAGATCGACGCCCATCGTGGTGAGCAGCCGCTCTATCCCGTGATCTTCTCGATCGAGTAGGCTCTGCCTATGTCCGAGCTGTGCTCCGTGCCGCGCGTCTCGGAGCGCTTTGCCCAGAGCAATGCGCTCGACGAGGATATCGCGCGACTCAAATATGTTTCGGGTAAACGTGAGGAGGCCCTTCGCCGTCTGGGAATTCGGACGGTGGGGGACCTCCTTCTCCATATTCCTCATCGCTACCTGGACTTTACTCGCTCGTGGTCCATCGAGATGGCGCCCATCGGTACCGTGTGCACGATCATCGCCACGGTCGACCGTATTGTCCAAAAGCAGCCCCGTCCGCGTATGCAGGTGACTGAGGTCTCGCTCGTGGACGAGACGGGCGTGCTGCAAGTCGCCTTTTTTCGTCAGCCCTGGATTGCCCAGCAGTTCAAGCAGGGCGACCGCCTGGCCGTTATGGGCAAGGTCGAATTTGCCTATGGCTTTAAGCAGATGGCCTCGCCCCACTTTGAAAAGCTTGAGGACGGGCGCGCCGCCGGCACCATCCTGCCGGTCCACTACGTAAGTGACGGCGTGAGTCAGGCATGGATGCGCCGTATCGTGAGCGGTGCGCTCGAAGTGGTCGCCAATCCGTTCGATCCCATTCCCGCGCCGCTGCGCGCAAAGCGGAAGCTCATGAGCAATGCCCGTGCGCTGCGCTCGATCCACTTTCCCTCGAGCATGGCCGAGCGCGACATCGCGCGCCGGCGTCTTGCCTACGAGGAGTGTCTCTACTTGCAGCTCGCGCTGCGTCTGCGCAACGATGGCGGTATGGTCGACGTGGTGCCTTATGCGCATGCTGCGGGCGAGCATTTGACTGCGCTTAAACAGGCCCTGCCGTTTTCGCTGAGCGATGAGCAGGAGGCTGCATTTCAAGACATCCTGCATGACATGTGCGATGGCGGTCGCGTGATGAACCGTCTGCTGCTGGGCGACGTCGGTACCGGTAAGACCGCCGTTGCCGCCTGCGCATTGGCGGTTGCGGCCGATAGCGGCACTCAGGCCTGCGTTATGGCGCCCACGGGCGTGTTGGCGCGTCAATATGCCGATAAGACCGGCCCTTTGCTCTCGCAGGCTGGCATAACCTGGGCGCTCCTGACGGGCGCCACGCCGGCGGCCGAGCGTGAACAGATTCATGCGCGGCTCCAGTCTGGCGAGCTCGACGTGCTCTTTGGTACCCATGCGGTGCTTTCGGAGAACGTCACGTTCAAGCATTTGTCGCTTGTGGTGATCGACGAGCAGCACCGCTTTGGCGTGGGCCAGCGTAACGCTCTACGCGCAAAAGGCCCGGGTGCCGACTTGTTGGTCATGACTGCCACGCCGATCCCGCGCACGCTGGCGCTTTCGGTGTACGGCGACCTGGATACGAGCATCATCCGCCATCGTCCCGTTCCGGGTGCCGGCGTGACGACGCGCGTCCTCACCGAGTCGAGTCGCGACCTGGCCTATGGCGCCATTCGCGAGGCGCACGATAAGGGGCAGCAAGCCTACGTGATCTGTCCGCTCGTGGAGCCGAGCGATTCGGCCGATGAGCTCGAAGACGTACCCGGCATCGCTCGCGACGACGAAGGCCGCGTGACCGTGCCTGTGCCGCTGCACGATACGGCAACCGAGCTCGACCGACTGCGCCTTGCGTTGCCGGGGCTTACCATCGAGCGTCTTCATGGCCGCATGCCGGCGGGGGAGAAGGACCGGGTCATCGATGCCTTTAAGCGTGGCGAGATCGATGTGCTCGTCTCGACCACGGTGGTCGAGGTGGGCGTTGACGTGCCCAACGCCACCGTCATGGTCATCGAGAATGGAGAGCGCTTTGGCTTGGCGGCCCTGCACCAGCTGCGCGGGCGCGTAGGTCGCGGCAGCGTGTCGGGAACGTGCCTGGTCATGACGCACTCCAAGGGCAACGGCGGCGCGTCGACGGCACAAGACCGCCTCCAGTCGCTCGAGAAGACCTCGGACGGCTTTACGCTCGCCCAGATGGACCTGCGTCTGCGCCACGAGGGCGAAATCCTGGGTTACCGCCAGCATGGCGGCGTGACCTTGCGTTTTGTTGACCTCGATGCCGACGAAGAATTGATCGAGTGGGCCCATTTGGACGCGGTCGAGCTCTTGCGGTATGCTTGCAACCTTGACTCCGTGGCGACGCGTCCCTTGCGCGATGCAGTCGCCATGCGGTATCGGCACATCTTTAAGGAGGTCAGCGGAGGATGAGAATCATCGGCGGCGAATGGCGCGGTCGTAAGATCGAGGAGCCCCGTGGTCGCGATGTCACCCGCCCCACGACCGATCGCGTGCGCGAGGCGTGCGCATCTATGGTCATGTCGGCATTCGACTTCGATCTGGACGAGGTCCGCGTGCTGGATGCCTTTGGCGGCTCCGGCGCCTTGGGCATCGAGATGCTCTCGCGTGGTGCCCGCTCGCTCACCACGTTCGAGATCGATCGCAACGCTGCTCGTCTGATTACCAAGAATATCGAGTCGCTCTGCCGTGACCGTGCGCGTTGGCGCGTGGTGACGGGTGACGTGCTGGCGAGCGCCTCGCGCGGCCGCGTGCCGGGCGGTCCCTTCGACTTGGTCCTGCTCGACCCGCCCTATGCTTTTGGCTCCGAGCCGGTCGAGGAGCTGCTGCAAAACCTAGCTCAGCAAGGCTTGCTGGCGCCGGGCGCCTACGCGCTCTTTGAGCACGCCGCGGCCGATACGGGCGCTCACCCGACCGGTTTTGAGACCGTGCGCGAGAAGCGCTACGGCATAACTTCGGTTGACTTGCTGCGCTGGTCGGCCACGAACGAGGCCGACAATGCCGACGATAGCGACCATGACGAGGATGCGCCTTTGGAGGACGCCCATGAATGACACCATCAACCGCGTGATCGTCCCGGGCACCTTTGATCCCATCACGTTTGGCCATATCGACGTGATTCGCCGCGCCCGCCGCATCTTTCCCAGCGTGATCGTGGCCGTTGCCGAGTCGCAGGGCAAAAACGGCGTCGGCACCACGTTTATGCTCGACGAGCGCGTGGCGCTGGCCCGTGAGGCGCTCGGTGATATTGACGGCGTCGAGGTGCTGCCCTTCACCGGCCTCTTGGTCGATTTTGCCCGCGAACAGGGAGCAGGGGCCGTGGTCAAGGGCCTGCGTGCCATGACCGACTTTGAGTACGAGCTGCAGCAGGCCGACCTCAACTACCGCCTGGACAACGAGCTGGAGTCCATCTTTGTCATGAGTGCGCCGCAGTACGGCTATATCTCGAGCTCGGTGGTTCGCCAGATTGCATCGCTCGGTAGCGACGTCTCTAATTTTGTTCCGCCCAATGTGGTCAAGGCGCTCAAACATCGCTTTTCGTGACGTTTTTTAATGCCTGGTGGCATGTGGTAAACTAACACGATGATATGTTACCTATGAAAGGAGACCGGATGCCGGGCGAGAATTTTCCTGGCGACAGGATCGTGAGTCTTGTCGACGAGCTCGAGGGGCTCATCGAAGAGGCTAAGACGCCGTTCGGCAAGAACGCCCAGATGAAGGTTATCGACGCCGACGTCTTCTTTAACATCCTCGACGAGATCCGCATGAGCTATCCCGAGGAATGGCAGAAGTCCCGCCGTATCCTCAAGGAGCGCGAGGAGCTTATGGCTTCCGCCGCCGCTCAGGCCGATTCCATCATTGCCGATGCTCAGCAGCAGGCCCTCACCATTGCCGGTGAGCAGGAGATTGTCCGCTTAGCGCAGCAGCAGGCCGACGACATTCGCGACCGTGCCCAGCAGTATGAGCGCGAGACGCGCTATGCCGCCGAAGATTACGCCGAGCAGGTCTTTACGCACCTCGAGGAGAACCTCAAGAGCCTGACCGGCACCGTCACCCGTTGCCGTCAGCAGCTCAACGAGGGTGCCGCCCAGCAGAATGGTCAGTGGTAATGGCTGAGTTCCCGAGCGTTACCGTCGATCTTTCCGAGCAGCTTGAGTTTCCCGGAGACTCGTATCCGCTGACCGGTAAGGTCGATGTCGCCACCTATACGGTGGGCGAGAAGGAGTACCAGCTGCAGGACGGAATTGACTACGACGTGGTCTTTACCAATGCCGGCACCGGTGTCCTGCTTACGGGTATGGTCCGCGCGCACGCAACCGGTGAGTGCGACCGTTGCCTTGAGCCCGCTTCGTTTGATATTGCCGGTGAGATTGAGGAATTCTATCTCTTTAACGAGCCCGAGGACCCCGAGGCTTACGAGGACGGCTACGAGTTACTGGGCGAGGATCGCATCGTCGATCTGGGTGAGCCCATCAACGACGCGGTCGTCATGGACACGCCGTTCGTTGTCCTGTGCAAGCCCGATTGTCGCGGCCTGTGCCCCACATGCGGCATCAATCTCAACGTCGAGCAATGCGATTGCGCCGCTCAAGCAGAGGCCGAATGGGCCGCTGCCACGGAAAATCCATTTGCAGCATTGAAGAATCTCAAGCTTGACGAGTAAAACTGTGGTAGTATCGCTACTTGCGCGTAATCGCCACACTGGATAGTTCATAAGGAAGGTCACTATGCCCGTACCTAAACAAAAGCAGGGTCGTATCCGCACTCACACCCGCCGTTCCGCCAACATGAAGATCTCGGCTGCGGCTCAGTCCACGTGCCCCCGTTGCGGCGCTGTCAAGCTCCCGCACCACGTGTGCCCCAGCTGCGGTTTCTACAAGGACCGCGAGGTTATCGTTACCGAGTAACTGTATACTCTGGATGCGATGCCGTTCCAACTGGAACCACAATGGCCGGCTCAATGAGTCGGCCATTTTTGTATAAGGAGTATGTATATGAGTAACGTTCGCGTTTGTGTAGACGTTGTGGGCGGAGACGAGAAGCCTCAGGTCGTCCTCGACGGTATCGAGGCGGCGCTTGCGGCGGATCCCGATATCGAGGTCCTGGCCGTCGGTCCTGCAGAGATCGTGAACCCCTTTGCCGCGGCTCACGCTCGCGTTGAGGCCTTGGAGGCGCCCGATGTCATCGCCATGGATGACGATCCCATTCGAGCCGTGATGACCAAGCGCAAGTCCTCGATCGTGCTTGCCTGCCGAGCCATTAAGAAGGGTAACGCGGATGCGTTCTTCTCTGCCGGCTCCACCGGCGCCATGACCGCTGCCGCTACCGCCTACGTGACGCCGTTTAGGTATCAGGCCGAGGGCAAGAAGCAACCGGTACGTCCGTGCCTTACCAATGCACTGCCCAACCGCGCCGGCGGCCTGACGGTCCTGTGCGACATGGGCGCCAACCCCGATGTCGAGGTCGACGACATGGTGCGTTTTGCCCAGATGGGTAGCGCCTATGCGCGCGTCGTCTTGGGCATTGAGCATCCCCGCGTCGGTCTGCTCGGCAACGGCACCGAGGATGAGAAGGGCTCCATCTTTACCAAGTCCTGCTTCCCTGCCATGAAGGCCGCCGTTCCCGGCTTTGTGGGCAACTGCGAGGGCACCGACCTGACCTCGGGTAACTTTGACGTCGTCGTTGCCGATGGCATGTCGGGCAACATCGCGCTCAAGGCAACCGAGGGCGCCGCTAAGTTTTTGCTGCAAGAGCTCAAGGGTGCTTTTATGGCTTCGCTTGGCACCAAGATTGCCGCGCTGCTCATCAAAAAGCAGATGCGCGAGATCAAGGCAAAGCTCTCGGGCGATGCTAAGGGCGGCGCCATTCTGCTGGGCCTGCGTGGCGTGGTGCTGATCGGCCACGGTGCCACCTCGGTCGAGGCTGTCAAAAACGGTACGCTCGCCGCGGCGGAGGCCGTGCGCGCCGGGCTGGTCGAGAACGTCGCCAACTCTATGGACGGCATCGTTTTGTAGGAGCGAGTTAGAGCGCTGTTATGTGCCTCGCGGCCTTCGTCGTGGGGTAGAATCAAAACCGTGTCTTGGTGCTGCACTTGCGGCGCCAGCGCGTTGTTGTTCACGCAATACGAGAGGAAGCGCTATGGACCGCTCAGAAATCTTCGATAAGATCGCCGAAGTCGCCGCTGACGTTCTGGGCGTCGATGTCGCCGACATTAGCGACGAGACTACCTTTGACGATCTCGATGCCGATTCGCTCGAGCGTCTGCAGCTGGTGACGGCCATCGAGGACGAGTTCGACCTCGAGATCGATGACGAGACCCTGCTGTCGCTCAACTCTGTCGCCGACGCTGTCGACGCTATTGAAAACGCCAAGGAGGCCTAAGTCTTGGCTTTATCTCAACGACTCGCGCGCGCCCAGGAAATCCTGGGCCACGAGTTCAATAACAAGGTGCTGCTGCGCGCGGCGCTCACGCACCCCTCTGCCGTGGAAGGTCAGCCCGTCTCGGCGAGCTATGAGCGCCTTGAGTTTTTGGGCGATTCCATTTTGGGCGCCGTGGTTGCCCGCTCGCTCTTTGAGTCCTATCCGGAGTTTGACGAGGGCAAGCTTACGCGCCTGAAGGTGTCGCTCGTCTCGGGTGCCACGCTGTCCGAGGTGTCCCATGAGCTGGGCATCGACGACATCATCATCTTTGGTGCCTCCGAGACCGGCACGGGCGCGCGCGGCCTGCATTCGGCGCTCGAGAACGTTTACGAGTCGCTTGTGGGCGCGCTGTATCTGGATGCCGGCTGGGACGTTGCGGCGGACTTTATCCACCGTACGCTTAAGCCGCACCTGGCCTCCGAGCGTGCCGAGCATCCTGCGAACCCCAAGTCGTTTTTGCAGGAGTGCGTGCAGGCCGACGGCCACGAGCCCCCGGCGTACAAGCTCGTTGGCTCTGAGGGCCCGGCACACGCACCGACCTTTACCGCTGTGGTGCTCATCGACGGTATTCGCCAGGGCCGCGGCACCGGTTCCTCCAAGAAGGAGGCCGAGGGAGCTGCCGCACTCGAGGCGCTCGACCGCATGGGCTACACCACCAACGGCGTGATTCTCAACAAGAAGCCTGTTTAAGCGAGGAACCGTGTATCTCAAGTCCCTCACGCTCAAAGGGTTCAAGTCGTTTGCCGACCGCGCCCATATGACGTTTGAGCCGGGCCTAACCGTCATCGTCGGTCCCAACGGCTCGGGAAAATCGAACATCTCCGACTCGATTCTGTGGGTCCTGGGCGAGCAGAGCGCCAAGCAGCTGCGCGGCCAGGCCATGGAAGACGTCATTTTCTCGGGCTCGTCGGCGCGCAAGCCGGTGGGCGTGGCCGAGGTCACGCTGGTGCTCGATAACTCGGACCATATGCTGCCCGTCGACTTTGACGAGGTCGCCATCACCCGTCGTATGTACCGCTCGGGCGAAAGCGAGTACCTCATCAACTCGAGCCCGTGCCGCCTGATGGACATTCAGGACATCCTGCACGACTCGGGCCTGGGCAAGGATACGCATTCCATCATTAGCCAGGGCAAGCTCGATGCCATTTTGCAGAGCCGCCCCGAGGAGCGCCGTGCCCTCATTGAGGAGGCCGCCGGCATCTCCAAGCACAAGCGTCGCAAGGAGCGTGCGCTCAAAAAGATTAAGTCGATGGACGAGCACCTGACCCGTGCCCGCGATATCAACAAGGAAATTGCCCGTCAGCTGCGACCGCTGGAGCGCCAGGTCGATCGCGCGCGCAAGTACAAAGAGCTGTCCTCGCGCGCGAACGAGCTTACGCAGATGCTGGCCGTCGACGAGCTGCGTTCGCTGCAATCGCAGTGGAACGACCTGGAGAGCCGCTCTAAGGAGGGCGCCGCCGAGCTTGAGCTTGCGCAATACCGCCTGGGTGAAAAGGAGCGCGAGCTCGAGAAGCTCCAAGTTATGCTCGAAGAAAAGGGCCTGTTTGTGGGCGACTTGGGCGAGCAACGCCGCCATATGCAAGATGTGGTCGGTCGCATTAACTCCGACATGCGCCTGCTCGAGGAAAAGGGCCATAACATGGTGTCGCGCCTGTCCGACATGCGCGGCCAGATCTCGAGCTCCGAGCATCAGCGCCGTCGCGTGGTCGAGGAGCTCGAGGATGCGCGTGCCCAACTTGAGGAAGTGACCGGTGCGCACCTGCAGGCCCAGGAGGACGTCGACGCCGCTGGTCCTGCCGCCGCTGAGCTCCACGAGCGTCGCGTGGCGCTCGACAACCAGATTTCGCAGCTTACGCGCGAGCAGCGCGATGTGCAGCGCGTTGCCGATAATGCTGCGCTCGAGCTCGCCAAGGTGAAGGACTCGCTGAGCAATGCCGAGGTCGAGGACAACATGTATGCCTCGCGCCTGGAGCAGATCGATGAGCAGCTCGAGGAGGTCACGGCATCGCTTGAGAGCCGCCGCGACCGTGCTGAGGAGCTTGAGAGCGCCCTTGAGGCGGCTCGTCAGGCCCAGAGCGATGCGCGCGAGGCCACCGAGACGGCACGCGCTGCCCTCAAGGACCTGCGTGCCCGCGAGAGCGAGGCGCGCAACAAGCTGTCCGAGGTGCGCTCGGAGCTCGCGAGCCAAAAGAAGCTCGATGCTCGCATGGCCGACAGCTCGCCGCTCGTAAGCCGTCTGGTGGGCGCGCTGGGCGATGATGTTTCGGGCCGTCTGGGCGATGTACTCGAGGCACCGCGTGAGCTTGAGGGCCTGGTTGAGCAGCTGCTCGCCGGCGATATCGATGCCCTGCTGTTCGATAACACTGCCGCACTTGAGCGTGCCGGTCGCGCTGCCCTGGACCAGAAGAAGGCCTCGGGTGAGGCGCTGCTGGTGGCGCGCAGCGTGAGCGGCTCTGCGGCCGCCGAGGGCGCCGCCGGTACCCGTCTTGTTGATCGCCTGTCCGTGCGTGCCGGCTACGGTCCGGTCGTCGAGGCCTTGCTTGGCGGCTATTACGTGGTCGATGACTTGCCTTGTGCGCTGTCCGCGCCGGTCGTTGATGGCGTGACCTATGTGACTCCCGATGGCGCACGTGTTGCCTGCGGCGGCCTGGTTCGCGTGGGGCTTGATGCCGGCGAGGCCTCGGGTGCTCTGGAGCGCAAGCGTCGCATTCGCGAGCTGGAGGGCCTGGAGCCCGATCTGGCTGCCGTGTTTGAGCATGTGTCGGATCAGGTCGTCGAGGCCAATGCGGCCGTCGAAGAGGCGCGTACCGCTGAGGGCGATGCCGCCGGCGAGATCGCCCGTCTTGAAGGCGAGCGCCGCTCGCTGCTCTCCGAGATTGGCCGCTTGGAGCAAAGCGCCAACAATGCCGAGGTCGAGCGCGTGCGCATCTCCAAGCGCCG
>CATVZP010000030.1 GCA_958348565.1 uncultured Collinsella sp. | reverse complement strand
ATCACGGCGAGAAGGTCGCCTTTGGCACTATCGTCCAGCTGGTACTCGAGGATGCCCCGACCGAGAAGCTTGAGGAAGTCTTGGGCTTCTGCATTGAGCTGGGCCTGCCGGTCACGATGAAGGAGCTGGGCGTTGCCGAGCTTACGCGCGAGCAGGCCATGATTGTTGCCGAGGCCGCGTGCGCGCCCGATGACACCATGTGCAACATGCCGTTTGAGGTGACGCCCGAGATGGTCGCAAACGCCATCCTGGGTGCCGACGCGCTGGGCCACTACTATCTCATGGATGAGTAAATCAAGCTAAGGAAGGGGCAAAGCCGGCAGACGGCTTTGCCCCTTTTTGCTATGGTGCAAAGGGGTCAGGTTGCTTTGCACCAATTGTTGTTGATGAAAGGGCGGATTCTCGTATGGCGCTTCCCATGGTTTATGGCGGTCCCGGACGATATGTTCAGGGGCCGGGTGAGCTCTCGCGTCAGGGCAGGTATTTGTCATGGTTGGGCTGCGCTGCCTATGTCTTGTTTGACCAGGGCACCGAGGATCGGCTGTGCAGGCAGATCGTCGATGGATTTCTGGATGAAGATCTAAGCGAGCCGTTCTTTAAGATTTACAACGGTCCGTGTACGGAAGATGCCGTTGTCGAAATGGCCAAGGAAGCCCGGGCCGAGTATTGCGACATGGTGGTGGGCATTGGCGGCGGCAAGATGCTCGATATCGCCAAGGCCGTTGCGTTTTATGCCGAGTTGCCGTTGTGCGTATGTCCCACGGCGGCGTCGATGGACGGTCCGTGCAGTGCGATTTCGGTGCTGTATCACGAGGATGGGTCGTTCGACCGCTACCTGATGCTCGAGAAGAATCCGGACCTGGTCGTGGTCGATACCAACGTGGTCGCGGCGGCCCCACTGCGTATGACGGTCGCTGGCATGGGCGATGCGCTGGCAACGTACTTCGAGGCGCGTTCGTGCGCCGCGGCGCACGGCGTCAACGAACACGGTGGCGCGCCGGGACACTTGGCCTTGGTTGCGGCTCGTGCCTGCTATGACACACTCATGGAGTGCGGCGTCGCTGCCAAGCGTGATCTCAAAAAGGGTCGTATATCGCCGGCGGTTGAGCGCCTGATCGAGTGCAATATTCTGCTCTCGGGTGTTGGCTTTGAGAGCGGTGGCCTAGCGCTTGCCCATGCCATCGCCAACGGCCTGACGATTCTGCCCGAGTGCAAGGCCATGCATGGTGAGGCCGTAGCGTTTGGCCTGGTGGTGCAGCTGCGCCTGGAGCGTGCACCCGAGCTTGATCAGGTGCTCGAGTTTTGCCAGCGCGTCGGCCTGCCGACGACGCTCGAGGAGCTGGGCCTTGACGAGATTTCCGATGCCGACCTGATGAGCGTTGCAGATGCGGCCTTTAGAAACGAACGCAATATGGCTAACGAACAGGCCAAGGTGACCAGACAAAAGCTCGTGCAGCTCATGCGCGAGGCATAGCTAGGCGCTTGATCGATCTTGTGCAATCGAGGCGGCGATAGGCCATAGACTATTTGCCTCAAAGGTGCGCCGCGTGTAATTTGCCCGAGGCGTGGGCCGATAGCGTATCATTATCTCTTGCTTGTTTGCACTGCTCAGGGAGGGGCCGCGCATGGCGCAGGAACACGATCTGTTTGATGACATTATCGAGATCAGCAAGGGTTTCGACTTTCTTAAAAACCCGCTTGGCGGCGTGACCGATGCACTCGATCCGTCGGCGCCGCAGTGGAACCCTGCCGACTACAAGGAGCGCCCGCGCGGCAACACCATTCCGTGCCTGACCTGCAAAAACGAAAAGAGCGGCTGCACCGCGTGCATGGACGTGTGTCCGGTCAACGCTATCGAGGTCGAGGAAGATGCCATTGAGATCCTCGACTCCTGTCGCAAGTGCGGCCTGTGCGCCGCTGCCTGTCCGACCGAGGCGATCATCTCGCCGCGCTTGGCGCCCAAAAACCTGTATGACGATATCGTCTCTGCTGCTACGAGCCACGAGACCGCCTACGTCACCTGCACGCGCGCCCTCAAGCGCATGCCGCGCGAAAACGAGGTCGTCGTCGCCTGCGTGGGCGATATTACGGCCGAGACCTGGTTCTCGGTACTGGCGGACTATCCCAACGTGAGTGTGTACCTGCCGTTGGGCGTGTGCGATAAATGCCGCAACACCGGCGGTGAGGACATTCTGGGCGAGGCCATTGCTACCGCCGAGGAGTGGGCGGGTACGGGCATGGGCCTGGAGGTCGACCCCAAGAGCCTCAAGTGCCATAAGCGCCGCGAGTACGAGCGCAAGGAGTACATGGATAAGATTGCCCGCACCACGGGCCTAACCGTGACTAAGCTCAACCCGGCGACGGCGGCACTGGCCTCGGTGACGCAGAAGTTGAAGGCCCACCGTCACCAGATCACGCAGCTCGAGCGCACACTCAACACCATGTGCGGCACCACGACGACTAAGCGTCGCCGTTCGCTCACGCACGGGCGCCAACTGGTGCTCTCAACGTTGCAAAACCACCCCGAGCTTGCCCAGAACATGCAGGTGAGCACGCCGGAATGCGATTTTGACAAGTGCACGTCGTGCGGCGAGTGCGTCAACGTGTGCCCCACGTTTGCCTGCGATTTGGTGGGAAGCGGTCGCTTTGCACTGGAGTCCACGTATTGCCTAGGTTGCGGAGCCTGCGTCAAGGTGTGCCCCGAGCATGCGCTCAAGCTGGTCGAGCACGATGCGTCCAATCTGGTCGTTGTCGACCCCGAGGCCGAGGAAAAGGCCGCTCAGAAGGCCAAGGCCCACGAGGAGGCCGAGAAGGTCAAGGCCGAGGCAAAGGAAAAGCTCAACAAGATGCTCGACCAAGTGGAAAAGCTCGCGGACTAGCTAAACGAGCGTAAATGATGGCCGGTAGGACAGGTACTGCCCCGCCGGCCAAAAAATTGCGGTGGAATAGTTCCCGTTTTGCCTTTAAGCTGGCCATTCTAGGAACTATTCCACCGCAACTAATAAATGGTTAGTTCATGCTACTTTGGTGGCCGGTTCGACCGGTACCGTTGCGCGTCACGGTTTCATGGAGCAAAAAGAACCCGGGGACCTGTTTGGTCTCGGTGTATTCCATAAGGATGCCGTCGGCGTTGTAGGTCTGCCCGCGTATAACGGCGAGTGCGTTAAAGTCGTCGAGATCGAGCACGCGCGTATCCTCGGGCGTGGGATGCTCGATCGTCACATCGCGTTTGCCCGTGACAATCTTAATGCCAAGATCTTCTTCGAGGTAACGATAGATCGAGTCGTTGACAATCTCGGGTGTCAGCCCCGGTACTTGTGAGCTTAGGTAATAGGAGTCGTCGGAGCACACGGCTTGTCCGTCTGCATAACGGATGCGTTTGGCGCGTGTGAGCTCACAGCCTTCGGGAAACCCGGTAATCTTGGAGAGCGCCTTGCTGCAGATGAGGAGCTCAAAGACGGTGGTGACAGTCTTGAGCTCAAAGCCTCGGTTGACCGCGATTTCCTTAAAGGTCTCGAGTCCGCCGCCGCCACGACTCTTCTCGTCACTGATGTTGCGAATGACGCGCATGCCTTTGCCTTGCTGGGGGAGCACGTAACCATCTGCCGCAAGCATCGAGATGGCGCGACGGACCGTCATGCGCGAACAGTCAAACAGCTGTGTGAGCTCAGTCTCCGAAGGCAGATAACTCTGATAGGCGTATGTGCCGTCGTCAATCGACTGCTTCACGTTGTCATAAATAGTTTGGAAGATGGCTCGCGCCACGATGGTCTCCTAGAGCTGAGTGCGCGAGCGGTGGATGAGGACCGCTCGCGCAGGTGTCGATCGATTTACTTGCTGGGGTCGATTATATATTTACCCATGGCACGCAGAGCTGGGTCTGACAGGATGGCGCCGAGTTCGTCGAGGGAAGCCACCTTGGCGACCATCGAGGATACGTCGAGCCTGCCAGAGTCGATGAGCTCAAGCGCGCGACGCTGCGTATAAGGGTTGATGTAGGACGAGGTAAGCACAAGCTCCTTCTGGAAGACCTCGAAGGGCTTGACGGTGATTGTCTCATCGGGCTTGGTGAGGCCGAACATCATGACCGTAGCCTTGTGGCCGGCGATCTGGATGGCCTGCTCGATGGTGACGGGCTTGCCAACACACTCGATAACGACATCGACGTTGCCGACGCCCTCCTGCTTCAGGCGGGCCGGGACGTCCTCGTGGATGGAATCAATTGCCAGGTCGGCGCCGAGTTTGAGCGCAACCTCGCGCTTGCCTTCGACGGGCTCGAGCAAGACAACCTTGGTGGCGCCGGCGTTTTTAGCAAGCTGCATCATGAGCAGACCGATCATGCCACCGCCGATAACGACAACTGTGCTGCCGGGCTTGATGTTGCACATATCGATGCCGTGCAGGCAGCAGGCGACGGGCTCGGTCATAGCACCCTGCTCAAAGCTGGTGTGATCGCCCAACTTGTAGACTTGCTGCATATCGACGGAGCAGTACTCGGCAAAGCCGCCGTTAACGGTGGTGCCGTAACCGGTCATATGCTCGCAGTAGTGGTTGATTCCGTCGCGGCAGGGTTCACAGCAGCCGCAGGGATGGTTTGGGTCGATGCACACGCGATCGCCCGGTTTAAAGCCGGCGACGTCGCTGCCCACGGCCTCGACAACGCCGGCAAACTCATGACCAAGGATCGTGGGCGGGGTAACGTCGGCTGCACCCTTGTCGCCTTCATAGATATGAACGTCGGTACCGCAGACGCCGCAAGCTTTGACGTTGATCAGAACGTCGCGCCTGCCCACGGCCGGCTTTGCCGATTCCTCGACTCTGAGGTCGTGCTTTCCATAGAAGACCGCGCTTTTCATGGTGACTCCTTAACGTGGCGGTGAATGTTGTAATGAAGTATAGGCATGTATATAGATATAGACAAGCACATCTAGACAAGTAGAAAAGAAAAATGAAATGCAGCCATCAGCTATGTCAGATTTAACAGGCGAAATACTGGGCATATACCGTTTACAGCCAATAATCAACCGTTTACCAACCGTAGTATTAATGCTAACTTGTCTAGATAAGTGATATGATAAAAATAGAAGCGCAAGAAGTCAGGGAAGCGGGCCCACCCGTCCTATTGCACGAGGTACACGCAAACGGCGCGTCTGCGGTCTCGAGTGAAGCCAAAACCGCAGTCGCTCCGAATGAAGAGAGGGGGATTCCCCGTCATGATGCAAAAGATACAACGTTTCGGCGGTGCAATGTACACGCCTGCAATTCTTTTCGCATTTTCCGGAATCGTCGTCGGCCTGGGTACGTTGTTTACCACCGAGGCGATCTTTGGCGAGATGGCCACTGCGGGCCATCTTTGGTTTGATTGCTGGAATGTGCTGCTCCAGGGTGGTTGGACGCTCTTTAACCAGATGCCGTTGCTGTTTTGCGTAGCGTTGCCAATCTCGCTCGCGAACAAGCAGAACGCTCGCTGCTGCATGGAGGCTTTGGCCATCTACCTTACCTTCAACTACTTTGTAAGCACAATCTTGGGGCAGTGGGGCCCTGTCTTTGGTGTTGACTACTCTGTCGAGGCGGGCAGTGGTACTGGTCTTGCCACTATCGCAAGCATCAAAACGCTTGATATGGGCATCATGGGCGCGCTCATTATCTCTGGTATCGCCACGATGCTGCATAACAAGTTCTTCGACACCGAACTTCCTGAGTGGCTGGGCGTGTTCTCGGGCTCCGTGTTCATCTATATGATCGGTTTCTTCGTTATGGTTCCGGTCGCTCTTATCGCCTGCCTGGTGTGGCCGCATGTTCAGGCTGCTATCTCCGCCTTCCAGGGATTCATCCTTTCCGCCGGTACGTTCGGCGTTGGCGTCTTTGCTTTCTTCGAGCGCGTGCTGATTCCTACAGGCCTTCACCACTTTATCTATACGCCGTTCTATTACGACAACGCGGCGGTCAATGGCGGCATCTTTGCCGCTTGGGCTAACATCCTGCCCCAACTGGCTGCCGATCCGAGCGTTGCTCTTAAGGATGCCGCACCCTGGGCTGCCTATACCTGCCCTGGTTGGACTAAGGTCTTCGGCTCGCTTGGCGTCGCCATTGCGTTTTATATGACCGCCAAACCCGAGCGCAAGCAGCGCGTCAAGGCTCTGCTGATCCCGGTCACCCTTACCGCTATGCTTTGCGGTATTACCGAGCCGCTTGACTTCACCTTCCTGTTCATCGCGCCTGGCCTGTTCGTCGTCCACTGCGTGCTCGGAGCGCTTGGCTGCATGGCTCAAAACCTCCTTGGCGTCGTGGGCATCTTCGACGGCGGCATCATCTCGATGCTCTCGTGGGACTGGCTGCCCCTTTGGGCCGCACATGGTCTGCAGTACGCCATCTCCATCCTTGTCGGTCTGTGCTTTACCGCTCTTTGGGTTGTGGTCTTCCGTTTCCTGATCGTCAAGTTCGACTTTAAGACCCCCGGTCGCGAGGATGACGATGTTGAGGTCGAGCTCAAGTCCAAGGCCGACTACAAGCAAAAGCAGGGCGGTGCTGCTGGCAAATCGGTCGCCCAGAGTAAAGATGATGAGCGCTTGGTGCTTGCCGAGAACATCCTTGATCTACTCGGTGGCGCGGATAACATCATCGATGTAACTAACTGCGCTACCCGTCTGCGCGTTAACGTCAAGGACAAGAGCGTCGTTGCACCCGAGGCTTCCTTCAAGGCGATCGGTACGCATGGCTTGGTGGTCCAAGGTCAGTCAATCCAGGTCATCATCGGCCTTACCGTCCCGCAGGTTCGCGAGAAGTTCGAGAGCCTTCTGAAGTTCGAGAGCCTTCTGTAAACCATCGTCCATCGAAACAATCGGCCTTGCGAGCCGGTATGCACCGCAAGGCCGATTCTAGAGATAAAAAATCCACTTCTAGGTAACAATTCCAAACCGTGCAGGCCGCGTACGGGGATGGATTGAGCAAGCGGCCAGAATGAGGAGGACATCATGTCCAAGAAAAACTATGCCGTGACCATTGCCGGCGGTGGCTCTACCTTCACCCCGGGCATCGCCCTGATGCTGCTTGAGGAGCGCGACCGCTTCCCGGTCAACAAGGTGACCTTCTACGACAACAACGCCGAGCGCCAGGAGATCGTTGCCAAGGCGTGCGAGATCTACTTCCACGAGAACGCTCCCGAGGTTGAGTTCAACTACACCACCGACCCCGAAACCGCTTTTACCGGTACTGACTTCGTCCTTGCTCACATCCGCGTGGGTCTCTACGCTATGCGCGAGCTCGACGAGAAGATCCCCCTCAAGTACGGCTGCGTTGGTCAGGAGACCTGCGGCGCTGGCGGCATCGCCTACGGTATGCGCTCCATCGGCGGTGTCATCGAGATCCTGGACTACATGGAGAAGTACAGCCCCAACGCCTGGATGCTCAACTACTCCAACCCCGCGGCTATTGTCGCAGAGGCTTGCCGCGTGCTGCGCCCCAACAGCCGCATCATCAACATCTGCGACATGCCGATCGACCTCATGGATAAGATGAGCCGTATGTGCGGCATCAAGGATCGTCGCGAGCTGCAGTACAGCTACTACGGCCTCAACCACTTTGGTTGGTGGAGCAAGATCTACGACAAGGAGGGTAACGACCTCATGCCGCAGATCAAGGAGCACATGGCAAAGAACGGCTACTTGGACGGCATTGAGCACGAGGCCGGTAAGGAGCAGCACGTCGAGGAGAGCTGGATTCACACCTTCGGCAAGGCCAAGGATGTCTATGCTGTCGATCCCGAGACGATTCCCAACACCTACCTCAAGTACTACCTGTACCCGGACTATGTTGTCGAGACGTCTGACCCCAACTACACTCGCGCCAATGAGGTTATGGACGGCCGCGAGAAGAAGGTCTTTGGCGCTTGCCGCGACATCATCGCCAAGGGTACTGCCAAGGACGGCGGCTTTGAGCCCGACGTACACGCCAACTACATCGTCGACCTTGCCTGCGCGCTGGCCGAGAACACGCTCGAGCGCTTCCTGCTGATTGTCCCCAACGATGGCGCTGTGCCCAACTTCGACCCGACGGCCATGGTCGAGGTGCCTTGCATCGTTGGCTCCAACGGCTTTGAGAAGATCTGCCAGGGCCCGATCCCGCAGTTCCAGAAGGGCCTGATGGAGCAGCAGGTTTCCGTCGAGAAGCTCGTTGTCCAGGCTTGGGTCGAAGGCAGCTACCAGAAGCTCTGGCAGGCACTCACGCTCTCCAAGACCATTCCTTCGGCGAGCGTTGCCAAGCAGATCCTGGACGAGCTCATCGAGGCCAACAAGGATTTCTGGCCCGAGCTTAAGTAAGGACTGCTGTCCCGAACTCTCACGCATCTCTGCTTCATTTGCGCCGCCGCGGTGTCCGGATTCGCCCGGATGCTGCGGCGGCGCTATACTTATGCAGTTTGAAGTACCTGTACCAAAAGGAGCTGTCGTGTCCCTTTCCATCGGTATCGTGGGCCTGCCCAACGTGGGCAAGTCGACGCTGTTCACCGCGCTTACCAAAAAGACCGGCCTTGCCGCCAACTACCCGTTTGCCACGATCGACCCCAACGTGGGTATCGTCGATGTGCCCGATAGCCGCCTGCAAAAGCTCGCCGACATCGTCAACCCCGGCCGCATTGTGCCGGCGACGGTCGAGTTTGTCGACATCGCAGGTCTGGTGAAGGGCGCTAACGAGGGCGAGGGCCTGGGCAACCAGTTCTTGGCAAACATCCGCGAGACCGACGCCATCTGCGAGGTCGTGCGCTACTTTAAGGACCCCAACGTCATGCGCGAGGTGGGCCGCACGGGCGAGTTCGTCGATCCCGCCGGCGATGCCGACACCATCATGACCGAGCTCATCCTGGCCGACATGGGCACGCTCGAGAAACAACTGCCCAAGCTCGAGAAGGAGGCCAAGCGCGACAAGGAGCTCATGCCCAAGTTCGAGGTGGCCAAGCGCCTGCTCGCCTGGCTCAACGAGGGCAAGCGCGCCGCATCCATGGAGATGACCGACGAGGAGCGCGCTGCTGCCAAGGGCTTGTTCCTGCTTACTATGAAGCCCATCCTGTATGTGGCCAACGTAGACGAGGACATGCTCAACGAGGACCTGGCGCCCATCGACGGTGTCAAGCCGCTACCCATCTGCGCCAAGATCGAGGCCGAGCTTTCCGAGCTCGATCCCGAGGACGCCGCCGACTACCTGGAGAGCCTGGGCTTGGAGCAGCCCGGCCTGGACGTGCTCGCGCAAGCAGCCTACAAGCTGCTCGGCCTGCAGTCGTTCTTTACGGCTGGCGAGATGGAGGTCAAGGCCTGGACGGTTCGTCAGGGCGCGACCGCCCCGCAGGCCGCCGGCGTCATCCACACCGACTTTGAGCGCGGCTTTATTAAGGCCGAGGTTATTGGCTATGACGACTACATCGAGCTCGGCGGCGAGCAGGGCGCCAAGGCCGCCGGCAAGCTGCGTATTGAGGGCAAGGACTATGTCATGGCCGATGGCGACGTCGTGCACTTCCGCTTTAACGTGTAAGGACGACGCATATGTTTAAATATGGCAAAAAAGCTGGCTACATGGGTATTGCGCTGCTCGTACTTGCGGTGATTCCGCTGGTGGTTGCAGCGTTTGTGATCCCCAACATTGGCCCCGAGGTGGCAACGAAGTTTAACGCAGCCGGCGAGGTGACGCGCTGGGGTAAGAGCTACGAGCTGCTGGCACTGCCGGTGCTCAACCTGCTGCTGAGCGTGGCGACGTACTTTACGGCGGGACGCCAGGCAAAGAACAACGAGGACTCCGCTGTGATGGCACGTCTTGCGTGCGAGCGCTACCTGCGCAACGGCTGCATCACGGGCGTGTTCCTCAATGTAATCAACGTCTACTTTATGTATTCGGCGATTACTGGAACGGGCTTTGGCTTTGGTTTCTAGCTTGTCCTTTTAGGCAACGAGCCTGCACACATATTCAATGGCTGCTGCGAGGCCGCCGCTCGATCGTGGTTTAAAGACCATGTCGGCGGCGGCCTCGTTTTCGTATCCGGCGCCGCGAAGACAGAGCGCGATACCGGCTTCCAAGAGAAGGGGCAGGCCGCGCTGGCTGGTTGCTATTACGGCAGTCTGATTGAGCGAGCAGCTGTGCGCTTGGCATCGGATGGCAAGTTCACCTTGCGCCGGGCAAGGGACCAGAACGGCGGCGACGCGACTTGATAGCAATGCAAATGCTGTGCGCTCATCGGGCGAAAGGCATTCTGCTTCAACGACGACGAGCTTGGGCGGTGCGCTGTTTGTGCGAGGCGTGGCTCGGTACATGCGGACCGAAGAACCCGACATAGAAAACTCCTGTGTATTCGGCAAAACGTAAACTATAGTTTACGTTTATGTTCGGCTCCATTTCAAACTCGGCTGCATGGACGAACGTGCGAAACAGATTCTTGGCAGGCGGGTCGAAGAGACACGCAGGGACCTTGGTATCTCCAAGGTTGATTTTTGTGTGGCAACAGGAATCAGCCGACCCTACCTCGACCGAATCGAAGGTGGGACGGCAAATTTCACGCTCAAGGTTTTATTTAAGATCGCGCCCGCACTCGGCATGACGGTGTCAGAGCTTCTCGAGGGTATCGAATAGGGCGTTCCCCGCTGCTAATTGACGCTCTTTGGGCGGGTCCCCCTGGTTGCGATGTGCAAAATCGCGAGTATTCAGCACCTGTTCAGCCGTAGATGGTAGCTCGAGCGGCTGGCTTTGCCTTTTTGACAGTAGTTAATCCACACGCTAAATAAAAATGAGGAATAAATATTTACTAGACGGCCTCTTCGCCTTATAAGTTCGTCTAACAATCGGCCGATTCTATGCCTCCGGCGGAGAAATTGCAGAATTCTCCGATTTTTGCACGGCCCGAGGGGGACCACCTGTCGTTTGAGGCTGCGATAAGTGGAACTGCCTTAGGGATTACACCATCGGGATGCGGTCGTGGTTGACTTGGCTGTAGAACAGGCGCTGGATCTCGGCGGCATCACGTGACTGGCCGAGTGCCCACATGGTCTTGGCCACGAGCGTCTCGGTGGTCATGTCGTCGCCGCGCAGAATACCCGGATGATCGGCGTAAGCACGGCCGACCTCATAAACGCCCAGATCGAGGCCCTCTTCGGGGACCTGCGTGGTCATAACGACGGTGCGGCCCGAATCGACCCAGCGGAAAATCGCCTCCTGGAACGACTCGCCGGACTCGCCAAACTCGGGAATACCGCCAATGCCAAAGGTCTCCAGAATCACGGCGTCGTAGCTATCGGCAAGGGCGTCGAGGATGCCCGGGTTTACGCCGGGCGTAAGCTTGAGTACAAATACGCGCGGGTCGATGCTGTCGTAGAAACGCACCGGGTTTTCGCCCTGATGCGTGCCGTGAAGCCCGTTGCGCACGATGCGGTCGTTGCGGATGTAGGCAATGGGCGGATAGTTGACGCTAATGAACGCGTTAAAGCTCATGGTGCGCTGCTTGCGGGCGCGCGTGCCGGCAATGGCAACGCCGCCAAACACGATCGAGACGTCGTGCGAGTGCTCGTCGAGCGCATAGAGCAGGCTCTGGTACAGATTGAGCTTGGCGTCGGTAAAGGGATTGCCCATGGGCTTTTGCGAGCCGGTGAGCACGATGGGCTTGGGGCTGTCCTGAATCAGGTAGGAAAGCGCTGCTGCGGTGTAGCTCATGGTGTCGGTGCCGTGCAGAATCACGAAGCCGTCGTGGTCGGCATAGCCTTCGACGATGACGTCGCGGATACGCATCCAGTCGCTCGGGCGCATATTGGTGCTGTCGATGTTCATGGGCTGCACGACGTCGAGCTCGCAGAGGCCCGAGATCTCGGGGACACTCTGGGCGAGCTCCTCACCGGTCAGAGCGGGGGAGAGGCCGTTGCCGTCCTCGGTCGATGCGATGGTGCCGCCCGTGGCGATGAGAAGGATGCGCTTCATGCTGGTATTCCTATCGTATTTGCCGCCACAGAGGCGGAGCTGTTCGGCAGTATTGTGGCACAGGGCGTCCAATGTTCAAACGTATTACATCATCTGTAACGTTTGGTAACACTTCAATCGCCGTCAAATAGGGGCCAGGTCGTGCGTTTGCCGTGCGCTGATGGCCGCGAGGGGCGAGAAACCCCATATAACGTGTACACTATGGAAGTTATTTTCGTTCATTCGCGCGGGTGGGCACCGGCTCCCCGCCAACAAGAGGGGGAACCATGGATCAAAAGGCTTCCGCAAAGGTCCTCGTACTCGACTTTGGTGCGCAGTACGGTCAGCTCATTGCCCGTCGCGTCCGCGACCTCAACGTGTATTCCGAGATTGTCCCCTGCGACATCTCGGCCGACGAGATTCGCGATATGAACGCCTCTGCGCTCATCCTTTCTGGCGGCCCGGCCTCCGTGTACGCCGAGGACGCTCCGTCCATCGACCCTGCCATCTTTGACCTGGGCCTTCCCGTCCTGGGCTTTTGCTACGGCCATCAGATCACGGCCGTGACGCTCGGCGGCAAGGTCGGCCACTCCGAGGTGGGCGAGTACGGCCGCGCCACCATCACGCGCACGGCCGGCGCCAAGCTCTTTAACTCCACGCCCATGGAGCAGACTGTGTGGATGAGCCATCGCGACGCCGTTTCCGAGGTGCCCGAGGGCTTTACCGTTACCGCCAGCACCGACGTGTGCCCGGTTGCCGCCATGGAATGCCCCGAGCGTAAAATTTTCACCACGCAGTTCCACCCCGAGGTCAAGCACTCCGAGTATGGTCAGCAGCTGCTGAGCAACTTCCTGTTTGAGATCTGCGGCCTGGAGCCCAACTGGAGCATGGACAACCTGGTCGAGACCATGACGGCCGAGTTCCGCGAGAAGGTCGGCAACGACCGCGTGATTCTGGCCCTGTCCGGCGGCGTCGACTCCTCCGTCGTGGCCGCGCTGGGCGCCCGCGCCGTGGGCAAGCAGATGACGTGCGTGTTCATCAACCACGGCCTGCTGCGTAAGGGCGAGCCCGAGCAGGTGGAGGAGGTCTTCACCAAGCAGTTTGACGTCGACTTTATCCACGTCCACGCCGAGGACCGCTATGCCGAGCTTCTGGCCGGCGTGACCGAGCCCGAGGAGAAGCGCCGCATCATCGGTACGCAGTTCTGGAAAGAGTTCTTCGCCGTGGCGCAGCAGCTCGAGACCGACGGCAAGCCGGTCAAGTACCTGGCCCAGGGCACCATCTACCCCGACATCATCGAGTCCGGTGCTCGCAAGACGGGTGGCAAGACGGCCACCATCAAGAGCCATCACAACCTAATCCCGTTCCCCGAGGGCGTGCACTTCGACCTTATTGAGCCGCTCGATCACTTCTTTAAGGACGAGGTCCGCGCACTTGGTCTGGCGCTCGGCCTGCCGGGTCATATCGTGTTCCGCCAGCCTTTCCCGGGCCCGGGTCTGGCCATCCGCATCATCGGCGCGGTCGACAAGGAGAAGCTCGAGATTCTCAAGAACGCCGACGCTATCGTGCGCGAGGAGCTCGACGCCTACAACCAGCGTCTGTTTGAGCAGACCGGCGAGCGCAACTCCGAGCACAGCTGCTGGCAGTACTTTGCGGTCCTGCCCGACATTAAGTCCGTCGGCGTTATGGGCGACGAGCGCACCTACCAGCGCCCGATCATCCTGCGCGCCGTCGAGTCCAGCGATGCCATGACCGCCGACTGGGCCAAACTGCCCTACGACGTGCTGGCCCGCATCTCCGGCCGCATCGTTGCCGAGGTCCCCGGCGCCAACCGCGTGTGCTACGACATCACGTCCAAGCCGCCTGCGACGATTGAGTGGGAGTAAGCCGATAGGGCTTTGGTCTGCTCTTTTGAATGCTGTACTGTGCTCCAGAGTTTCGTTTCGTACGAGAGTCACGGTAAAGCCACCAACGACATTGGTGAGTAAATACGGTAATCTGGCCTCCGTTCCCGCGTTGGGACGGAGGCTTTTTCTTTGCCGTTTTACTCCCTTTCACCTGCGATTTCGCGATTTACTCCCCGTGTTTCAAGATGGAAGCGTTTGGTTGCGAGGCACGCCGGTGTGAGGGCCTGAGTCGTCAGGCCCCGCACAGGGGGACCGCGATGGTGGCCACCGCGCCGCCCGAGGGGCTGTTGGCGAGCGAGACGGAGCCCCCGTGGGCGCTCGCGGCCTCGGAGGCGGCGTGGAGGCCGAGCCCGTAGTGGCGGCCTCCGTCGCGCGAGGAGCGGGAGGAGTCGTCTGTGAAGAGGCGCTCGCAGCCGCGTTCGAGGGCGGCGGGAGAGAAGCCCGGTCCGTCGTCGGACACCTCGATGACGAGGTGACCGCCCTCGACGTCGCAGGAGACCGCCACGCGCGAGCGCGCGTGCTCGGCGGCGTTGGCCACGAGGTTCGCGGCGGCTCGCGCCAGGGCGGTTCGGTCGAGCGGGGCCTCGGGCGCGCCCGCGACAGCAGGGCCCGTGGCCGCGTCGAGCGTCACGCCTCGCGCCCGGGCGATCTGGGCGGCCTCGGCGAGGACCTGCTCGCAGAGCTCGGCCGGCCGCATGGGGGCCCTCTCCGCCCCGCCGGACCCGCGCGAGGCCTCGATGAGCAGGCGCACGTAGCCGTCGAGCCTTTCGACACTGCCGGCTATGTCGCGCGCGGCGGCCGCGAGGTCGGCGTCTTTCTCGTCTTCCAGCTCCTCCGCCACGAAGTCGGCGTTGGCGCGCAGCACGGTGAGCGGCGTCTTGAGGTCGTGGGCGAGCGACGCCACCTGCTCGCGCTGCCCCCGCTCCGCGGCCCAGCGGGCTTCGAGCGACTCGGCGAGGGAGGCCCGCATGGCGTCCATCGCGGCGAGGACGTCGTTCACCTCGCGCACGTTGGTGCTGCCGACCGCGAAGTCGAGCTCCCCCGCGCCGACGCGCTCCGCCGCCTCCGCGAGCGGCGCCATCTTGCGCGAGATCACGCGGCTCGCGCGGCGCGCCACGAGCGCGAGCGCGAGCGCGCTTCCCGCAGCGGCGCCGACGAGCATGAGGTTCTGCGGGTTGGGAAGCAGGCCGGCGAGGTCGCGCGAGACCCACTGCGGCAGGTACTCGCTGACGAGTGCACAGGCCCCGCCGCCCTTGAGCGGGAACGCGGCGTAGGTGAGGCCCGAGCCCCCGCCCTCGATCTCCACTGTGCCCGGATCCGCGGCGAGTGCCGCACGGGCCATCTCCGTCGCGTCCTCGAGTCGCGTGCCCTCGAGGTCTGTCATCAGCACGTATCCGTCCTTGTTCAGGATGAGGTAGCGGTACGCCGTCGGCACGTCCTGCTGCCCGCAGACGCCGTCGCGTGCCAGGCCCTCCGCGACCTCGCGCGTATTGGCCGGCCCCCAGCTTGCCTCGTAGACGAAGCCCGCGTTGATCGCCGCGGAGAGCGCCATGAACGAGGCGAGCCACGCCGCGGCGACCGCCGCGAACGCGTAGGCGAAGTAGCGCGCGATGACGAAGGAGAGCGGCATGCCCCCGCGACCTCGCGCCCCGGTCCTCAGAGCTGCCACTTGTACCCCATCCCCCAGACGGTCGCGATCGGATCGGCGCCGGCCTCGGAGAGTTTCCTCCGGGCGCGGCTGACCTGCATGGATATGGCCGCGTCGTCGGCGTCGCTCTCCCAGCCGAGCACCGCCTCGCGGATCTGCGCGCGGCTCATGACCTGCCCGGGGTGGCGGGCGAGGTACTCGCAGATGGCGTACTCGGTGGGCGTGAGCGGCACAGCCTTGCCGCCCACGGCGAGGCCGCGCGCCCCGAGGTCGATCCGCACCTCCCCGAAGGAGAGGGCGTGCGAGCGCGGCCGGCGCTCACGGCGTAGATGGGCCGCGACCTTGGCGCGCAGCTCCGCGGCCCCGAAGGGCTTGCGGACGTAGTCGTCGGCGCCCAGGCCGTAGCCGGCCACGGCGTCCTCCTCGGCCACGCGCGCGGTCAGGAAGATGATGGGCCCGTCGAAGTCCGGGCGGATCTGCCGCACGAGCTCGAAGCCGTCGAGCCCCGGCATCATGACGTCGCAGAGCACGAGGTCGAAGCGCGAAAGGTCCATCCCCGGGACCGCCGTCGGGTCCGCTGCCTTGACGACCTCATGGCCGTCGCGGCCGAGGACGCGCGCGAGCGCGTCGAGGATCGCCCGCTCATCATCCACTGCCAGTATCCTCGCCATATTCGACCTCCTGAAACTCCCGTTGCATTGTACTTGCGCCGCGCTCAGCGGTCCAGAGCCCCGCGCGCAGCCGCGGGCGCCTCGGCCGCATCGCACGCGCGGTAGCGCACGCCCGAGCCGCCGCGCGCCTCGATCTCGAGCCAGCCCTCGCCGTTCGACTCCCGTCCGAAGAAGATGAGCTGGAGCTCTCGGACATTGCCCCTGTCGTCCGCCGCGTCCACCAGGTAGACGTAGTTCGCTCCCGCCCCGGTGGCGTCGGCGTAGGAGCTCGCGTGGCTGCCGGGCTCGGGCGCGGGCGCCCACATGGTGATCTCAGGGTTGGGCAGCACGCGGTCGGCGATCGAGCGCAGCGTCGACCCCCAGCCGGCGTCGAGCAGGGCATTCCCGCCCAGGACGAGCGCTGCGGAGAGGAGGACGAGCACGGCGGCGAGCGGCCTCCTACGCATCTGCCCTCCCGTCCTCGAAGCGGCGGAACCAGGCCAGAAGGACGGCGGCGGCTGCCAGGGCGAGCACGAGGCCAGCGGGCGCAGTCGTGAGGAGAGGGCCCGCCGCGCGTGCGGCGTCGATGAAGGCCTCCACCCCGAGCGACCCTAGGCGCGCGGGCCAGGCGAGCGGCACCCAGCTCAGGGGCGTCGCCAGGGCACCGGTGAGCTCGCCGGTCATGAGGCCGTGCGCAAGTCCGCCCACTGAGAAGAACGCGAGGAGCATTCCCGCCGCGCCGGCGCTGATGGCGGCGTTGCGGCCGAGGCGCAGGGCCACGCCGAGCCCCAGCGCGTAGAGGGGCAGGCTGCCCAGCACGATGCCCGCCCAGGCGGCCGCAAGCGGAGCGGGCCCGAGCGGCAGGCGCCCGGCGGCGGCGAGCACGGCCCCGAACACGCCGAGCGCCACGGCCAGCGCGCCCGCGCCGAGCGCCGCAAGGGCGAGCAGCTTCGCCGCGACGGCGCGCCCGCGCGAGGGGACCGCCGTGAGGTTGGCGAGGCGCCCGGCAGCGCGCTCCTCGTCCACGGCGAGCCCGCAGACGATGGCGGACATGAGCGGCATGAGGGCGCCGAGGAACTGGGCGTAGGCGTCCGCGCCCAGCGCCGGGTCCCATCGGGTAACGGAGAAGTACTCGCCGCAGGCAAGACCGGCTGCCAGGCCGCAGACGAGGTGCGCCGCCGTGAGTGGGGAGCGCGCTAGGCGCAGGGCCTCGGAGAGCAGGGCCCGCAGGAGAGTCATGCGCGGCGTCGGGTCGGAGAGTCGTGTCATGGCCATCACCTCTCCTCGGAGCGCGCGAACCAGGCCGCGCCCGCCGCCGTGAGCGCGGCGAACGCGAGCGCGCAGACCGCAAGGCCCGCCAGTGTGAGCATGCCGTCCGCCGTGAGCGCCCCGCCGAGCGCCATGTCCGCCGCGAGTGGCTCGCCGCTCGGCAGCACGGGGATGAAGCTCGTGGGGATGACCATGCTCGCCGACGGCGGAAAGAGCTGCGGCAGCGGCATCAGCGACCAGGCGAACCCACCCACGAGCTGGGTGGCGAGCGGGCAGAAGATGCCCGCGAGCATGCCGAGCCGCGCCGTGAGGAAGAGCCCTGCGGGGATCATCCACGCCGCGGTCACCGTGTTGGCGAGCGCGCAGAGGAGCATCGTGAGCGTGCCCGCGACCGTGAGGCCCTGCGAGGAGAACGCCGATCCCGCGAGGTAGATGCCGAAGACCACGAGGTTCGAGAGCGCGCAGAGCGCGAGGCACCAGAGCGCCTTGGCCCACCAGGCGCGCCTAAGCGGAAAGCCCAGGCCCAGAAGCCCCCGCATCCGCGTGCGCGCGTCCGCCCGCGCGACGCACGCCACCACGAGCGAGAGAGCCACGGGCAGGAAGAGCGCGTACCAGTAGTTCCACGCGCTGAAGATCTGCACGCCCCGGTAGGGCATCGCGCCGAGCAGCGGCATCGGCAGCGCCATGAGCACGGCCAGGCGAACCGGTGCCGCGTGGCGCGACTTCAGGGCCTCGGCGCGCAGGCCCGCGAGCAGGCTGCCTTTCTCGCCCGTCATGCCGCCACCTCCCCGCGCGCTCGACTCCCTTCCCGGCAGAAGCTCATGAAGAGTTCCTCGAGGTCCTGCCCGGGCCGAAGCGCATCCTCGTAGGCGAGGCGTCCCCCGCAGATGATGCCGATGGTGTCCGCCATCTGCTGCACCTCGGAGAGGATGTGGCTCGAGACGATCACCGTCGTACCCGCCGCCGCGAAGCCGCGGATCTGGTCGCGCAGCTCCTCGATGCCGATGGGGTCGAGGCCGTTGGTGGGCTCGTCGAGCACGAGCAGGCGTGGCCGGGCGATCAGCGCCAGCGCGAGCCCCAGGCGCTGCCGCATGCCCATCGAGAAGCGCCCGGCGCGCTTCTTCCCGGTGTCCGCGAGGTCCACGGCGGCGAGCACCTCATCTATGCGGCTCTCGGGAAGGCCCAGCAGCGTGGTGCGCACGCGCAGGTTCTCGCGCGCGGTGAGGTTGGGGTAGAGCGGCGCCTCCTCGATGAGGCTGCCGATTGCGTAGAGGTCCTCGCGGCGCCAGGCGTGCCCGGCAAAGAGGATCTCCCCGGCCGTCGGCCGCAGCATCCCGCAGATCATCTTGAGCGTTGTCGACTTGCCGGCTCCGTTGGGACCGAGCAGCCCGTACACCTCGCCCTCGCGGATATGAAGGCTCACGTCGGCCACGGCATCCTGCGCCTGGTCGCCGCGGCCGAAGCGCTTGGTGAGCTCACGCGTCTCGAGCATGTAACCCATGGGTTTATCCTTTCTCTTCCGGGCGCGCGGGCCGAGCCACCGTGCCCGCGCGCCTTACCTTTCGGGTTCACCATCCATGATGGGGCGCGTTTCTAACGAAGCCGTAACGGCCGTTGGGCCCTTTTGGCGCCAGCCCTTCTTGACCCGTACGCCACTCATGGTGTGTTTATCGCGATAATAAGGACGGAGGTGCCCGTGGCACGCAATAAGTGCCCGGAGGAGACGGTCGAGAAGATCAGGGGTGACGCCCGGCGAGTGTTATTTTGCGAGCTATGCGCATTGAAAGCGACCTTTCGTGGTATAAACTACTTGCCGGAAGCCGCGGCTTTCAGAGTACGGCTTACGTGCACGTTTAACCTCCGTGGGCGACGGGGTGCCGCAAGGCGTAGAATATCGCCCACCTGTAGGGGCCTGCAGCGATGCGGGCCCCGCTTCGTATGAAGGGGGGCGTAACCGATGAAGATCGTATCCATCTCCCAGGACTTCTTCGACCTCGTCGATGGCGACCGTGAGCTCATGCTTAAGCACAATCGCCCCTGCATCGTGGTGGTGAGGCTGCGTTTCCGCGGAAAGCGCAGGGACTTCGCCGTGCCTCTGCGTTCCAACATCGCCCCCAACGTGCCCAAAGACCAATACTTTGCACTGCCACCCCGCCCCACGACGCGCCCCGGCTGCCGCCACGGCATCCACTACATCAAGATGTTCCCCATAACCAAGGCCTACCAGCGCCGCCTTAGGACCGAGGGCTCGGCCTACTACGAGACGCTCCAGCGCATCATCGACAGCAACACCAAGCGCATTGTCTCCGAGTGCCAGACATACCTCGACCGCTACGAGCGCGAGGGAAGGCCTCGCTTTGCCGTCGACATCGACCGCATCGTGGGGCTGCTGGAGGGCGAGAAGTAGGGCACCTCGGCTCAGTCTCGAGCCATGCGGAGTCGCTCAGCATTTTTGAACGCCGAGTGTGCGTCCCAAATACTTGAGAAACAAGCTGTGAAGTGCGGTGGCGCGCCCGTGCCCGTGCGTAGCCGTCACCATTAGCGTCTACGCGGCGTCGGCTTCTTGCATGAGCTGACTCCTGCTTCATCGCTTCTCTCTGTGCCGCGAGCGCCTGCTGCGCCTTGGTGCTCATCGCTAGCCGCTTGAGGGTTTTCGCCGCCTTGCGAGCGCGTCGCTTGGGGTTCTTTGCGGGCTTGCTTGCCTCAGCCGGTTTGCCATCGAAGAACGAGAGACTGACTCCCTGAAAATAAAAGGCGCCCATGAGGATACCTACAGGCTATCTTCGAACTACTTGTTTTGGAGCAGACGGAGGAAAAATAGGGCAGAATCGCTTTCACGATTCTGCCCCGCAAACCCGAGGGTTTCTAACTAGTAACTATTATGCAGCTAAACGCCCCATTATCAATCTCGCGGGTATTTGGGTACGCACGCATTGACCGTGCCCTTGCACGCCCAATATGTGCCGTAAAAGCCGTCTTCTTCAACGTCAAAGTGAGCGCGCTTCGTTTTTGCCTCTCAAAATCTAATTTTCACGATTTGCATTTTCATCCCGTTGTCACCGACCCTTGCGAGAAACCGGAAAAAGCCGCTGACAGAAGGGTCCCTCAAATCGTTGTAGCCCAGCATATAGCCGCGACTTGTGACCTGCAGACGGCTGTCCCACGTGCCGATTTCCTTGGCGGCATCCGAAACCGCAAAATATGCCCCCACATCCTTGATTTTTGCAGTCTTAAGCCATGTTTTTGCGATCATCTTTACTGCCGTCCGATTGGCAGCATCAAAGACCAGCACACCGTCGGGAAAAGCGTCCGCCATTCCCCGCACCAGTTCCCGGACCTCCTGGGTTAGAAAGTAATAGAACACCCCGGAGGCAAAGAACACCGCCCCGCCGGAGGCATCGATTTTGTCAAACCATGCGGGGTCTTTCAGGTCGCAGGGGATGTTTTGCTCCCGCTCCCCGGCGGGCAGCAGCTGCTGCCGCAAGGCAATCACATCCGGGAAGTCCAGATTGTAGATCTTGCATCTACCGTTGTCGCAGGTTCTGCCGGTGTTGTCCAGCCCACAGCCCAGATTGACCACCGCCGCATTGGGGTGGCCTTTCAGGTAATCCCGCACCTCGAAAGCAAGATCACCCTGCCGCATGGCCACCTCCAGCGCACCAAAGCGCTGCATCAGGCTGCGGGAGTTTTTCTCTGCCTCTGAAAAGTCGTAGTCGATCTGGTCGAGCAGGCGAACCGCTGTTTCATCCCTGTAAAGGTTCGGGTACAGCTCCGTACACAGCTTCCGGGAATACAGCGGGAGGATCAGCGTCTCCTGAACGGTGTTTTTCTCAATTTTACATTTCATAGGTTCCTTCCTCAGTGAATAAAAACTTTCATAATTGCCGCCGCCGCAGCCGCAATCCAGCACCTTGGCATTTGGCGCAAGTCGTAGAAATCGAAGTTCCCACCGCGCCACAGGGCTGTGGCCCAGATTCATCATGGCAACCATAAGCTATCCGCCGAGGCCCCACGGGCTTGCGGGTGTTTTCAAAGAACGACATCTGGCCCCTCCGATTTCGTGCATTCCGCATAGGTCAGCGGGAACGAGGCCTTCAGCACCGCGCTTTTCTGCACTGCCCAGCCGTTTTGACGCAGGAAACGTAGGTATTCCTCGCTTGTCCACCTGCTGTGGAGGGGGAATCCCGCCATACTCATGA
>CATVZP010000029.1 GCA_958348565.1 uncultured Collinsella sp. | reverse complement strand
CGATCCGAGAGGGGATTTAGATGATTTACGGTGCACTGGGCGATATCGAGGAGTACCGCGGAATGCTCAAGGGCCTCGACGTGCTGATCGATTGGCTCGAGGAGAACGATCCGGCGGAGCTCGAGGTCGGCAGCCATCCGATTCTGGGCGACAAGGTCTTTGCGAACGTCATGGCTCCCACGACTCGTCCCGAGGCCGAGGCTCACTACGAGACGCATCAGCGCTATCACGACCTGCAGATTGACATTGAGGGTCGCGAGGCCTTTAAGGTTGCCACGGGCAGCCTGACGTTGGTCCAGGAGTTTGACGAGAAGGACGACTACGATCTGGTCGATTCCGACGCCTCGATCGCCGGCGATCTTGCCGACGACAAGTTTGCGCTGTTTGTTGCCGGCGAGCCTCACATGCCCACGCTCGAGTTCCCGGGCGATGGCGCGCAGCCGGTCAAGAAGATCTGCTTTAAGCTGCTTGCAGATGCTTACTGGGAGGAGTAGCGAGCTACTCGGCTGAGTTGTTCGTATGCTGGCGTGATTCCATTGAGGGGCGCGCTTGAGCCCCGTTAATCGCGGTTCCCTTGGGGATTGCGGTTGGCGGGGCTTGTTGTTGAGTAGGGGAGTTGCCGGCGGCGTTGTGCTTGGATTGGCGGATATGCGCCCGAAATTGGCAACAAAAAAGCCGCCCGAAGGCGGCTATCTTGTGCAATGGAGCCAGCGACCGGGCTCGAACCGGTGACCCCCGCTTTACGAGAGCGGTGCTCTACCAACTGAGCTACGCTGGCGGCCATATGGTGACGCAACTGAGGCGTCAACGGCTGTCTATGATACGGGACATCGCAAATCCGCGCAAGTGTTCTGACGGCTTTTCTCACTTTAAATGCACTAATATTAGAGGCGTGATGTCTTGCTCTTACGGGTCTCAAGCAGAATGGGGCAGCGATGGCACAACCCAAGATCCTTCTTACACGTATCGATGACCGTTTCATTTACGGGCAAGACGTTGAGCTGTGGAACGAAGCCGTGGGCTCCAACCTTGTCCTAATCGTCAACGACGAGATTGCGGCGGATTCGCGCCAATGGGCACCCATGAGGGTGGCGGCGCCAGAAGGCGTTTGGACAAGGTTTTTCTCGGTGCAAAGGACCATCGACATCATTCATACCGCAACGCCGCGCCAATTGATTCTGATCATGGTGGCCTCACCCGCCGATGCGCTCGCGCTGGTTAAGGGTGGCGTGCCGATCACCAAGATCAGCATTGGCCATATGCAGGCAGGGGAGGGCAAGCGTCCTGCAACGCCCGCAGTTGCCGTAGACGACGCAGATGTCGCTGCTCTCAGAGAACTGCAAAAGCTCGGAGTAGAGCTGAAGATCCGCTACCTCCCCAGCTCCAACCCCGACCCCGTCGGCAATCTGTTCAACTGACCCCTTTGGGACGGAGGAAAATGGATCATTTTTGTCCTTGCGAGGGACGCGTGCGATGCCGCCTGCCAAAAACTATGCCCATTTACTACGTTTGATCGGCTATCGCCGAGCATGTCGAATCTGAGAAAAACAAAACCGCAGGTAGACGGCTCGCGAATTTAACAAAAACCGGTGCATGGTCGAGCATTCCGGGCTAAACGTAGTAAATGGGCGTAGTTTTGATGTGTCACTCATACAGTCACAGCGAAAATGAGCCCAAAAGATGAAAAACGCCCGTCGGCGGTGTGCCGGCGGGCGCTGTTGTGCGATATGTTGCGCTGTGGGCTTAGTGCCTCATAAAGTGGTATTCGATCACATTGCTGTAGGGATGACCCGGGCCCACAATGCCCTGCGGGAACAGCGGCTGGTGCGGTGTGTCGGGGTACATCTCTGCCTCGAGGGCAAAGCCGGCGCCCCAGCCATAGTTGGCATCGTCCTTGGCGTGCTCGTCGCCCAGCCAGTTGCCGGTGTAGAGCTGCACGCCCGGTGCGGTGGTGTAGTAGTCCAGCTCGCGACCGGTCCACATCTCCTCGACATGCAGGGCGCGGCGCAGGTTGCGACCGTACTTATAGTCATCGATGCACAGGCAGTGGTCGTAGCCGCGTGCCTGCTTAATCTGTGGATCGTCGGCCTCCATGCCAGGCGCGACGGGGCGCAGCTCACGGAAGTCAAACGGCGTGCCCTCGACCGGAGCAATCTCGCCGGTGGGGATGTTCTGCTCGTTGATGGGCAGGTAGTGGGCGGCGTTGGCAACAAAGAAGTGCTCGCAGTCCATGCCGGCGTTATGGCCGGCAAGGTTAAAGTACGTGTGGTTGGTCATGGACACGTAGGTGGCGCGGTCGCTCTCGCAGCCGTATTCGATACGGAAGCAGCCGGTGCGCGTCACGGTAAACGCGGCCGTAAAGGTGCGGTTGCCGGGAAGACCCAGCTCACCGTCCTCAAGCGAGGTGGTCATGCGCACGGCATTGTGGACCTCGTCGAGCTCAACGTCCCACACGCGCTTGTGCAGGCCGTGCTCAAGGTCGCTGTGCAGGTTGTTGACGCCCTCGTTGGCCGGCATATGCCAGTCCGTGCCGGCGATGGTGATCGTGGCACCCGCAGTGCGGTTGGCCACGGGGCCGATGGTCGCGCCAAAGCAGGCGGGGTTGTCAAAGTAATCCTCGAGCTTATCGAAGCCCAGCACCACATCGCGCACGTTGCCGGGGATGTCGGGCACGTCGATGCCCAGCACGGTGGCGCCAAAGTCCATAATGCGAACGCAGATCTCGGGCCCGTTGAGGGTGTAACGATGAACGGGGGTGCCGCACGGCGCGGTGCCGAAAAGCTCGGAAGTGATCATTTGGTTCCTAACATCGAGGTATTTCCGACAAACTGTAGCGCGAACAGGCGAGATTATCACTACACCCCACTAAAGCAGGGGGTATTTTTCTCAAAAAAGTGATGATTGAGCTGTACGGGCGTTCATTTTTGACACGCACGGGTCTGATACAATTTGTTCGTTACTGTTTGAATGATATGCACGCATAGAACGGCGAGGATTCATCGTGATTAAGGCAGAGCGACAGGATAGGGTTCGCCAGCTGCTCGATGAGCAGGGCACGGTTTCGGTTAAGGAGATTTCGGATGCGTTAGGTGTCTCGGACATGACGATCCGTCGCGACCTTGAGGAGCTTGCAAGCCTGGGCGAGATCGAGCGCGTGCACGGCGGAGCCCGTAGTGCACAGGGCCGTCCCCACGCTATGTTGCGCCACGAGTATTCGCACAGCGAAAAGCGCACCAAGCATGCCGAGGAAAAGCTGCAGATCGCGCGCCGCGCTGTGGAGCTCATCGAGGAGGGCTCGACCATCTTTTTGGGTACGGGCACCACGGTTGAGCAGATGGCCTCGATGCTGCCGGCGTTTCGCCTGCGCATTGTGACCAATTCGCTTTCGGTGTTTAACCTGCTCGAGGCGCGCGAAGACTGCGACCTGTGCCTCGTGGGCGGTATGTACCGTCGCCGCACCGCCGCTTTTGTGGGGCCAACGGCCGAGGATACTCTGCGTGCGTTGGGTATCGATGCGGCGTTTATCGGCGCCAACGGCATTCTGGATGGCGACGTGTCTACGTCTAATATGGATGAGGGTCGTATCCAGCAGCTCGCCTTTAGCAAGGCCGACTCGCGCTATCTGATCGCCGACTCCAGCAAGATCGGCAAGCGCGACTTCTACACCTTCTGCCGCCTGGACAGCCTGGACGCCGTGGTGTGCGAGCCGGGCATCGCCGCCGAGGATCGTGTCGCCATCGAGGAACATACGCGGGTCATCTGCTAACAAGCGCTGCAGGCGATACTTCTGCCCCCTGTCGGCGCGGGGATTACCGCTTCACGTTGACGCGCAAATAATTTTGGGCAACAAGGATGAGGCTATTCTGGGATATGACTAGACTCCGTATTTTGTCTTTATGTCCCTTGAGAATGAATCGTAGTCTTCATAGAGCTCCTCTCTGCTTTCATCCTCGGCGTGGTTTATACGTTCAAGGAGCTTATCCTTTGGAGCCTCTTTTGTTATTGCGGCCTCGCTATCGGGTATTGCGGATTGCAAGAATAGTTCTAGAGCATGGACGTCTTTGAGTATGTAGCCCGTCGAACGACCCGCTCCTGTTTTTTCGATTGCGCTGCAACTAACAAGCTGACCGAGGGTTCGTTTAACGGTAACCTCGCTGATATCGGGGCAGTTGGATCGGATGTCGGATTTCTTAATGACGCCGGGTCTCTGTTGAAATAGAACGGCGATGCGCGCTTGCTTCGACATGGGACGAGTGCTTGATTCAATTAAGGTACGCTGCTCGAGCTGTCGGTAGGCGGCCAGGGTTGTTCCGAGCATGAAACGGATAAAGGGTACTTCGGTGTTTTGATTTTCATTCCATCCAGTGGAGCTTGCAGCAAGAGCGTTGTAGTAAAGCGCTTTGTTGTCTTCAATAAGTCGTTCGATGCTGATGTAACGCGCAACGTCGTATCCAGTCTTTTCGAGCAGCAGCGTTGTAAGGAGCCGACTCATCCTGCCATTGCCATCGTTGAAGGGATGAATGCTAACAAAATCGAAGATAAAGCGGAGCGATATAAGGAGGGGATCGCAAACTTGGCGAGATAAAGCATCGTTGAGGGACTGGCAGGCTTCTTTAATAAGTCCCGGGGTTGCTAGAGCCGAAGGGGGCCTAAAGCGCACAAATCGATTACCTTGATCGTCAATGGAGACGATTTCGTTATCGCCATCTTTCCAATGGCCTCCATACGAGATTGCCGTGTGCGCCATGAGGTCACGATGCAACTGCAGAATGACCGATGGCGTTACGGGAATGGAATCGTGTTGCTCGTGAATAAGCGACAGCACATCTCGGTATCCAGCGATTTCTTCCTCTGCGCGGGAGCTTGGCTTGGCGGAATACGCCATAATCGCTTTGAGTCTTTTTTGGGTGGTAACAATTCCTTCAAGTCCGTTGGAGGATCGGGTGCTTTGGATCTTAGCCTCCTCCATTAGGGACGATAGAAGCTCGGGTTTGACTTGACTCAGAGCAAGCTGACGGCCTTTATGCTCGCGTATCGAGAGGAGGAGGTTGGTGATTGGAGTTGCTTCGAGTTCCGCTGGGACTGTGGTGTAATCGAACTGGCGCATGCGGCTCCTTTCGGTATCACGAACATACTTTCGATATCATAATATCATTAAATGATACCGAAAGTATGTTCGTGATACTGAAAACTGGAAACCATGGTTCATAACTGCTTGGAAAGTTCGGATTTGACTATCTTATTGTCTCGATCTGTAACAGGTAGACGGTCGAAAGTGGGCTATGTGTTACAGATTGAGATATTTCTGCTCGGGCGTTTTGTTTGTCTTGATCTGTAACAGCTAGGGCCGAAAATCCCTGCTAGATGTTACAGATTGAGACAAACGGCCCGCTCAGGTCCGAGCCAAAACAAAAAGGCCGCATGCGAACCCGTGGAGGGATTCGTATGCGGCCGACAGGGGGTATGCGGCGGAAACTAGGCCATGAGCAGGCCGGTCTCCGCGACGTTCTTGTACCAGTACGCGCTCGCCTTGGGATAGCGCTTCTGGGTCTCAAAGTCGATGTAGAACAGGCCATAGCGCTTGTTATAGCCGTTGGTCCAGGAGAACTGGTCCTGCAGCGACCACACGAAGTAACCGTCGACGTTCACGCCGCCGTCGATTGCCTTGAGAATCCATGCGAGATGCTGACGCATGTAGTCGATGCGAGGGGCGTCGTCGATAAAGCCGTCCTCAAAGTCGTCCTTATAGCCCATGCCGTTCTCGGTAATGTAGATCTTCTTGTAGTTGGGGTAATCGTTCTTAATTCGCAGCAGCAGATCGTACAGGCCCTCGGGATAGATGATCCAGTCCCAATCGGTGGTGGGTACGCCTTCGCGCACGCATGACTCGCCCACGCCCTTGAGGAACCAGCGCGAGGAGCCCTTGTCGCCGGTGCCATTGTGGTTGATGTCGTTTTCGCCCTCGGCGGCACGCAGGAACTGGCACTTGTAGGTGTTGACGCCCAAGCAATCGTTGTAGGGGAGCGCGGCGGTCAGCGCGGCGATGTCCTCGTCGCGGACGTCGAGCTCGCCGCCGGCGATATGGGCCAGCTTGGTCGCAGCCTCCATGGTGTCGGCTGCATAGTGGCCGCGGAAGGTGGCGTCGAGTACCCAGCGGTTGTTGATGACGTCGGCCATGCGAGCTGCCTCGCAGTCGGCGGCGTTGTTGGGGTCGAGGGGATACTTGGGCTCTAGGTTCTGGACAATGCCGATCTCGCCCTCAAAGCCGCCCTCATGGAAGGCGACGACGGCCTTGGCGTGGGCCACCATCATGTTGTGCATGAGCTGGAAAGCCTTGTCCAGGCGATACTTCTCGCCGTGCGGCCAGTTGCCGACGATAAAGCTGCCCTCGGCGGTCGCGGGAATCTCGTTAAAGGTAAACCAGTGCTTGACCTCGGTGAACTCGGCAAAGCAGAACTTGGCGTACTCGACAAAGGCGTCGATCGTCGTGCGCGTCAGGAAACCCTCGCCGCCGTTCTGGTAAAAGGCCTCAGGTGTATCAAAGTGATCGAGCGTGACATAGGGGATAACGCCGGCCTTATTGCAGGTGGCGAAAAGCTCGTGATAGAAAGCGACGCCCTCGGGGTTAATCTCGCCGGTGCCATTGGGGAAGATGCGGCTCCAAGCGATGGAGACACGGATACCGTTGATGCCGAAGCGCTGGCACAGGTCGATATCGACCGGGTACTTGTTGTAGAAATCGCTTGCGGGGTCGGGGGAGAAGCGACCCTGAGCAGCCAGGAAATCGTCCCAGGGCACTTTGCCCTTGCCGTGCGTACGGGTCTCGCCCTCAACCTGGTAAGCAGCGGTGGCGCCGCCAAACACAAAGCCGTCGGGGAACTGCATGGGGTTGGTCATGAGTCATCCTTTCTGTGGAATACGAATAGGGAGAGGTGCCCGAACTGGGGATCCAGGCACCAACAGAGGGAGGAAACTAGTCGAGGTTCTCGCGGAGCCACTTAATGGCGCCAGCGGGGTCGCGAGTAAGGTCGATATATTCCTTGCCGCGCGGGGCGAGCAGCTTAATGCCCAGACGATCGGTGTCGGCCTTCATGTCGTTGTAGTAGCTACGGACCTGCGGGGCAAGCACGATAACGTCGTACTGATCCATGATGGCAGTGTGCTGACCATAAGCGCCTGCGGAGGAAGCGATGTTCTCTCCGGTCTGCGCAGCACCTTCCTTGATGGCGTTGGCAAGCATGGCAGAGGTGCCGGCGCCGGCGCACAGGACGAGGACCTTCAGACCGTCGACATCCTTCTTAGCGGATGCGTCGGCTGCGGGCTCGGGCTGATCGGCGACAGGCTCGCTGTCGGCGGCAGCGGCGGTCGGCTCGACGGAAGCGGTAGTCTGTTCGACAGTGGGCGCAGAGGTGCTGGCGGCGATGGTGGCAGCACCATCGGACTCAAGACCCAGCTCGGCGGCGCGCTCGGCCTCCTGGTCGCAGAGCAGCTTATCGTATGCCTTCAAGAACGGTAGGTAGATGATGGCGTCCAGCAAGATGATGATCGCGACAAATACCAGGGCGATAAGCTGGAAGTTCGTGGTGATGAAGATGCCGATGGGGGCAGGGGTAGCCCAAGGCACCACGAAGGAGAAGCCGTTCATGCCCACGTTATCGATAAAGAACTTGGCAACACTCACGTTGACGCAGCCGGCGGCAACAAAGGGGATGAGCATGTAGGGGTTAAGGATCATCGGCGCGCCAAAGAGCAGCGGTTCGTTGACGGCGAAGGCAACAGGAACAATCGAGGCCTTACCGACGGCTTTGAGCTGCTTGGACTTCATAAAGAGAATCAGCAGAAGCGGCACGATGAACGTGGCACCGGTGCCGCCGAACTCACCCACGAGCGACATGTTGAAGGTGAGGGAATGGGCGGGGTGACCACCGGCCAGCAGAACCTGCAGATTCTCGGCCTGGTTGGCAAGACGGATGGGGTCGATGCCCGGCTGGACAATCGAAGGACCGTGGACACCGATGAACCAGAAGAACGCGGTGGCTGCCTGAATAAGGATGAGTCCGGGGTAGGTCTCTGCTGCAGTGAAGAGCGGGGAGAGCAGCTTGATGAGCAGCTCGGAGAACGGAACGCCCATGAGGTTGCGCACGACGACATCGATGATGCCGCAGATGATGACGGCGCCGCCAAAGGGGATGATGTCACGGAAGTTCTGAGCGATGGCGCCCGGGACCTCCTTGGGCAGCTTAATGGTCAGATCGCGAGAGACGCAGAATTTGTAGACCCACACGGTGATGAACGCGGCGATATAGGCCGAGAACAGACCGCGCGTGCCCATGCTGGTGCAGTCGAAGACCGAAAGCTCGGAGCCGTTGAACTTGGTGGTGAACTGCGTAACGGCGAGCAAAAGCATACTGCACTGGGCGGCCACCATGGTGGAGCCGTCGTTGAGCACCTTGCCGGCGGGCATGCGACGGTTCATGGAAGCCGTAAAGTTCTTGGCAGTGGTGCCGGCGACCATGATGCCCATGACGCCCATGGTGAAGTTGTACAGCTTGTTGCACCAGTCGATGAGCGGCTGGGGCAGCGTGATGCCGACTACGCCGGGAAGGGTGGCAATGAGCAGAAAGATCGAAGAGGTGAGGACGATGGGCATGCACCCAAGGAATCCGTCCTTAATAGCCTGGAGGTAGATGTTCCTCGAGATCTTCTCAAAGAACGGCTGATGCTTTTCGAGCATCTTTACGATGGCGTCCATAGAGCTCCTTTGCTACTTGATGCGCGATGCATGTGGATGGAACTGGTCGTCGATGGATGGTCAGGACTGCCCGGAAACCTTCCTGCTTAAGGAAGGCATTGCGAAATGACAACGTTGTCATTTCGTTAATGACAACGTAAGACATTTTTGGAAGAGCAACAAGGATATACGGGTGAGCGGTCGATATTGTTCGGTAAACGGTTGATTTATCAGTCAGGCAGGTAGTGTATGCTAGAACGCAAAAACAAGCGATGTAAAACCGACTGGAGAAGCAGTGGCAACGATGGACAAGAAAAATGTCTCAATGAATGATGTGGCGATTGCCGCTGGTGTTTCTCTCAAGACGGTTTCGCGCGTGATTAACGAGCCCGATAGCGTGCGAGAGTCGACACGCGATAAGGTTCATTCGGCCATGGAGGCGCTCGGGTTTCGAGCCAACTTTGCCGCGCGTTCGCTCAAGTTGGGCCGTTACGGGTGCATCGGCGTCGTGCTGTTCCACTTGTCGGGCGGTGCCGTGGACATGATCGACGGTATCGCCGATGCCGCCGAAGAGCGAGGCTTTGCTCTTACGATGATCAAAAAGCGGGCGGGGGAGAAGATGACCCTTGCCGAAGCGGCGCGTAGAATGTCGCAGCTCCCCGTCGACGGCATGATTTTCAACCTGCGCCAGATGGTCGATGACTTTGATACCTTTGAGGCGCCGAAAGACCTCAAGACGGTGATTATCACACCGATGGAACATCCTACCTGCTCTACCGTCAGTGACGACCAAGAGGGCGGCGCGCGCATGGCGTGCGAGTACTTCTTGAACCACGGGCACAAGAACGTGTACTTCGTCTCTGGTAAGAAAGAATCACTGTCGAGCCAGTGCCGTATGAAAGGTTGGCGAGCGGCACTCGAGGCACGTGGCATTGAGCCGCCCGAGCCTCTGCAAGGCGATTGGAATGCGGATAGTGGCTATGCCGCGGGCCTTGTGCTTGCCGATAAGCCCGATTGCACGGCGGTCCTCGCTGCTAACGACTGCATGGCAAACGGCGTGATGATGGCTCTACGTGACAAAGGGCTCAATGTGCCCGACGACGTGTCCGTGATCGGCTTCGACGATGAGCTCTACAAGACGATTCCCAACTCGATTCTGACGTCGGTGAAGTTTCGCCACCGCGAACTGGGCATCCGTGCGCTTAACGAGGTCGTCGCAGGTCTGGAAGCCCCGAGCTCCAGAAGCCGTACGCTCGTCTCGGGCGTGTTGGTCGAGCGTTCCAGCGTAAGGGATCTGCGGGCGTAGACGTGCTCGGCCTGCTCGTCTAAATCTGTAACAGGTGGGACCCGAAAACTCGGCTAGATGTTACAGATTTAGACAATTCGGCCCGGCTTATTCCGTTTGTCTCGATCTGTAACAGTTAGGAGTGAAATGACCAGCCAGGTGTTACAGATCTAGATTGATTGGATTGACCCATCTGTTTGTCTCGATCTGTAACATCTAAGCGGTCAAAAGCGCTCTACATGTTACAGATTGAGATTTTTGGCTTGGCCTGTGCGTTCACCTCGATCTGTAACAGCTGGGACCCAAAAACTCGGCTAGATGTTACAGATTAAGATGAACAGGAGGACGGGTGCGGTCTAAACAAAATGGCCCGCGCATCACGCATCGATGCACGGGCCATTTTTTTTCTGCGAGCGGCAGGTGGCGTCAGCGTCTTATGCCTCGAGGTTTTCCTCGATCCAGGCGACGGCACCCTTGGGATCCTTAGTGAGGTCGATGTACTGTTTGCCCTTGGGCGACAGCAGCGTGATGCCCAGGCGGTCGGTGTCGGCCTTCATCTCGTTGTAATAGGTGCGAACCTGCGGAGCCAGGACGATGACGTTGTACTGGTCCATGATGGCGTAGTGGCTGCCGTAGGCACCGGCGTTGGCGGTAATGTCGATGCCCAGCTCGTCGGCGCCTTCCTTAAGCGCGTTGGCGAGCAGCGCAGAGGTGCCGGCGCCAGCGCACAGAACCAGAACCCTCAGATCCTTGCCCTTAAGGGCGGACGGAGCTGCGGAGGCCTCAGTGGCAGAAGCGGTCTCGACAACAGGAGCCTCAACGGCGGGGGCGGCAGCGGTCTTGACGGCCTTGGTCTCCTCGGCCTCTTCTTCGGCCAGGGTCTCGGCCTCCTGCTTGCACAGGACGTTGTCGTAGGCCTTGCAGAACGGGTAGTAGATTAAGAAGTCAACGACTAGCAGGACGACAACCAGGACCAGAGAGATCGGCTGGAAGTTGGTGTCGATGAAGGTGCCGATCGGTCCGGGGAGCGCCCACGGCATGGCATAGATAAAGCCGTTCATGCCCAAAAAGTCGATGAAGAACTTACCAATGAGGACGTTGGCCAAGGGGGCAAACAGGAACGGGATCAGGAAGTACGGGTTGAGGATGATGGGCGCGGCGAACAGCAGCGGTTCGTTGACGGCGAACATCACGGGTACGACAGAGGCTTTGCCGACGGCCTTGAGCTGCTTGGAGCGCATAAAGAGCAGGAAGATGATCGGGACAATGAACGTGGCGCCGGTGCCGCCGAGTTCGCCGATGTAGTTACCGAAGTTCTCGGTCAGGGCGAGGGCGGGGTGACCGCCGGCCTGCAGCGTGGCGAGGTTGGTGGTGATGTTGCCAAACAGCGCGGCGTTGAGGGCAGGCTTAACGACCGAGGGGCCGTGGATGCCCATGAACCAGAACAGCGGGATCATGAACCAGATGAGGGCGAGGCCGGCGTAGGAATCGGCAGCGGCGAACAGCGGGCTCACCAGCGTGGAGATGACGTTGGCAAACGGGACGGCCAAGCAGGTGCGGCAGATAACGTCGATGACGGCGACAAACAGGATGGAGAAGCTGAAGGCGAAGATGTCGCGGAAGTTCTGGGCGATGGCGCCGGGGACTTCTTTGGGCAGCTTGATGGTGATGTCTCGCTTAATGCAGAAGGCATAGATGTTGACCGTGGCAAATGCGGCGACAAAGGAGCTCAGTAGGCCCTTGGTGCCCATGTTGTCGGTAAAGAACACCGAGACATCGGCGCCGTCGATCTTGGCACTCGTCTGGGTAACGGCCAAGATGAGCATAGCGCACATGGCGGCGACCATGGTGCTCGTGGCGTTGATGGCCTTGCCGGCAGGCATGCGGCGGTTCTTGGAGCCGGTCAGCGCGCTTGCGGTGGTGCCGGCGACCATGATGCCCACGACGCCCATCGTGAAGTTGTAAACCTTGTTGCAGAAGTTCACGACGTCGACGCTCCACCAGTCGGGCAGCGTAAAGCCGCCGACCGTGGCGACAACGCCCGGCAGGGTCGAAATAAGCAGGAAGACAGAAGAAGACAGGATGATGGGCATTGCTGCCAAAAAGCCGTCTTTAATGGCCTGAAGGTAGATGTTCTTAGAGACCTTGTCGAAGTACGGCTGACCTTTCTCCAAGAACTTAACGATCGATTCCATAGTTCACGCTCCTCTTTGCATGAAATCTTAATGGCATGGACGTTGAAAACCTATATGGTCTCCCGCTTGCTAAAAGCCCGGGTGCAGGCGGGGTCGGTCCCAGGGGGAGAGAGGGGAGCGGCTGGGTTTGTATCGCATAGGGCCGCTCCCCTCTCGGGGGAAAGCGAGGCGATGCGCTACTGCGCGTCCGCCATAGTGTCGGCGAGCTCCTTGTACCAGAGTGCCGACTGCTTGATGTAGCGTTTTTGCGTGTCGAAGTCGATGTAGAACAGGCCGTAGCGCTTGTTATAGCCGTTGGCCCACGAGAACTGGTCCTGCAGGCTCCAGATAAAGTAGCCCTGGACGTCGACGCCCTCGGCGCGCGCCCGGAGCACCTTCTCCATGTGCTGGTCGACAAAGTCGATGCGCTCGGGATCGGCGACGATGCCGTTTGCGTCGGGCTCGGGGTCCTTGTGGCCCAGGCCGTTTTCGGTGATATAGATGACGGGGAGGTTGGGATAGGTGGCGCTGATGTGCTTGAGCGTGTCGTAGAGGCCTTGCGGGTAGATGAGCCAATCCCAGTCGGTGGTGGGGATACCCGGCATATCGACCTGCTGCCCGACGCCCTTAAACTTAAAGCACGAGGTGCCCTTGTCTCCGGTGCCGTTAAAGCTGTTGGTGGACTCGCCATCGTAGGCGGCGATAAACGCCGACTGATAGTAGTTGAGGCCGAACATATCGTTGCGGGGCGCCGCCTTGGCGAGCTCCTCCATGTCGCTGTCCTCAACCGTAAGCGTGGCGTTGTTGGCACGCAGAATCTCGTTGATGAGTGAGAGGGTGCGCGCGGAGTAGTGACCCAGGAAGGCGCCGTCCATGATGAAGTCGGTGTAGAAGGCGTTGTACAGGTCGGCGGCGTGCTGGTCGGCGGGCGAGTCTGTGGCAGGATATGCCGGCGTCAGGACGTTGACCATGCCAATGCGTCCGCCCAGGTGCTCGGTCTCGTCAAGATCCTTATACAGGTTGACGGCGCGGGCGTGGGCAACGAGCTCGTTGTGCTGGCTCTGGATGCCGCTCGTCACATCAAAGTGATGGTTGGGCGGGAAGTTGCCTTGGATGTATTGGGAGTGCGAGAGGCTGATGAGCTCGTTGATGGTGAACCAATTCTTGACCTCGCGGAACTCGCGGAAGCAGAACTCGGCATAGCGCACATAGGCGTCGACGGTCTTGCGGTTGAGCCAGTCGCCCTGGTTGAACAGGGCGGCGGGGGAGTCAAAGTGATGCAGGGACACATAGGGCTCGACGCCATACTTTTTGCAGCAGGCGAACAGCTCGTGGTAGTGCTTAACGCCCTCGGCGAGGGGCTCGGCATCGTCGCCGTTGGGGAAGATGCGGGTCCAGGCGATGGACACACGGATGGCGTTGAGTCCATGCTCGGCAGAAAGGCGGATATCCTCCTCGTAGCGGTTGTAGAAATCACTGGCCGGGTCGGGCAAAAAGCGACCCTGGGCGACAAGGTAATCGTCCCACATGGTCTTACCCTTGCCTGCCACCTTCGTGGAACCTTCCGTTTGGTACGCGGCGGTTGCGGCGCCCCAAACAAAGCCCTTCGGCAGCTGCTGTACGCGGTTTAGCAAAGACATATGCATACACCCTCTCGTCTCGCTGTTCGATATTGTGCGTTTGCGCTCAGGAGGCTCCCTGGTTAGCGTTCAGCGGTGAAAAAGCCCGATAAACACTATCTTAAAATGATTAGAACCAAAATGAGCACGTGAACATTTGACAATGAGCACGTTAACATCCGGCTGGGATGTATAGAAACAAAACAACTTCAAACAGCCGCGAACGGTTGTATTTGTTCGGTAAGCGGTTTTGATTGACAGAAGTTTTCATGTTGTGGTATATGGCTCGGGTATCATGAGCACGTTATCGATGTATGTACGATGCGCCATGGGCGCGGGGAATAGTTGGGAAGCAGGTTAGCGTGGAAGGCATGGCTCAGCAGACAAGGAATGGTCATTCGGCGAGCGCGGCAGAGGTTGCGGCGCTCGCTGGCGTGAGCCGCCAGACTGTGTCTCGCGTGGTCAACGGTATGCCCAACGTGACGGAAAAGACGCGCAAGCGTGTGCTGGCCGCCATGGAAGAGCTGGGCTTTCGTCCCAATTTTGCTGGAGCGGCGTTGCGCGGCGGGTCGTATCGTTCTATTGGCCTGTGCATGTACAACATCACACGTGTCGGTAACCTGGCGACGCTCGAGGGTATCATGCAAGCGGCGCGCGAGCACGATTTTGCCGTCACTATGATCGAGATGGGCGGCGACAAGCCCTATACACTTGCCGATGCCTCGCGCCGCATGGTCGAGCGACCCGTCGACGGCATGATTCTCAACATGAACCGCATGGCTCCCGATTTTGAGGAGTTTGTTCCCCAGCCGGGAGTGCGAACGGTCATCCTGTCCATGTATGCGCATCCGCGCTGCACGACGATCGACTCCGACCAGTATGGTTCGTGCGAGCTGTTGACCAATTATCTGCTGGAACATGGTCACTCGAATATGCGGTTTGTGGCGGGTCCGGAAAACTCGATTTCCTCGCGTTTTCGTGAGGCCGGTTGGCGCGATACGCTGGGTCGTGCTCATGTCGATGCCGCTCCGATGCTGCGTGGCGATTGGAGTGCGGACAGTGGGTACGCCATGGGCGAGCGGATTGCGGCCGAGGTGCTTGCCGGCGGGTCGCAGGCGCCGACTGCCGTGCTTGCGGCAAATGACCAGATGGCGCTGGGCGTTATCGCCGCGCTCGAGAACGCGGGCCTGTCCGTGCCCGACGACGTGAGCGTGGTTGGTATCGACGACGCACTCGAGGGACTTGTTCCTCACAATCGGCTGACGACGCTGCGATTTGATTTGCGCGGTGTCGGTAAGCTTGCGTTTGAGGCGGCGATTGGAGAGAGCTCGTCTATCGAGGCGATTCGTGTGCCGAGTACGCTGGTCGAACGCTCGACTGTTAGGGACATACGGGGTTAGGTCCTACTCCGTTTGTCTCGATTTGTAACAGGTAGACGGTCAAAAGCGGGCTACGTGTTACAGATTTAGATTCTTCGGAAAGAGCAATCCTGTTCGTCTCAATCTGTAACAGCTAGGACCAAAAAACTCGGCTAGATGTTACAGATCGAGACAAACGGCTCCCGACCAGCCCAAAAACAAAAAGACCGGGGGCGGCGCGCCGTGTGACGTGCCGCCCCCGGCTGAGAAATGGGGACAGGTTGTGTGAGCGGGCAACCCCGCCAGCCACTAGTCCAGACGACGGGTCTGCGCCACGTGCTTGTACCAGTAGGCGCTTGCCTTGGGCGTGCGCTTCTGGGTTTCAAAGTCAACGTAAAAGAAGCCGTAACGCTTGTTGTAGCCATTGGTCCAGGAGAACTGATCCTGCAGGCTCCACAGGAAGTAGCCGCCCACGTTGACGCCCACCTCCATGGCCTTGAGCAGCCAACGCAGGTGCTGCTCGATGTAGTCGATGCGCGGCTGGTCGTCCACAAAACCGTCCTTGTAGGGGTCCTTGTAGCCCATGCCGTTCTCGGTGATGAAGATCTGCTTGTAGTTGGGGTAGCGCTGCTTAATGTAGACGAGCAGATCGAACAGGCCCTCGGGATAGATGATCCAGTCCCAGTCGGTGGTGGGGATGCCAGGCTTGTTCACATGCTCGCCAATGCCCTTAACGCGCCAGCGGCCGGTGCCCTTCTCTCCCGTACCGTTGTGGTGCAGGTCGTTTTCGCCATCGTAGGCCTTCAAGAAGCGGCACTGGTAGTTGTTAACGCCCAGGTAGTCGTTGTAGAGCGCGGCCTCGCGCATGATATCCAGATCCTCGTCCAAGATCTCGATGGTGCCGCCCGAGACGGCGGCCAGGCGGTTGGCGCACTCGAGGGTGTCGGGCGCGTAGTCGCCGCGGAAGGTGGCGTCGAGCAAGAACTGGTTTTGCAGCACGTGCTCGTTGTTGGCGGCTTTGATGTCGGCGGGGTCGTTCTCGTTGAGCGGATACTTAAACTCCAGCGACTGAATGACGCCAATCTTGCCCTTAAAGCCGCCGTTGTGGAAGGCCAGCACTGCCTTGGCGTGGGCGAGCATCATGTTGTGCTCGCACTGGAAGGCCTCGGCAAGATGCGCCTTGACGCCACCGGGGAAGGTGCCCTCGATGTAGGTGTTGGAGGCGTCGGCCCAGATCTCGTTAAAGGTGAACCAGTAGGTCACCTGGTCGGCGTACTCCTTAAAGCAGAAGGTGGCAAAGTCCACAAAGGCGTCGATGGTCTCGCGGTTGAGGAAGTCGCCCTTCTCAAAGAGAGGAAGCGGCGTGTCAAAGTGATGCAGCGTGACGAACGGCTCAACATGGTGCTTATGGCACTCGGCGAAGAGATCGTGGTAGAACTGGACGCCCTCGGGGTTGATTTCGCCGGTACCGTTGGGGAAGATGCGGCTCCAGGCGATGGAGAGGCGAATGCCGTTGATGCCAAACTCTTCGCACAGCTCCAAGTCGACGGGGTACTGGTTGTAGAAGTCCGAAGCGGGATCGGGGGAAAAGCGCCCCTGGGCCTCCAGGAAGTCGTCCCAGGCAACCTTGCCCTTACCGTGGGTGCGGGTCTCGCCCTCTACCTGGTAGGCAGCGGTGGCGCCGCCAAAGACAAAGTCCTCGGGAAACTGCGTAGGCGGGTTGGTGACGCTAGCAGGGTTAACGGACATGATGATCCAATCGTCTAAATCGAAGGGCCAGCCGGTCTTGGATGGTCGGCTGGCCCTGAGCGTTACTTACTTCGAGAGTTGCTCGGAGACGAAGGCGAGAGACTTATCGCCGTTCTGGGAGAGCTCGATGTACTGCTTGCCACGGCAGGCGACGCACTTGTTGCCCACGCGTTCGCAGTCCTTCTGCAGGTCGGCCAGGTAGCTGGCGGCCTGCGGGGCCAGGACGACCAGGTCAAAGTCGGGGAGCATGTCGACATGGTTGCCATATGCCTCGGCAGCGGTTTCAAGATCGATGCCGCGCTCCTTGGCAGCCTTGGCCAGTGCGTTGGCGAGCAGGCCCGAGGTTCCGCCGCCCTGGCAGAGCACGAGCACGCGCTTGCCGTTGAGGTCGCTGGCGGTCGTTGCCTCGGCAGCGGGTGCTGCAGAAGCGGCGGGGGAGTCGGCCTTCACGGCCTCGGCGGCAGCGCCGGCGGCAACGCTCTTGGCGTCAGCCTTGCCCTGGAAGGCATCGTTGAGCTTGGCGGCCTTCTCGGCGTTCTTGGCGGCGAGCTCCTCTTGGGAGATCTCGGCCTCCTCGGCGCACTTCTGGGCGTCATAGGCACGGAAGAACGGGTAGTACAGAACGAAGTCGACGACCAGGATAAGGGCGAGCATCACAAAGGCGAGCGGCTGGAAGCCCAGGCCCATGATGGTACCGATGGGGCCGGGGACGGTCCAGGGCAGGGTGTACATAAAGCCGTTCATGCCCAAGAAGTCGATAAAGATCTTGAGGATCCAGATGTTGGCGATCGGGGCAAAGACAAACGGGACAAAGAAGACGGGGTTGAGCACGATGGGTGCGGCGAACAGCAGCGGCTCGTTGACGGCAAAGCACACGGGAACGATAGCGGCCTTACCGACGGCGCGCATCTCCTGGGACTTGGCCAGGAAGCAGAACATAAAGACCAGGACGAGCGTGGCGCCGGTGCCGCCCATGCAGACGACGAAGTACTGGGCACCCTGGGTCAGGACAGCGGAAGCGTGCTGGCCAGCCTGGAACGCGGCCAGGTTGTCGGTCATGTTGGCAACGAGAGCGGCGGCGATGGCGGGCTCGACGATCGAGGGGCCGTGGACGCCGACGAACCAGAACAGGCTCATGGCGCCGTAGATCACAGCGAGGCCGATGTAGCCATCGGCAGCGGTGAACAGGGGCTGGAACACCTGGATGACACCCTGGGCAAAGCAGAAGCCAAAAGCAGCGCGGAAGACGATGTCAAAAACCCAAAAGACGGTGATGCAGACGGAGAAGGGGATGATGTCCTTGAAGGTCTGCGAGATGTTGGGCGGAACCTGCTCGGGCATCTTGACGGTGATGTTGCGCTTAATGAAGAACTTGTAGATGATGCCGGTCACAAACGCAGCGATAAAGGCGGTCAGCAGGCCTTTGGAACCAAGGTAGGTGGTGTTGAAGCCGCTGGCGGCGTCCGTGGCGATGGTGTCGCTCGAAAGGAGCAAGAAGCCGATGATGGCCGCACACATGCACGAGATGAAGTTGATCTGGTTGTTCTTGGGTAGATCGCGGTTCTGGGCGTCGGCGAAGTGCTTGGCCGTGGTGGCGGCGCAGGCGATGGCCAGGATGCCCATGGAGTAGTTGTAGCATTTCCACAGGGCGTTGTTGATGTCATCGGGCCAGTAGAAACCCCAGATGTTGGGGACCGAGGCTACCAGGCAGAAGATGGACGAGAAGATGATGATGGGGATGACGGAGATAAAGCCGTCGCGAATCGCCTTGAGGTACTTGTTGCGGGCGATCGCGTTGAAAAAGGGCTGGCCTTTTTCGATGGTGGCGATGAGTTGCTCCATGCAATGCTCCTAAGAGTCGGTGGGTTAGCAACGATGGTAGCTTTTGGCGTTCGGTTGCCAAAATGTTGACGTTGCCATTTTGCGACACAAAAAAAGACGCGAACCGGTGGTTCCTGTGCCTGCGAACCGTCGATTCCTTATGCGTAAACGTTTGAGCCGCCCGGTGGCTCTGTGTTTGCGCAATGGCAACGTTAACATTTGGTAGACAAAAGCCGTTCGGGGAAGCAAAAATGTCGGTGAACGGTAGGTTTTGGGTGGTGAGCGTATGGTGGGGGAGGCGTTGGATATACTTGAAGACGTTTCATTTGACTGCGCAAGGTGCCACCAATGGCATCGTTGACATAGAAAGATCGACCTATGGCCGCTGTTAAAAAATCGGTATCCGTCAAAGACGTAGCGCGCCTCGCGGGCGTCTCGGAGCAGACAGTCTCGCGTACGGTGCACGATTCGCCCAGCGTGCGCCCCGAGACCAAGGAACGCGTGCGTGCCGCCATGCGCGAGCTGGGGTATCGCCCCAATTTTGCCGGTCGATCGTTGCGCCGTGGCAAGTTTAAGACCGTCGGCGTCGCCATGTTCAACATTACCGGCACCGGCAATCTCGACCGTATGGAGGGCTTTGCCGCAGCGGCCGACAAACATGGCTATGCCATCACCCTCACTAAAGTAGACGGGCATCCGTATACCCTCGAGAGCGCATCGTCGCGCATGAGCGCACTGCCGGTGGATGGCATGGTTGTGATTATGAACCGCATGCCGGCGGACTTTGGAACCTTCGAGCCGCTGCCCGGCATGCAGACGGTGCTCGTTACGATGTTGGAGCACCCGCTCTGTTCAACGGTCGATAACGACCAGTTCGATTGTTCGCGCCAGGTGGTCGAGTATTTGCTGGGGCAGGGACACAAGACTGTGCACTTTATCTCGTGTCCCGAGCGCTCGCTTTCGGGCATGCGGCGCGAGGAAGGCTGGCGTGAGACATTGCGTGCGCATGGCATTGAGCCCCCGCAGCTCGTGCGTGGCGACTGGACGGCGCAGAGTGGATATGCTGCCGGCCAGGCGCTTGCGGATGATCCGACCTGCACGGCCATTTATGCCTCCAACGATGCCATGGCATATGGCTGCATCCGTGGGCTCGAGTCGCGCGGGAAGTGCGTGCCCCAGGACGTGAGCGTGGTGGGTGTTGATGACAGCCTGGGCGATATCGTGCCCGATTGTCGCTTGACCACGGTGCGCTTTGACAACAAGCGCGTCGGCATGTGGGCGGTTGACAAGATTGCCGGCGCCGAGGGCGTTGAACCCGGTGTGGAGCACATGCTGTTTCCGGGCGTGCTCGTCGAGGGCGATACGGTGCGCGATGTACGCTAGGGCGCGGGTCTGTTTGGGTTTCCGCTAATTGTGTTCGATATTGTTTAAATTGGTTTAAAAACCGTTCACGGTCGAAAAGTGACCGTTCATAGCTCGAAATTACGTTTTGCGCTGTTCTTTTTTGTTTGAATGTTATTGTTTCTGTCATACACAACGCAGCGCGTATGCCCGGACGCGATGCTCTCCATTGGTTCATATGTGAAAGGAACGCAACATGGCAACCAAAGAAGAAATCTCGATGGTTGGATTCGAGATCGTCGCATACGCAGGTGACGCCCAGACCGATCTGCTTGCAGCGCTCGATGCTGCTCGCGAGGGTGACTTTGAGAAGGCCGAGCAGCTGCACAAGGATGCCAGCGATGCGCTCATCGGTGCCCACGACACGCAGACCAAGCTGCTTTCGCAGGAGGCCGGCGGTGGCGAGATGGAGATGACCTTCATCATGGCTCACGCTCAGGACACTCTCATGACCACTATGATCCTGGAGAAGCAGGCCCGCTTTACCATCGATGCCTACAAGCGCATTGCCGAGCTCGAGGCCAAGCTCGCCTAACGAGCCCTCACAACCAAGTCCCCTTCCAAAAGCTCTGCCGCTACCCGCGGCAGGGCTTTTTCTGTCCTCCTCCAAGTTGCGGTGAAATATAGTCATTGGGGACGTTCTTAAACGACTAGTCATTGGGGACAGTCTTGGTGCGCTCCGTTCGTCCTCCCGTTCGATTTTTGCTCGGTGGGTATACTTCCTTTCGCATTAAACGCCGGACTGAGGAGGTATCCAAATGCCGGATAACGGGTCAATACAAAAAAGAGGCGCGCACGAGATGGCTCATGGGCGTCCTGTCCAGATAACCGAGCACACGACGGTAACCGAGCTGCAGCCCAGTCTGTCCGATGTCGTGTGCGCAAACAAAAAGCTGCAGATTGGCTTTATCGTTGCGCTCGTGGTGCTGGCGCTGCTGTCGGGCTGTGTGGCTCGTCCGCATTTCGCCGATACCAAAACTTGGGACTCCACCATCGAGGTCATCGATCAAAAGAAAGGAAACGTACTGGCGCTCACGACCTCGTGCGTGGCGCTGTCTGCGGGCATTACCGCGCTGCCGGGTGATACGGGAACGCCGGTTGCCGAGCAGCTCGCGCAGCTTTCAGGCAACCTTGGTATCGTGCTTGCCGTGCTATACCTAGAGAAATATTTGCTCACGATTTTGTGGTCGGTTGGCCTGGGCATCTTAATCCCGTTTGCGTTGGCGCTCTTTGCGGTGTCGCTCGGCATTCACGGGCGCTGGAGCACGAGCGCTGTCCTGCGCCGTGTGGCGACGCGCGTGCTGGTGGTTGCCGTGATCGGCATGGCGCTCGTGCCCGCGAGCGTATGGGTGTCGCAGAAGGTCGATGAAACGTATCGCGTAAGTATTGAGCAAGCTGAGCAAAAGGCTGCGGACGCTGCGGACGCGGCCGACACCACGGACAAGTCAGCCGAGACCAGCTCAAAATCGAACAAGAAAAAATCCGAGGCCACGGAGTCCAAAAACGTGCTCGAGCAGTTGACTGATGGGGCATCGAGCCTTGTTACGTCGGTGACCAGCGGCGCCAAGCAGATGACCGATGAGATCGTGCGGCAGGTGACCGATCTGATTGAAGGCGTCATCGTGATGATCGTGACCTCGTGCGTTATCCCGCTGCTGGTGCTCGTGGCGTTCCTATGGCTAGGACACGTGCTGCTGGGGATCGATATTTCCGGCCCGGCGAACTATTTGACGGGCCGTTTCTTGAGTGCTCCTTCCAAGCACGCCAAAAAGGGCGGGCAGTCCGAGTAGCTAAAACAGCTGTATATACCGGGGAATACCGCCGAAGGGCGGCCGAGACACGTTCTCGGTCGCCCTTTTGTTCAAGACTTTAGTCTGCTGGCCGCGCAGCGGCCAGCTTTAAACCACCCG
>CATVZP010000028.1 GCA_958348565.1 uncultured Collinsella sp. | reverse complement strand
AAGTGTTGAATCGCGTTCAGGTCCGGGCATCTGAATGTGCGGTTCTTCACTGTTCATGTTTATTTGAACACATTCGAACACCGACTGCAACCATTATTTGTTTATCTTTGTTCTTTTTTGAACAAATACCGTTTACGAATGATTGCCGACCGTTTGGACCGGGCGCGGACGTAGCGACCACGTGTTCAACAAACAAAAGGGCGGCCGAGAACGTGTCTCGGCCGCCCTTCTTGCGGTTGATCTTCCAAAAATCGCATTGCCGCCTACTCAGACTGCCCGCTCTTTTTGGCATGTTTGGACGGAGCGCTCAAGAAACGACCAGTCAGATAGTTCGCAGGGCCGGAGATATCGATCCCCAGCAGCACGTGTCCTAGCCATAGGAACGCCACGAGCACCAGTAGAGGAATCACACACGAGGTCACGATCATCACGATGACGCCTTCGATGAGGTCGGTTACCTGCTGCACGATCCCGTCGGTCATCTGCTTGGCACCACTGGTTACCGACGTGACCAGGCTCGAGGCCCCGTCGGTCAGCTGCTCGAGCACGTTTTTTGACTCCGTGGCCTCGGACTTTTTCTTGTTCGATTTTGAGCTGGTCTCGGCTGACTTGTCCGTGGTGTCGGCCGCGTCCGCAGCGTCCGCAGCCTTTTGCTCAGCTTGCTCAATACTTACGCGATACGTTTCATCGACCTTCTGCGACACCCATACGCTCGCGGGCACGAGCGCCATGCCGATCACGGCAACCACCAGCACGCGCGTCGCCACACGGCGCAGGACAGCGCTCGTGCTCCAGCGCCCGTGAATGCCGAGCGACACCGCAAAGAGCGCCAACGCAAACGGGATTAAGATGCCCAGGCCAACCGACCACAAAATCGTGAGCAAATATTTCTCTAGGTATAGCACGGCAAGCACGATACCAAGGTTGCCTGAAAGCTGCGCGAGCTGCTCGGCAACCGGCGTTCCCGTATCACCCGGCAGCGCGGTAATGCCCGCAGACAGCGCCACGCACGAGGTCGTGAGCGCCAGTACGTTTCCTTTCTTTTGATCGATGACCTCGATGGTGGAGTCCCAAGTTTTGGTATCGGCGAAATGCGGACGAGCCACACAGCCCGACAGCAGCGCCAGCACCACGAGCGCAACGATAAAGCCAATCTGCAGCTTTTTGTTTGCGCACACGACATCGGACAGACTGGGCTGCAGCTCGGTTACCGTCGTGTGCTCGGTTATCTGGACAGGACGCCCATGAGCCATCTCGTGCGCGCCTCTTTTTTGTATTGACCCGTTATCCGGCATTTGGATACCTCCTCAGTCCGGCGTTTAATGCGAAAGGAAGTATACCCACCGAGCAAAAATCGAACGGGACGACAAACGGAGCGCACCAAGACTGTACCCAATGACAAGTCGTTTAAGAACGTCCCCAATGACTACCTCGCCTGCAGCGTTAGCTAGCAGATGATCCGTGTGTGTTCCTCGATGGTGGTACGATCCTCGGCGGCAATACCCGGCTCGCATACCACGGCGTCCAAATTGTCCAGGCGGCAGAAGGTGTAGAAGTCGCGCTTGCCGATCTTGCTGGAGTCGGCGATCAGATAGCGCGAGTCGGCCTTGCTAAAGGCGAGCTGCTGGATACGACCCTCATCCATATTAGACGTAGACACGTCGCCATCCAGAATGCCGTTGGCGCCGATAAACGCCGCATCGATACCCAACGCACGCAGAGTATCCTCGGCCGTTGGCCCCACAAAAGCGGCGGTGCGGCGACGGTACATACCGCCCACGAGGCACAGGTCGCAGTCTTCGCGCGCCTCGAGCAGGTTAAACACCGAAAGCGAATTGGTCACAATGCGCAGGCGAAACGCCGGCAGCATCGAGGCCATCTGCTCAACCGTGGTGCCCGTGCCCAAAAAGATGGTCGAGCCTTCCTCGATAAGCTCCACAGCACGACGCGCAATCTGCAGCTTTTCCTCGGCATGCTTGGTGCGTTTTTCGCTGTGCGAGTACTCATGGCGCAGCATAGCGTGGGGACGGCCCTGTGCACTACGGGCTCCGCCATGCACGCGCTCGATCTCGCCTAGGCTCGCGAGCTCCTCAAGATCGCGGCGGACCGTCATGTCCGAGACACATAGCGCATCAGAAATCTCTTTAACCGAGACCGTGCCCTGCTCCTCGAGCAGCTGACGAACCTTATCTTGACGCTCCGCCTTGATCATTTTTACTCCTTTGAGTGATTTTGTTCGCAGTTATAGTAATCGAACATTTATGCTCACTCACCCTAAACGGTCGATTTTTCCCGGTGAACGGTAGAAAACTCGGTGCCAAACGTAGAACGACGAATTATTTCGACGCCAAGAGACCGACAAAAAATGGGCAAATAGCTGCTCTTTTAAAATCATTTCAATCCAATGCGCCTCAATTAAGCAAATTGAACTTTACCGAACAATTGAAAACAGATTGACACACTAGTTCTCTTTTACTTAAATATTTAGGGACTTAAACAAACAGATTCGAACATGTTCGATCTGCACGGAATGGAAGGAGTTGCAGACATGTCCGCAGAGAGCAATCTGTTCTTCGAAGACACCGTGTTTGTTTGCGACCGCACCACGCAAGAAGAGGTCTTTACCGAGATCGCCAATAAGCTGTCACTAAAAAACTATGTGGCGCCCGCGTTTCTCGAGAACATCATCGAGCGCGAAAAGGGCTACCCCACCGGCATGGATATGTCTGTCGTCGACCCCGAGTTGCCCAGCTTTGCCGTTCCTCACACCGAGGTCGAGTTCGTTCACACCCGTCGCATCGTCCCCGTCAAGCTGACGACCCCCGTCGAGTGGCACTCCATGATCGACCCCTCGCAGACCTTCCCCGTCTCGTTCCTGTTCATGATCCTCAACGACGACAAGGAGGCCCAGGTGGGCATCCTCGCCAAGATCATGGACTTCGTTAACGCTCTTGGCACCGATCGTGTCAAGGAGCTGTTCTCCATGACCGACGCCAAGGCCATCTACCAGTTCTTGGTCGACAACTTTCCTGCCGACTAGCCAACTACCCTTAGGAATCCGCGGAATAACCCGCATAGAGAAAGGAATTCATCATGATTAAGGTTCTCGCAGCTTGTGGCGCCGGTGTTAACTCCAGCCACCAGATCAAGGACGCCATCGAGTCCGAGTTCAAGAATCGCGGCTACAACCTGCACTGCGACGCCGTGATGATCAAGGACGTCAACGAGGAGATGCTCTCTCAGTACGACATCTTCGCCCAGATCGCCAAGACCGATTTTGGCTTTGAGGTTAAGACCCCGATCGTCGACGCCGGCCCGATCCTCTATCGCATGCCTGCTATGGCTAAGCCGGTTTACGACAAGATTGAGGCCATTATCAAGGAAAAGGGTCTCAACTAATCTTTTGCAGCTTCGCTCTGCACAATCTTTGGCTTTAAGGAAGATGACGACCGGGAACGGCATCTTCCTTTTTAAGGCAACATACGGAAAAGGAAATTCTCTTTTAGGAAAGAGGGAGACATGGACGCAGTAATCGGGTTTGCTAATGCCGTCTTTCAGCCGCTGATCGACCTTGGCGCAGCCCCTATGATGACCATCGTTTTGACGGTTATTGCCCTACTCTTCAAAGTTAAGTTTACTAAGGCCCTCGAGGGCGGCCTTAAGCTCGGTATCGCCATTACCGGTATTGGTGCCATCATCAACATTCTGACGACGGCCTTCTCGAGCGCCATGACGACGTTCGTTGAGTCCACCGGCCTTCAGCTCACCGTCACCGACGTGGGTTGGGCACCGCTGGCCACCATCACCTGGGGTTCTCCCTACACGCTGTACTTCCTGATGGTACTCGTCATCGTCAACATCGTGATGATCGTGCTCGCCAAGACCAACACCATCGACGTCGACATCTTTGACGTCTGGCACCTCGCCTTCGTCGGCCTTGCCTGCATCTATTTTGGTGCCAACATTGTTGTCGCCACGCTGCTCGTCGTCTTCGTCGGCGTCATGAAGATCATGAACTCCGACCTTATGAAGCCCACGTTCAACGATCTTTTGGGTGCTCCCGAGGAGAACCCCATGACCACGACTCACATGAACTACATGATGAACCCGCTGGCCATGCTGCTCAACAAGATCATCGACAAGGTGCTCCCCTTCCTCGATAAGTACGACTTCGACGCTGCCAAGCTCAACAACATGATCGGCTTCTGAGGCTCCAAGTTTGCTATTGGTATCTACCTGGGCGTCTTCGTCGGCCTTCTTTCGCACCAGACCCCGCAGCAGATCTGCACGCTCGCCTTTACCGCCGCAACCTGCCTTGAGCTGTTCTCCATGATCGGTTCTTGGTTCATCGCAGCCGTCGAGCCGCTGTCTCAGGGCATCTCCGACTTTGCCAACAACAGCAAGTGGCTCCAGGGCCGCACCCTCAACGTCGGTCTCGACTGGCCCTTCATCGCCGGCCGCGCCGAGATCTGGGCTGCTGCCAACATCCTTGCCCCCGTCATGCTGGGTGAGGCACTGCTGCTCGCCAACGTTCCCTTCCCCTTCTCCCCGACTGGCACTTGGAACGGCCTGCTGCCGCTCGGTGGCATCATCGCCATGGGTCTGACGCCGGCACTGCTCGTTGTCACCCGCGGCCGCGTGATCCGCATGGTCGTCATTGGTGCTGTCCTGCTGCCCGTCTTCCTGGGCGCTGGCACCCTCGTCGCCGATTTCGTTACCTTTACCGCTAAGACTGTCGGCGCTTTCCCCGATGGCGTTACCGGCCTGATCTCTCAGACCACCATGGAAGGACCTGTCGAGAAGTTCCTGGCCTTCTTCGTGGGCAAGGCGACCACGGGCGATGTGACCATGATCATCGCCACTGTCGTTGCCATCGCCGTGTACGTCGCGCTCTTTGCTTGGTATCGCAAGCAGATGATCGCTCGTAACATCGAGTACGCGAAGCAGGACAAGTGCACCCTCTCGCCGCTCACCACCGGCAAGTTTACCGAGGAGGACCTCAAGGCTGCCAAGGAAGCCGAGTCCGCAAAGGCAAACGCCTAACTGATTGCCACATATCCCCTGTGGAAGAAACCCGTCGCATCCCGGCGGGTTTCTTTTTGTTTGTCCACAGTAAATCAATCATCACTTTTTTGAGAAAAATACCCCCTGCTTTAGTGAGGTGTAGTGATAATCTCGCCTGTTCGCGCTACAGTTTGTCGGAAATACCTCGATGTTAGGAACCAAATGATCACTTCCGAGCTTTTCGGCACCGCGCCGTGCGGCACCCCCGTTCATCGTTACACCCTCAACGGGCCCGAGATCTGCGTTCGCATTATGGACTTTGGCGCCACCGTGCTGGGCATCGACGTGCCCGACATCCCCGGCAACGTGCGCGATGTGGTGCTGGGCTTCGATAAGCTCGAGGATTACTTTGACAACCCCGCCTGCTTTGGCGCGACCATCGGCCCCGTGGCCAACCGCACTGCGGGTGCCACGATCACCATCGCCGGCACGGACTGGCATATGCCGGCCAACGAGGGCGTCAACAACCTGCACAGCGACCTTGAGCACGGCCTGCACAAGCGCGTGTGGGACGTTGAGCTCGACGAGGTCCACAATGCCGTGCGCATGACCACCTCGCTTGAGGACGGTGAGCTGGGTCTTCCCGGCAACCGCACCTTTACGGCCGCGTTTACCGTGACGCGCACCGGCTGCTTCCGTATCGAATACGGCTGCGAGAGCGACCGCGCCACCTACGTGTCCATGACCAACCACACGTACTTTAACCTTGCCGGCCATAACGCCGGCATGGACTGCGAGCACTTCTTTGTTGCCAACGCCGCCCACTACCTGCCCATCAACGAGCAGAACATCCCCACCGGCGAGATTGCTCCGGTCGAGGGCACGCCGTTTGACTTCCGTGAGCTGCGCCCCGTCGCGCCTGGCATGGAGGCCGACGATCCACAGATTAAGCAGGCACGCGGCTACGACCACTGCCTGTGCATCGATGACTATAAGTACGGTCGCAACCTGCGCCGCGCCCTGCATGTCGAGGAGATGTGGACCGGTCGCGAGCTGGACTACTACACCACCGCACCGGGCGTGCAGCTCTACACCGGCAACTGGCTGGGCGACGAGCACGCCAAGGACGATGCCAACTACGGCTGGGGCGCCGGCTTTGCCCTCGAGGCCGAGATGTACCCCGACACGCCGCACCAGCCGCTGTTCCCGCAGGGCATCGTGGGCCCGGGTCACCCCTACAGCAATGTGATCGAATACCACTTTATGAGGCACTAAGCCCACAGCGCGACATATCGCACAGTAACGCCCGCCGACACCACCGCCGACGGGCGTTTTGCTACCTAGTCATTGGGGACGTTCTTAAATGACTAGCTGGATGGGGTCGGGATTGGAGCTGGGGAGATAGCGGATTTCCAGTTCTATGCCGAGCTTTTGCAGCTCTTTGAGGGCGGTGGCATCTGCCTCGTCTACGGCAACTGCGGGTGTTGCGGGGCGTCTGCCCTCCCCAGCCTGCATATGGCCAATGCTAATCTTGGTGATCGGCACACCACCCTTGACCAGCGCGAGCGCATCCGCGGGCGACGCCACCATGATCAGAATCCATTGACGCGGCGTTGCGGTATGAATGATGTCGATAGTCCTTTGTACCGAGAAAAACCGTGTCCACACGCCCTCGGGCGCCGCGACCCTCATAGGCGCCCACTTGCGCGAATCCGCCGCAATCTCGTCGTTAACGATCAGGACGAGGTTGGAACCAACCGCCTCATTCCACAGCTCAACGTCTTGCCCGTAAATAAACCGATCATCAATGCGTGTGAGAAGAATCTTGGGTTGAGCCATCGCTGCCCCATTCTGCTTGAGACCCGTAAGAGCAAGACATCGCGTCTCCAATATTAGTGCATTTAAAGTGAGAAAAGCCGTCAGAGCACTTGCGCGGATTTGCGATGTCCCGTATCATAGACAGCCGTTGACGCCTCAGTTGCGTCACCATATGGCCGCCAGCGTAGCTCAGTTGGTAGAGCACCGCTCTCGTAAAGCGGGGGTCACCGGTTCGAGCCCGGTCGCTGGCTCCATTGCACAAGATAGCCGCCTTCGGGCGGCTTTTTTGTTGCCTATTTTGAGTGCGTGTGTGCCAATCCAAGCATCGCCACGTCAACAGCGACCCACTCGGTGGACTTCGGGTTTAATGCTTAGGGGCGGGGATTTACCAAAGTGAAATATTAATGAAAAGAAACCCAGCTGCAACAATTGCCATGGTGAGGGCTCGAATTGGCCATATAGATCTAAAATAGTCACGATCCCTTCTCTTTTGCTGGAACGATATATCTATATAAGGTTGTGAGCGTAAAACAAAAATACGTCGATTGCTATCCGACAAACGGGTCTGGAATTGCATTCACCGGCATTTCGGGGCAGATTGATACACATGTACGAAAGGGAACCTATGTGGTGCGTTGGGTTGGAGCTGCTGCAGGCCCGATATGGATTGCGGTCTTGCGCCCCGATGTCCAAATAGGTTTCTCTCTCTAGACGGGAAGTTGCTCATGGACACCATATATGACGGAGATGACTGGGTCGATCATTATACTTGGCGCCTGGTCGGCTCGAACGACAATGGGGATGTGGTGTTTGATGGACTATGTCCAAAGCATCTCCATCCTTTTGTCTCGTCGTTAATTGAGAGTTCCGCTCGTGTTGCCCCCTACAGCTCGGCATCGCTTCATGATACGGACGTTTTGAAGACCATAAGGGAATCAATTGACGAGGGCACGATGAGCGGCCCGCTGTTTTCTCGGCTTGTGGGGCTAGATGAGATTGGCTCGAAACGACTGCTTGCGGGCGAAAAAGTGGAACTCACTTATCGGTCGATGATTTCAATCCTGCGGCTAGCCGATGTTCTTCGCAAATAAATCCAAGCACAACGCCGCCGGCAACTCCCCTACTCAACAAACAAGCCCCGCCAACCGCAATCCCCAAGGGAACCGCGATTAACGGGGCTCAAGCGCGCCCCTCAATGGAATCACGCCAGCATACGAACAACTCAGCCGAGTAGCTCGCTACTCCTCCCAGTAAGCATCTGCAAGCAGCTTAAAGCAGATCTTCTTGACCGGCTGCGCGCCATCGCCCGGGAACTCGAGCGTGGGCATGTGAGGCTCGCCGGCAACGAACAGTGCAAACTTGTCGTCAGCAAGGTCGCCGGCGATCGAGGCGTCGGAATCGACCAGATCGTAGTCATCCTTCTCGTCAAACTCCTGAACCAGCGTCAGGCTGCCCGTGGCAACCTTAAAGGCCTCGCGACCCTCGACGTCGATCTGCAAGTCGTGATAGCGCTGATGCGTCTCATAGTGAGCCTCGGCCTCGGGACGCGTCGTGGGAGCCATGACGTTCGCATAGACCTTGTCGCCCAGAATCGGATGGCTGCCGACCTCGAGCTCCGCCGGGTCGTTCTCCTCGAGCCAGTCGATCAGTACATCGAGGCCCTTGAGCATTCCGCGATACTCCTCGATATCGCCCAGTGCACCGTAAATCATCTAAATCCCCTCTCGGATCGTTCCTTTGGCGGCTACTCGATAAACGCGTTACCGACGCTGTTGCCACCCACATACGTCTCGGCTAGGGTAAGGTCGGGATTGAACACGACAACGTCGGCGTCGCGCCCCGACATAATGCTATCGCACTTGTCGTCGACATGAGCTAGCAAGCGATGCCGGGACCGACGCCCAAGCCCTTACAGCTCGGTCACGACAACGCCGTTGTAGACCTCGTCCCAACGGTCCATAACCAGATGGCCGGTCATAGGATCCATGGCGTTGAGCTTGCCACAAGTGTTGGCGGTACGCAGCACCGTCTCGTCGTCTGCGCCAGCAGCGATGGCATGCGCGAAGCCTGCGATAGTGGAGTCGCCAGAGCCTGTTGCGTTAACGGCAGGGATATCGGGCGTCTTTGCGCGGAACGCACGACCATTGTGGAAGCCAACGGAACCGGCAGCGCCCATGGACACGACGACCCAGGGGATATCGGAGAAGCGGGCATCAGAGGCGAGCGCGGCGCGGAGCTCGTCCACATCGTCGGTGGTAAAGCTCGTGCCCAGAAGGCCGTTGATCTCGGTCAGGTTAGGCTTGACCAGCTCGGGTTTAATTTCGGACTTAAGGGCGGCCTCGAGCGAAGCGCCCGAGGTATCGAGCAGCACCTTGGCGCCGGCGTTCTCGGCAATGCCCGTGATCTTGGCATAGTAGTCTGCCTCGACACCGCGGGGCAGCGAACCCGAGATGGTGACAACGTCGGCCTTGCTCGCAAGCTCGGTAAACTTGGCGGTAAAGGCATCGAGCTCCTCGGGGGCAATCGTCGGGCCGCTCTCGAGCAGCTCGGTCTGGTTGCCGGCATGAAGGATATTGAGGCAGATGCGGGTCTCGCCCTTGATGGGCACAAAGTCGTTGTTAATACCGTTGGCGTCCATGAGCTCTTCCATATAGGCGCCCATATGACCACCAAGCAGGCCGGTTGCCACAACGTCGTCGCCCAGCTGGCCCAGGACGCGGGCAACGTTAAGGCCCTTGCCGCCGGCGGTCTTTTCGGGTGTCACGCGGTTGACGTCGTCGATGACGAGTTCATCGAGCTGATAGCGCGTATCGACAGACGGGTTCATCGTAACGGTGAGGATCATTTTTAGCTCCTTATCTCGCAGGCTCCTTGTGCCTCGCGATACGAGTCGACAAAACGGAATTACAGAATCTCAATCGTGAACGAGCGAACGACGGTCTCCTTGGGCTTGGCGATAAGGCAGCCGCGCTTGTGCTCAAGCACGTCGTCCTCATCGGAGCAGGTCGAAAGGCCGCCCCAGGGTTCAACTGCCACAAAATCGCCCTCGGGCTTGCTCCACACAATGAGATATGGGAAGCCCTCAAAGCTCAGGCGGACGCCCTTGTCCTCGCCCTTTTTGGAAAGCGTGACCTGACGGCTCTCGAGCACGTCAAAGATGGTCTCCGCAAAATCGAAGAGCTCATGTGACAGAGGCAGCGTCTTTCCAACCATGGGGTTCTTGGAGCGCCTGTCCACATCAATCAAGCCAGTCGAAGGAACGGCGGTGCAGAGCTCCGCAGCCTCATCCTTCTCAAAGCGCAGCTCGTAGTCCGTATAGGACTCGCCCTCATCGAGCGGACACCTAAAGCCGGGATGACCGCCGATAAAGAACGGCATGTCCTCGGTTCCCTCGTTGGTCACCTCATAGGAGACGCGCACAGCAGCGTCCTCGAGCGTATAACGAGCGACAAGCTTAAACGGGTACGGATAATCGCTCAGCAGCGCGGCGTTATCCTCGGAAGCCAGGCACATCGCCAGCTCGTTCTCGCTCTGGCTCAGCAGTTTCCACTCCTGTTTGCGCGCAAACCCGTGGCGAGCGAGCTTTACATGATGCCCGGCAAACGTCATGGCGCTGTTGTCGCGCAAGCCTCCGCAAATCGGGAAGCAAATCGGTGCTTGGCCGGACCACACGGCGGGATCGCCCTGCCACAAGTACTCGCGACCTCCAGCCTCAATCGAGGTAAACGAACCACCAGCCGTGGACACCTTAATAGAAATCGAATCGTTAGAGAGAGCGTATTCCATTGCCCATCCTTTCGAACAACTGCTTTTGCTCGCAAGTACCTGTCTCGGCCCTGACCAAAGGACAAACCCGCACGTTCACCGATGCATCCGGTATCCCAGGCATGCAACGGGGCACCATACAGACATTGATGCAATTACAGCTGAAAGGCCTTCTTATGCGAACCATCATCCTCTATGCCTCGCGCCACCACGGCAATACGAAAAAGCTCGTGGACGCCATCGTCGAGGCGCACCCCGAAATCGATACCCTCGACGTCAAGGCGCTTGGCAAAAACGAGTACCCCGACCTGCACGAATACCATCTGATTGGCGTCGCCACGGGCATCTATTACTCCGAGATCGACAAGGACATGGCACGCGTGCTCACGAACGTGCTGCAGCCGCAGGACAAGGTGTTTGGCCTTATGACCTACGGTGGCAAAAACAAGTGGTACGGCAAGGATATCGATGGTATCTGCCGCATGAGGCAGGCCATCTTTATGGAGGTCTACGGCTGCCCCGGCTTTGATACGTGGGGGCCGTTCAAACTCACCGGCGGTGTCCAAAAGGGACACCCGACCGCTGAAGATATTAAGGGCGCCGTCGACTTCTTCGACAAGATCGAAGACGAGTACGGCGACATCATCGTCGAAGAGTATGCCAAGCGCGAGAAGCGTCTAGCCTACGAGAAGGAGCATCCTGCAGGAGGCCTGATGGCCGGCGTCAAGCGCACGGCAAAGAAGATCGCTAACAAGCTGTAACTGTAAAGGTGCTTTTGAGCGTTTAACCCATACGGCGGGTCCGAGCAGATTCGGGCCCGCCGTTTTTTCTATCGTTACTCGGTAAAGGCGTTGCCGACGCTCTGACCGCCAACATACGTCTCGACGAGGGTGAGCTCATGGTCGAACACGACAAAGTCGGCGTCGCGACCTGGCATGATGCTGCCGCACTTATCCTCGATGTGCGCAGAGCGAGCCGGCACCTCGGTTGCCATGCGAATGGCGATATCGGCGCTGGCGATGCCCCAGTCGACGATGTTCTTGACGCCCTGGGCAAGCGTGAGCACCGAGCCGGCAATGCTCTTGCCGTCGGCGAGCCAGCACAGGTTGTCCTTCATGATGACGTCCATGCCACCACTGGTGTAGCTGCCCTCGGGCATGCCGCCGCAACCCAGGCAGTCGGTAATGAGCACCGTGTGCTGCCAGCCCTTGGCCTGCAGCAGCGCCTTGATGGCAGCAGGGTTAACGTGCTTGCCGTCACAGATGATCTCGGCGTAGGTCTCGGGCGTGGACATGGCAGCGCCCACGACACCGGGCTCACGGTGATGCAGCCCGCGCTGGCCGTTATAGGTATGCGTAAAGCAGCTGGCACCGGCGTTGATGGCAGCGATGCACTCATCGTAGGTGGCGTCGGAGTGACCGATGCTGGTCACCACACCCTTGGCGTTCAGAGCAGCCGCATAAGCAGCGGCACCGTCGCGCTCGGCCGCCATGGCGCTCTTGACGATGCGACCACCCGCAGCCTCCTGCCACTGATCAAAGATCTCCTCGGAGGGATCGATAAGATAAGCGGGGTTCTGCGCGCCCACGTGCTTCATGGTAAAGAAGGGGCCCTCCAGGTAGATGCCCTGAATGCGAGCACCGCAGAAGTCGGGGCCGCGACCCTCGTCCGCCTGAGCGATGGCGGCGCAGGCGTCCTTGATCTGCTCGACGCCATCGGTGAACGTCGTGGGCAGCCAGCTGGTGGTACCGCGACGGGCGAGCTCGGTCGAGCTGATATCGATGCCCACGGGATCATTATCGGTAGTTGAGTGGTTGTAGAAGCCATGGATGTGAGTATCGACCATACCCGGTGCGATCCACGACCCCGTGTAGTCCTTAATCTCGCAAGAGGGCTCGTCGGCCTGCCAGGCGCCAAAGACGCCATCCTCGACCATAAGATAGCCGCCCAGTTGCGGGCCTGCCGGCAAGAAGAACTTGTCAGCCTTAATTGCGTACGTGCTCATATGCACTCCTTGCTTCTAAAGCAGTTGACTGTGGTGATGCTATACCCAGCTCAGGTAAAACAAAAAGCGCCCGCCCGCCGTTATGAGCGGACGGGCGCCCTTACAGAGGGACGCGATTAAGCGGTGAAGGGGTGAATCGTCACGCCCTTGACCACGCGGTTGACCGTGCCGGTGGGGCTCGGCGTATCGGGCGTGTTGCCCACGCGCACGGAGTTGAGCAGGCTGATGGCCTGGGCAAACATCACGAACGGCAGAGCGAGGTAGCCCTCGGGAAGCGCTTCGTAGCCCTTAAAGGTGAAGGACTCACCCTCATAGACGGTAGCACCTTCCTGCTGAACGGCGATGGTGTGCTGAGCGATTTCGTCGCCACCGATCTCGTTGAGGATGTCGATGTCGTACTGACGGGTGTAGGCGTCGTTGTTGACGAACACGAAGACGAGCGTCTTATCGTCGACGAAGGACTTGGGTCCGTGACGATAGCCCATGGAGGTGTCGTAGGAAGTAGCGACCAGACCGTGAGCGAGCTCGAGGATCTTGAGCTGGCTCTCCTGGGCAAGGCCACCAAAGGAGCCAGAACCCAAGTAGGTCACGCGGTTGAAGTCGCCAGCCAGGTAATCGGCGATCTCAGACTCACGAGAGATGACCTCCTCGCCCATCTTGGCAATCGTCTCGACCCACTCGGCCTTCTGCTCGTCAGAGGCAGTGTCGAAAATAAGGGTGGAGAGCAGGGTCATGCAGGAATAAGAGCCAGTCATGGCGAAGCCCTTGTCGTTGGCGCGCGGAATGAGCAGCGTCAGCGCATTGGGATCATCGGCAGACTCGACGGCGAGCTTGCCCTCAGGAGCGCAGGTGATGTTGAGGAACTTGACGTTGCGGACGAGCTCCTTGGCAACGGCAACGGCGGCAAGGCTCTCGGGGCTGTTGCCAGAACGGGCAAAGGAAACCACGAGCGTGGGATCCTCGGCTCGCAGGAAGTCGCGCGGGGCGCTCACGATGTCGGTCGTGGCGATGGGCTTAAAGTCGTAGAGATCAGTGTTGCCAGCGTGACGCAGGTACGGGGCGCAGGTATCGCCAACGTAGTCGGACGTACCGGCACCGGTGAAGACAACGGACAGACGACCCTCGCCCATAGCGCGAGCCTCGGCCAGGAAGGCCTCGATGGCCTCCTTGTTCTCGCGATAGATGTTGAGCGTATCACGCCAAAGCTCGGGCTGCTGAGCAATCTCGGCCGTGGTGATCTGGGCGCCGAGCTCGGTGAGCTCCTCGACACTCTTCTCGAACATTTCTAATACCTCTCTCTAGAAGTAATCCTCTGACGTGCAATTATACACTTCGGTTGGTTATCTGGTAGTAACCAGTTAAATGCAAAGAATCACCATATGGAAACGATGCGGACACTAGTTGCTACGCTGGTGGTAAACCTTGTATTTAAACTGATCGGCACGAGCAACCGAGAGTGTATACTCCACAACCTCGTTTGACTCGTTATACGTAGTCCTGACCAAATCGAGCACAGGCGAGCCCTCGACAATTCCCAAAAGGTGGGCGTCGGTGGGACGGGCTATGCTCGCATAGAACTCCTCTTCAGCCACGCGTATCTTTTGCTGAAAGTCTTGCTCAATCACATCGTAAAGCGGCTTGCGCTCCAGCAGCGGTCGCTTTAGGGACAGAAATTGACGAACCGGTAGATAGCTGCGTTCGACCATCATGGGCATGTTGTCGGCAGAACGAAGGCGCTTAAGCTTAAAAATGCGATCACCGATACGCAATCCCATATGCTCGGCCAGATTCTTATCGGCCTCCATCTCGCAAAACTCGAGAATCGTGGTCTCGGGGTCGCGACCCATCGCGCGCATCTGCTCGGTAAAGCTGTAGGACTGCATAAGATTGGTTGCCTTTGCCGAACGGTCGGTCACAAAGGTACCGCGACCGTGCTGCCGAACCACCAGTCCTAAACGCTCCAGTTCCTGCAGAGCCAGACGTACCGTAGTGCGGGAGAGACCATAGCGCTCCGAAAGTTCTCGCTCGGAAGGAATCATGTCACCGGCGCGATATTCATGGTCAATCTTTTCGGTCAGAATATCGACCAGCTGATCGTACAGCGGTTGCTTACGCGCTCCGATCGCCATCCTATCCTCCCTTTTGCTCGAATTCGGCTAACTACCTAGGGTGTTAAGCATTATCAGTCCGCAACACCCGAATCATCAAGAAAACAAAAGCCGCGCGCTCTTTCGAGCACGCGGCTTTTAACATACACATGGCTTAAGGGGTCGGGGTGTGAGCCGCGTAGGGACACACCCCTCAAGCTAGAGCCTTACCAGATGCTCGGCCAGAGACCAAGCGGGCCAGCGCCCAGGATGCCCAGGACGAAGAGCAGCAGAATGCCCTTGGTCGGGGTCCAGCTGTGCTTAGCGAACATGTAGTAAAGCAGCAGCGTAAGCATAAGCGGGACGAGCTTCGGGACGATGGTGTTGAGGGTGTCGGCAACAGAGAAGTTGACCGGATCCTCGGTGACGGTGCCGTAGGTAACGGACTCCATGCCGTTGCCCAGATCGGTGACGCCGCACTCGACAGCGTTGCCGTCGGCATCGGAAGCGGTGAGGGCGTTGCCGTCCTCATCGGTCATGGCGATGGTACCGGCCTCAGCGGTCTCGGTATCGATGCCCTCCATACCGGTGAAGTTCTCGGCCTCCTTCTCGGAGACGATCACGGTAGTAGCGGAGAGGCCACGGGTGGTGCCGTTGGGGATCTGGAGGTTGATCTGGGTGCCACCCATGGTGACGACCAGGCAACCGACGACGAAGACGCCCATGATGGAAGCGGCACGCGTGAAGGCCTGCATGTTGGCAGTCAGAGCGTCAATAGCGCTGGTGCCAAGCTTGTAGGACCAGTTCATGAGCCAGAAGCGCAGAGCGAACTGGACGACGTTGAAGATCACCAGGAAGATGATCGGCGCAGCGGCGTTGCCGTTGATGGCCATGTTGGAGGTGATGCCGGCCGTGATAGGCACGAGCGTCAGCCAGAACAGGGCGTCACCGATACCACCGAGCGGGCCCATTGCGGCGACGCGGACGGCGCGGATCGTGGGGATGTCAACCTTGTTCTGCTCGAGCGAAAGCACGATACCCATAACAAAGGTGACGAGGAACGGGTGGGTGTTGAAGAACTCCAGGTTGTGGCTCATGGAAGCCGCGAGGTCGTTCTTGTTGGTGTGGATCTTCTCCAGACCGGGGATGATGGAGTAAAGCCAGCCAGCGGCCTGCATGCGCTCGTAGTTGAACGATGCCTGCAGGAAGCAGGAGCGCCAAGCCATCTTGTTGAGGGTCTTCTGGTCGAGCTGCGGAGCAGGAGTGAGATCCTCGTAGTGCTCCGGGATCACATACTCATTAGATGCCATCTTCGAAGTCACCTCCGTCAGAAACAGCTGCACACTTCAGCTCGGTCTGCTGCTGGAAGTCCCAGAAAGCGATGCCGAAGCCGATGAGAGCGAGGATGAGCAGGGCAGGGGTTGCCAGAGAATCGTTGGCAACGGTGATGAGCGCGAGGCCAAAGCCCATGAGGAAGAAGCCCCACATATCGCGGTTCATCATAACCTTGAGCAGGACGGCGAAGCCGACGAAGCGCATCATGCCGCCTGCAGCGGACAGACCGGTCTGCAGCCAAGTCGGGATGGCGGAAGCGATGGTCTGACCGATGGTAGCGCCAGCGATGAAGAACAGGGTGACGACGACAGCGAAGATCAGGCCGAGCAGAGCCATGGCGAAGTAGTTCAGACGCTCGATGCCCTTGGTGTCAGCGTTATGAGCCATGTTGTCCGCGGAGGACATGAGGGGCGACATAAGCGTGAAGACCAGGGTAACGCCGAGCTGACCAAGCAGAGCGAACGGAATGGCAAGGCCGACTGCCGCGTTGGGCTCGAGGCCCGTAGCGATAGCGAGAATGGCTGCCATGATGCCGCCGATGACGGCGTTAGGCGGCTGAGCGCCTCCGATCGGCATGTTGCCGATCGTCATGAGCTGATAGGTACCACCCACGAGAAGACCGGTGTTGAGGTCGCCAAGGATAAGACCGATGACGGCGCCGGTGACGATGGGCTGATAGAGAGACTCGAGGAAGTTGAACTGGTCGATTGCCGCGACGAACGTGACGATGAAGACCAGAGCGACCTGGATGATCGAGTATTCCATCTTGCTCCTCCTTTCAAAATGTATGTACGCACTTTGGATATCACGTACAGAACGTCAGGGTTTCAATCCTGACAACGTGGATCACGAGGATTACGAGAAGAGCTTGCTCGTGTCCTCAACAGGCGTGCTCGGAACGCGCCTGATCTCCAACTCCACCCCCAATTCCTGCAGCTCTTTAAACGCAGCGACATCCTCGTCGTTAACTGCGACGGAGGTGGCGACTTGGCGCTTTCCTTCCGACATGTGCATGTTGCCGATGTTTACCTTCTTTATAGGCACACCGCCCTTGACGAGCGTAAGCACGTCTTCCGGTGTTTCGGCCACGATGAAGATCTTCTGGCGCGGGCTCGCCTTGCCAATGACGTCGATGGTCTTCTGCAGGGAGAAGAAACGCGTAGCGACGCCGGCGGGAGCGGCCATCTTCATGAGGTTCTGGCGCATGGTGTTGGTCGACACATCGTCGTTGGCGACGAGGATGAGGTTGGAGCCCAGGGTGGAGTTCCACTGGGTAGCGACCTGACCATGGACCAGTCGGTTATCGATGCGGGTAAGAAGAATGTTGGGTTCTGCCATGTTGATCAGCTTCCTTTCGTTATTTGCTGACGACAGTTACTTGATCTCCTGAATCGCGTAACGCGAAACATCTACGACGGCACCGGATCGGACTTTGATCTGGACCTTTTCGCCTTCGATGCCCTTGACGGTTCCGTAGATACCGCCGGCGAAAAGAACCTCCTGACCCGGCTTGAGCTCGGTGTGCAGCTCCTTGAAGTACTTCTGCTTCTTCTTCATGTTGATTTGCGACCAGATGGTGTAAATCAAGCCCATGATGACAAGCAGGCCTAAAAGGGCGACCGAGGAGCTCAGGACGTTGGCTCCGAAATCGGCCATTAGATGCCGTCCTCGTCGCCGAAGACATCCTCTTCCTCGGAGCCGGCAACGGATGCGACCGTCTGGGCGGTGACGCCCGTCTGACCAACGGTCACGGCCTGCTCGCCAAGCTCGGCGAGCGTGGCGTTACCGCGAAGGAACAGAAGCTCAATAACCATGGGGAGGTTAGTGCCAGTCAGAACCTCGACGTTGTCGACATCCTGGGCAATCATCATCGACTGATTGAAAGGAGTGCCACCGAGCAGGTCGGTAAAGACGAGCACGCCATCGCACTCCTCGCGCATGGCGGTAATAGCGGCGCGGAGATCCTCACCGTAGGAAGCAGCCTGGTCGCCCTCAAAAGGAACGACGGTAAAAGCGGGCTGGTCGCCGGCAACCATAGCGATAGCGCTTGCGAGGCCGGGTGCGAACTGTCCATGACCGGTAAGAATAAAGCCAACCATTCAAATTTCCCTTCCGAAGGTGTGTACGATCTGAGTCCGATGATTTTCGGAAGCCAGCGGGCGCTCGCCCTTAAAGCTTCTTGGAAAGCGTTCTTTGAAGACCAGTGGTTTCTAAACTGGTAGTAACCACGTGACGTGTTGTTGTCACTATATCACCCCAGAAGAGGTCGCTTTCCTTGATTCATACGGTAAAACGTTTTTGCACCGCTCACGGTGATAAATCGACCGTTTACCGGTCGTTAACACTTCTACCTGCGGTTTTGAAACCGTTCCGAAATGCTTTGGCAAAAGATCGGATCTTTTCCTGTGTCTAAACAACGCAGGGCGGCTAAAAATAGCGTGAAGAAAAATTGCAGGTCATTGTGAAGATATGTGAATTGGTCTTTTTGACTTAATACCAGTTAGAACCAGTTTTGAGATTATCGGTGAACGGTAGTTTTCGACCGTTCACCGGTTACTTGCAATCGTTTGCAGTTGTTTTCCCAGATGAATTAGGGAAGCGCGATGGAGCGCTTGCGCGATCAAGGGAAGTTTTGACATTTGTCCTCATCCCCCGCGCGCCAAACTCCGACACCCAAAATGAGCCATAGCTCTCGCTATTCGTCTCACAAACATTACTTACTCTAATCTGTAATTGTTTATCGTTTATCATTAAATATGATATAAGATACAAGTATCATCCAAGACATTGGTTGGAGGAGCTATGATCCGCTGGAACGTATCCAAATCGAATGAAGCCATCGACCGTGAACAGGCAATAGCCGATCTGAGGAAGCTCACTCGCATCTGCAAATGGGCCACAATCTGCACCACCGTGGCGCTCGCTCTGGGACTTCTCGCAGTCATTGCGATTGACCTTCTACTCGTATTGCCTAGCCTCTCCCAAGGGTCGTGTCTCCAATCCGTAGAACTTCAAGGCGGCGAAGGGCCGTGCCTGGCTATCGTCGGTACCGATGCGCAGACCCCACTTATGCTCGTCGCACACGATGGTCACACTGCCATAGGGAGCCTCTTGATGACATGCCTCGCGCTTACCATCGCGCTAAGCGTGCGCAGGCTTTTCTTAAACATTGAAAAGGAAGGCAGGCCCTTTGACCTTGAATGTAACCAGACACTTCGTCGAGTAGGACATTTATTCCTTATCGGCGGCGTTGCCGTGAGGCTTCTTGGTGCCGTAATCACGGGAATGATACTCTCAGGATTTGGCGGCAGCTTTACGGATGCGTTCGCCGGCCAGTTATTCGAGCCCTCCATGCTCTTTGCGGGCCTGATTATTTGCCTGATTGCCAGCATCTTCCGCTACGGGTATATCCTGCAAAAACAAGATGACGAGTTGCTCTAGGGGGAATCCATGATTATTCTGCGGCTTGACCGCATGCTCGCCGAACGCAAGATCTCATCCAAAGAGCTTGCGGGACGCGTGGGCATCTCCCAGGTCAATATGTCACGCATTAAGACGGGCAAGGTTTCTGCCATACGTTTTTCAACTCTTGACGCGATATGCCGGGCACTCGACTGCCAACCGGGCGATGTACTGGAATATATATCCGACGATGAAGCCGATAGCCTTTTTGGACTTAAAGATGAATAGCCATAATTAAGCCGCCAATCACGCCCTCAACGCAAAAAGTCCGCCAGAACGACTTCCGTACTGGCGGACTTTCTGCTGTCTATCGGCTAGATGCTCGATGAGCCGTGCGACTCTTTACGCAAACAGGCCGTAGATGCTGATGTTGGCCTTGGCGTAGAGGCCGTTAGCATACTCGGTCCACTTGGAGCTGGCGCTCGAAGCCTGCGAAGAGTACTGCTGGTAAGCAGTGTAGTAGGCGGTCATGGCCTGCTTATAGGTGGCGCTATCGGCCGTAAAGGCATCGTCGGCAAAGGCCTTAGCGTAGGTGCTGTCGGCGTCCTTCCAGGTGCCCTTTGAGCTATCCCACTCGTCGCCGGCAAGGTTGATGATGTAGTCGGCGTAGTCCTTGCTCGCGGTCTCCTCGTTGCCGTCAGCAGGCTCGGTCGGGGCGGTCGGCATGCTTGCGGAGCTATCGCCAACCTTCTTCTTGTAGAGCTTCTGCAGCGTCGCGGACTGGCGGACGATCTGCTTGGCCTGGTCCTTGGACACGCCATACTGCGTGGCCATGGTCTTGTAGTCCGAAGTGCCGATGGATTCCTCGGCGTACTGCTTCATCTCCTTAGAGGAGACGGTAATGCCCTCGTCCTCGGCAGCGTCGAGCAGGATCTTGTTGCGCACGTAGGACAGGATGACGTCGGCAGAAGGAGCGGTGTAGTTGCCATCGCTATCCTTGACGGTGTCGAGGCTGTACTGGCTCTCGATGGCCTCGCGCGCGGTGATGTCGCTCTTCTTGCCGTTGTAGCTATAGCTTGCCACGGTCGAATCGAGCTGGTCCTCGGTGAGGGTCGCCGAGCCGACGCCTTTGCCGCCAAAACCACCGTTGCCGATAAAGAAGCCGACCACGGCAGCAATCACGACGGCGACCACAAAGGCGGCAATCATCGTCTTCTTGTGCTTGCAAGCGTGGTCGTCCACGTCGGAGTCGTCGTCCTCGTCCTGTTCCTCGGGCATCAGATTCTCGTCAGCGGCATCCGCGGCAATCTGAGCCTCTAGTCGGGCGTCCTCCTCCTTGGCCGTCGTACCGGCGGCAATGTGCTCGGCAGACGTACCGGCGACTAGATCGATCTTCTCGTTCTCGTCACCGTCGGGGCCTTCGCCGCGCTCGATGATCTGGATGCCGTCGATCTCGTCCTTCTCGTCCTTCTTTTGAATCAGACCCATATCAGTTACTCCTTGTTAGGAAACATAGTCCGCAATAGAATACGCCCGACAAAGCGCCGGGCGTATTGATTCTCAGGTTATACGCAAACACTTAAGTACTATTTAGGCGTTTGCAGTCTGCATGCCTTAGGCCAGGTGCGCGATAACGGCATCGGCAAAGGCCTGCGTGCCCACAGCGCCCTCAACGGAGCCGGTCTGGGCACGACGAACGTCGCCGGTAACCTGCTCACCCTCGTCGAGCGTGGCAGAAACGGCGGCGCGAATGCGATTGGCCGCGTCGTTCTCGCCCAGGTGATCGAGCATCATAGCCGCGGACAGAATCTCGGCCGTGGGGTTAGCGATATCCTGGCCAGCGATATCGGGCGCGGAGCCGTGCGTCGCCTCGAAGATGGCGCAGTCGGCACCGATGTTGGAACCCGGAGCCATACCCAGTCCACCTACCAGACCGGCGCACAGGTCGCTCACAATGTCACCGTACAGGTTGGGCAGCACCAGGACATCGAAGTCGTTGGGGTTCTGGACCAGGCCCATGCAGGTGGCGTCGACAATCTTGTCGTTGAACTCGATATCGGGATAGTTGGCGGCCACCTCGCGCGCAACGCGCAGGAACAGGCCATCGGTCGCCTTCATGATGTTGGCCTTATGCACGGCCGTCACCTTTTTGCGGCCGCAGCGGCGGGCGTACTCAAAAGCGTACTCCACAATGCGGCGGCTCTTGGCGATGGAAATCGGCTTGATTGAGATGGCGGAATCCGCGGCGAAGGTCTTCTGGCCCGAGCGCTCGACGAGCTGCGAGAGCTCCTCGACCTCGGCAGCGCCCTCATCGAACTCGATGCCGGCATAGAGGTCCTCGGTGTTCTCGCGCACGATAACCAGGTCGACGTCGCGGAAGCGCGAGCCGTCGCCCGGCTGCGACAGGCAGGGGCGCACGCAGGCGTACAGGTCAAAATGCTTGCGCAGGGCGACGTTAACGCTGCGGAAACCCGTGCCGACCGGCGTGGTGATGGGGCCCTTGATAGCAACCTTGGTCTCGGCGACCGCATCGAGCACGTGCTGGGGCAGCGGCGTGCCAAACTCGTCCATGACGCCGGCACCGGCCTCCTGGACGTTCCAATTGATCTGGACACTGGCAGCCTCGACCACGCGGCGCATGGCCTGCGTAATCTCGGGACCGATACCGTCACCGGGAATCAGGACTACATCGTGCGCCATAATCTGTTACTCCTCGTCTTCGGCGTCATCAGATTTTTTAACGCTAGCACGCTTCTTCTTTTTGGAGAGATCCAGGCCAAAACGTTTAACAAGCATTTCGCAAATCTCGCTCGAACGGGCCTTGAGATAGCTGCCCTTGCCGTTCTCGGCGTCGAACTTAAGGCGCAGCGCAAGCTTCTCGGCGACCTCGGCGTCGATCTCGCCCTGGCCAAACTCGTACAGGCAACCGAGCATATCGCGATACTCAAGGTCGCCGTGGTAGCACTGGATGGCCTCGTCTAGGATGGGCCAAGCCTCGCGTGAACGCTCAGCACTCGTGGCGCCCCACACGCACAGCAGGCGGAAGGCGGCATAGCGCAGCGTGGAGGAAATCTCGTCGAACAGTGCGGTCTCGGCGCCCTCAAAGGCATCGCCCAGCTGCTCGGGGCAGGTGGTGGCGAGCG
>CATVZP010000027.1 GCA_958348565.1 uncultured Collinsella sp. | reverse complement strand
CAACCCCGCGCTCACCGCCACCGCCACGGGCTTCACCGTCGAGGCCGCCAAGACCTGCGCGGTCAAGGCATCCGACCTGGTTGAGCATGTGGGCCGCATGGGCTCCTCGCCCTTTGAGGCGGCGAGCTTTGATGTGGCGCTCGATGAGGGCTGCGGTATGGGCTTCTCTGCCGTGCACAAGGTGCGTGCCGCCGCCTGTAAGGCCTTGGAGGAGGCCATTCTGGAGCCGTACGAGGAGCGCGCGAAGACGCTCGAGTTGCCGGTGCTCGACAAATGTACGCGCCCCATGCCCGAGCACTACCGCGACGAGCCGCAGATCTGCGCCGCCGTCACCACGCTCGAAGTCGCCGAGGCAGCTCGTGCCGAGGGCGCCACGCGCATCTACATGACCACCGATGCGCTCGAGGCTGTCGGACTCTCCCCTGCCGATGCATTTGAGCAGGGTATCGTGCCCGTACTCGACGAGGTCTGTCGCGCCGTCGACCACGAGCGCGTCGATCCCTGGATTAATGCCGGTGCCACGGTCGCTATTGGCAACATCTCTGAGCTCGCCGTAGCCGCGCAGGCCGGCGCCGCGGCCGAAATTCGCTCTTGCCTGCCGGTGCACAACACGCCCTGCATGGAGGCGCTTGCCGAGCGCGGAGCCGGTGCGTTTTGGCTCTCGCCCGAAATCACGCTCGACGAGATTGTCTCGCTCGGCGCCGCCGCGCCCGCGGCTCTGGGCATCACCGTCTTTGGCCGCCCGCGCGTCATGACAAGCGAGCACTGCATTCTGCAGGTTGCCAACGGCTGCATCCACGATTGTGCCAACTGCCGCCTGCGTGCCCGCAAGCTCTCGCTCAAGAATATCGACGGAAAGGTCATGCCCGTCCGTACCGACATCCATGGCCGCTCTCGCCTGTACGACGCCTACCCCATCGACCTCACGCCGCAGGTTCCTCAGCTGCTCGATGCCGGTGTGCGTCGTTTCATGGTGGACGGAACGCTGCTCGAGGCGGATGAGGTGGGTCGTGCCGTCGCCCGCGTCCGTCGCGCCGTCGAGGCCGCGCAAGCCGGCCGCAAGCCGGCCGCCCGCCTACGCGGTGCCACCTCGGGCTGCATGTTTGTGGGAATTAGCTAACCGAAAGGCTTACACGTGAACGAAGAACCTCAAGTCCTCTACTGCGATGCCTGGCTCATGGCCATCGACAAACCCGCCGGCATGATCGTACACGGTGACGGCACCGGCGAGCGCACGCTCACCGACTACGCCAGCGACCTGCTGCTGGCGATGGGCGACGGCTTTGCCGCGACCGACATGCAGCCGCTCAACCGCCTGGACCGCGACACCACCGGCGTGGTGCTGTTTTCGCTCGACAAGCAGACGCAGCCCGCCTTTGACCAGATGGTCATCGACCACGCTTTCGAAAAGCACTACCTGGCGCTCGCCGAGGGCAAGATCGACTGGAACGAGAAGCTCATCGACAAGCCCATCGCCCGCGACCGTCACGACAGCCGCAAGATGCGCGTCGGCGCCAGTGGCAAGCCGTCTCAAACGCGCGTGAAGGTGCTCAAGCGTCTTAAGAGCCGTCGTGGCCTGCCCACGCGCTCGTATATCGATGTCGAGCTGCTCACCGGCCGCAAACACCAGATCCGCGTGCATCTGGCGAGCGAGCGTCATCCCCTGGTGGGCGACGAGCTCTACGGCACGCCGCGTCCCTGCGGCCTGATGCTCCATGCCCACAGCGTGTCCTTTACGCATCCCGTAACCGGCGAGCACATCCACATCGAAGCCCCCTGCCCCTGGGAGCCCTAAAACCTGCCAAAAAGGGACAGGTTTATTTTGGCAGGTTTTATCTGGGCAAACGTCAAGCCGTCACGATGGCTCAGCCACGGTCCCAAAACGTCTCGATCTGTAACAGTTAGAACCCATTTTCCGGTCTATCTGTTACAGATCGAGACATTCGAATCCCCCTCAAGGGAAAATCTCAATCTGTAACAATAGCTCGTCAAAATCAATCCCAGCTGTTACAGATTGAGACAAAGGGGCGGCGCGGTTCGAAAGTATCTCAATCTGTAACATCTAACCCACTTTTAACGGTCTAGTTGTTACAGACTTAGACAAAACCGGCAGACAACGAAAGTGGCAACGCCCGTAATGGACGTTGCCACTTTTCTATTGAGAAAACTACTCGGTTTTCGTTGCTTACCACCACAATGGGGACAGGCACCTTTGTGGCGGCTTTGGCCTTGTCCTGTCCCCTGTCGCTAGACCGTGATGACGTTATCCATCGCCCGATACTTGGCGGGGACCTCACCTGCGGTAATAATCGTTGCGTCGCGGAAGTCCGCGAACTTAACGGGCGCCACCATGCCAAATTTACTGGCGTCCGAGATTACGAAGCGTTTGGCGGTATGGCGCATCGAGATACGCTTGACCTGCGCTTCCTCGATATCCGGTGTGGTGAGACCTTGCTCGGCGGCGATACCATTGGAACCCCAAAAGCCGCAGTTGAAGTTATAGCGGTCCAGAGTTGCCAAGGCATCGGGGCCGACGAGCGCCTCGGTCTCGGGCTTGAGCTCGCCGCCCAGCACAACGGTGCGCATCCCGCGCAGGGCGAGATGATGAGCGTGAAGCACGGAATCAGTCACATAGGTGACGCCCTCAAGGCGCGGAAGATGCTCGATGAGCTTGAGGGTCGTGGAGCCCGAATCGATATACACAAAGCTATCGGGCTCCACCAGGGCCGCAGCACGGGCGCAGATGCGCTCCTTGTCATCGTTATGGAGATCACTGCGCTCGCCGATCGTCAGGTCGCACGTCACATGCCCGCGCTCCAGACTCGTCGCGCCTCCGTGTACCTTGGCGATACGGTGTGCGCGGTCGAGCGTCTGCAGGTCGCGCCGAATGGTAGACGCCGTCACGCCCAGGGCCTCAGCAAGCTCCGGCACGGTAACCGAGCCGGCCTGCTGCACCATCGACACGATCGCGTTGAGCCTATCTTCCGCAAGCATCGCTTACTCCTCCTCGGGGTACACGACTCCCCAATCGGCGCGGAGCTTGGTCATCAGCTCCATAACATCGGAAGCATAGCCCAGAAGCTCGCGCTTCGAATCATCGCCGGCAACGGCCTTCTCCAGGTCGGCCATCTCGTAGCACAGAGCGTAAGCCTCGGTGCCGGCGTGGACCTCCTCGCGGTGACCGTCTGCAGTCCACACAATGGTCGCGTGATCGGCGCGCGGATACTCGTTGACCTCGATATAACACTTGTCGAAGCTGATAACCGAGCGCTTGGGCTGCTTGGAGTGGAGCGTAAGGCTCACGACGCCCAGCTGCTGCTCGGCGTTACGGCAGACAATGCCACCCGCGACGTCAACGCCAGTCTCGCAGGTATTGCCCAGAGATACGACCTCGGCGGGTTGGCTGGCCATAAACAGGCGCATGACGGACAGGGCATAGACGCCAATGTCGAGCATGGCGCCGCCGGCGAGACTGCGGTTGTAGAAGCGGTTGGTCAGGTCGCCGTATTCCTTGTAGCTACCAAAGTTGAGCTGGGCGAGGTTCATGCGGCCAAACTCGCCCGCTTCCATGCGACGGTGGAGCTCCTGATACAGCGGCATGTGGAGCACCGTGGTGGCGTCCATAAGGACCACGTTATGCTCGTCGGCAATGGCACGGGCCTCGTCGAGCTCGGCAGAGTTGAGGGTAATGGCCTTCTCGCAGAGCACGTGCTTGCCGGCGGCCAGCGCGGCGCGCAGATAGGTGATATGAGTGTTGTGCGGCGTGGTGATATAGACGGCGTCGATGTCCGGATCGGCGTAGAGGTCCTCGACCGTTTCATAGACCTTCTCGATGCCATACTGCTCGGCAAAAGCCTGGGCCTTGGACAGCGTGCGGTTGGCGACACCCGCAAGCTTGCGGCCGGCAAGAGCGAGAGACTGGGCCATCTGGTTGGCGATAACGCCGCAACCGATCACAGCCCAACGAAGCTCGGGAGCCGTAAAGATATCATCGGGGAATGGCTTACCCTGGACCGAAGCGAACGCTGCCTTTGCGGCTGCCGCGGAGTCGAGTGGAGCCTGCTTGGAATCTGCCATATGTGCCTCCTGAGTCATCGGAAGTTCTTCATTTCCAACAGCCCTATATTCGCACAAATGCGCGCGAATTTGCTTGTATTTGCGTGTATATTTGCTTTACGGTCATTATTTAGCCATAGTTGACAGATGTTTGCGCGGTTATGCGCATTATCACGCAAGTCTATGCGCGTAAATGCGCATGCAACGATCCTTGCGAAACATAAAGAGACGGAACACCAAAGCCCCAAAAGACAGAGTAGTCCGTGATACTCGACATCTCCGGGGGCATCGGACATCAAAGGGCCGCCCCGAACTACCGGCACATAGGGAACGTCCCCATGTGCCGCTTTCGTTGCAAGGCTGTCCCCATCGACCACTCATTTAAGTCTGTCCCCAATGAGCGCAATCACTCATGTAAGTCTGTCCCCAATGAGTAGGGATAGAAAAAGGCCCGGGTGCCGTGGGGGCATCCGGGCCTTTGCTAGCAACTTGATGTTGCGGGCAGCTTAGAACTTGTGGCCGCACTTCTTGCAGACGCGCAGCTTGTTCTTGCCGTCCTTCTCGTGACCGACGCGGGTAACCTTACCGCACTCGGGGCAGACGAGATTGACGTTGGAGGCATCGATGGGAGCCTCCTGCGAAACGATGCCGCCCTGCTGGTTGGCAGCGTTGGGCTTGACGGCCTTCTTGACGACCGAAACGCCCTCGACAACGACCTTGTTCTCGGCAGGGAGAGCACGCAGGATAACGCCCTGCTTGCCGCGATCCTTACCAGAGAGAACCTGGACCTTATCGCCCTTCTTGATATACATATATCTCCCCTAACTACAGGGTCTCGGGAGCGAGCGAGACGATCTTCATGTACTTCTTGTCACGAAGCTCGCGAGCGACGGGCCCGAAGATACGGGTGCCGACGGGCGAACCATCGTTGTTGATGACAACGCAGGCGTTCTCATCAAAGCGAATGTAGGAGCCATCCTTGCGGCGGATCTCCTTAACGGTGCGAACGACGACGCAACGGACAACGTCCTTCTTCTTGACGTTGGCGCCAGGGGTAGCCTCCTGGACAGCACCGATGAACACATCGCCGATGCCTGCATAACGACGCTTGGAACCGCCAAGCACCTTGATGCAGCGAATCTTGCGAGCGCCGGAGTTGTCGGCGACGTTCAGCATGGTTTGCATCTGAATCATGGTAGATGTTCCTCCGAACTAAGAACCGAAGAGAGGTGCGCAGCCTTTAGGCGGCCTGTGGTATGCAAACCAGGCATACGCACATCTTCGGAAACGTACAAGTCGTAAGAGCGACTGCTTATTTAGCGCGCTCGACGACCTCGATGAGGCGCCAACGCTTCATCTTGGACATAGGACGGGTCTCCATAACGCGGACGGTATCGCCCACGCCAGCCGTGCACTCCTCGTCGTGAGCGTGCAGCTTCTTGGAGCTGGTCATCATCTTGCCGTACTTGGGGTGACGCTTGCGCTCGGTGATGGTGACGACAATGGTCTTGGCACCGGAGACGGAGGTAACGACACCCGTACGGACCTTACGCGAGTTACGCGAATCAGTCATGTTCTCTCCTTAGGTCCTACTCGGCGACAGCGGACTTCTCCGCTGCGATCTCGCGGGCGCGCTGCTCCGTGAGGACGCGAGCGATGTCCTTCTTCACGGTGTTGACGCGAGCGGTGTTGTCCAGCTGGCTGGTGGCCATCTGGAAACGAAGGTTAAAGAGCTCGGCGCGCATTTCCTTCAGCTTCTCAACGAGCTGAGCGTCCGAGAGCTCACGAATCTCTGCGGGCTTCATTAGTTCTCCTCCTTGGCGGCGGCGGCGTCCTCAGCAGCCCACTTGGCCTCGAGAGCGGCCTCCTCAGCCATCTCCTTCTCGATGCGCTGCTCAGCGTTCTTAGCAGCAACAATCTTGGTCTTGATGGGAAGCTTGTGCTGTGCAAGACGCAGAGCCTCGCGAGCGACCTCCTCGGGCACGCCCTTGACCTCGAACATGATGCGGCCGGGCTTGACGACGGCCACCCACTCCTCGGGGTTACCCTTACCAGAACCCATGCGAGTCTCGGCAGGCTTCTTGGTGATGGGCTTATCGGGGAAGATCGTGATGTAGACACGACCGCCACGCTTCATGTAGCGGGTCATGGCAATACGAGCGGCCTCGATCTGACGGTTGGTGATCCAATGGGCCTCGAGAGCCTGGATACCAAACTCGCCGAAATGCAGCTCGGTATTACCCTTGGCCTGGCCCTTCATGGAGCCACGCTGCACCTTGCGGTGAAGAATACGCTTAGGGGCAAGCACTACTGACCCCTCCTCTCGGAGTTACGACGACGAGGACGGGAAGAGCCCTCGAGTGCAGGGTTGGGAACAGGCTGGCCCGGGAGCTTCTCGCCCAGGTAGATCCAGACCTTCACGCCGCAAGCGCCCATGGTGGTGCTGGCGACAGCCGTGCCGTAGTCGATCTTGGCACGGAGGGTGTGCAGAGGCACGCGACCCTCACGGTACCACTCACGACGGCCCATCTCGGCACCGCCGAGACGACCGGAGCACTGGATACGGATGCCCTTAGCGCCGGCCTTGCGGGCGGACTGGACAGCCTTGCGCATAGCGCGACGGAAGGCAACGCGGCCCTCGAGCTGCTCAGCGATAGACTGAGCAACGAGGTTGGCGTCGAGCTCGGGGCGCTTGATCTCGACAACGTCGACGGAGAGCTGGCCCTTGGAGACGCCAGCGACCTTCTCGAGCTCGGTGCGGAGGGTATCGATCTCGGCACCCTTCTTACCGATGACAACGCCAGGGCGAGCGGTGAGGATGATGACCTTCACCTTGTCGCCAGCGCGCTCGATCTCGACGCGGGAGACAGCTGCGCGGGAAAGACGCTTCTCGAGGTACTTGCGGATCTCGAGATCGTTACCGAGGGTCTTAGCGTAATCCTTCTCTGCGAACCAGCGGGAGCGCCAGTTCTCGGTGATGCCAAGACGGAAGCCGGTGGGGTAGACTTTCTGACCCATACAGCTTTACGCCTCCTTTCGAGGAGCAACGACGACGGTGATGTGGGAAGTACGCTTCAGAATGCGAGAAGCGGAACCCTTGGCGCGGGGACGGATGCGCTTAAGCGTCGGACCCTCGTCAACATAGGCAGCGGCGACAACCAGGTTGTCGGCACGCAGACCGTTGTTGTTCTCGGCGTTCGCAACGGCGGAACGGAGAACCTTCTCGACATCCACGGCGACGGCGCGGTCGCAGAAGTGGAGGATGTCGAAGGCCTGAGCGACAGGCTTGCGGCGGATCAGATCGACCACCAGGCGGGCCTTGCTGGGGGAAACACGCACGTACTTAGCGACGGCGCGAACCTCGGTGGCCTCAGTTTCAATAGACTTAGTTGCCATTTACGGTTAACCCCCTATTTGGCCTTGTGGCCACGGAACGTACGAGTCGGCGCGAACTCGCCGAGCTTGTGACCAACCATGGACTCGGTAACATACACGGGCACATGTTTGCGGCCGTCGTGGACGGCGATGGTGTGACCAACCATCTCGGGGAAGATGGTGGACGCGCGAGACCAGGTCTTCACGACGTCCTTCTTGCCAGCCTCGTTCATCGCGGTGATACGCGAGAGAAGGCGAGTCTCCACGAACGGGCCCTTTTTGAGACTTCTGCTCATAAGTGCTTTCTCCTAAAACTCGGTATCCGAAATTACTTCTTACGGCGACGAATGATGTGCTGGTTCGAGACCTTCTTCTTCTTGCGCGTACGAAGGCCCTTCGTCGGCTTACCCCAGGGGGTAACAGAGGGACGACCAGAGGTGTGGTTCTTGCCCTCGCCACCGCCGTGCGGGTGGTCGACAGGGTTCATGACGGTACCGCGGACGGTCGGGCGCACGTTCATGTGACGCTTACGGCCGGCCTTGCCGATGACGATGTTGGCGTGATCGGCGTTGCCGACCTCACCGACGGTGGCGCGGCAGGTAACGAGGATGCGGCGCATCTCGGAGGAAGGCATACGGACGATAGCGTACTTGCCCTCCTTACCCATCAGCTGGCAGGAGTTACCGGCGGAACGGGCGATAGCAGCGCCCTTGCCCGGCTGGAACTCGACGGCGTGGATGAGCGTACCGACGGGGATGTCGGCGAGGGGCAGAGCGTTGCCCGGCTTGATGTCGGCGTCAGAACCGGACATGATGGTCTGACCGACCTCAAGGCCCTTGGGGGCCAGGATGTAGCGCTTCTCACCGTCAGCGTAGTGCAGCAGAGCGATGCGAGCGGAACGGTTCGGATCGTACTCAATCGTGGCAACCTTGGCGGGCACGCCGTCCTTGTTGCGCTTGAAGTCGATCACGCGGTAACGACGCTTCACGCCGCCGCCCTGGTGGCGGGTGGTGATGCGGCCGTTGTTGTTACGACCGGCCTTCTTGGGCAGGGGCTCGAGAAGAGACTTCTCGGGCTTGGTGCAGGTGATCTCGGAGAAGTCGGAGATCGTCTGCCAACGCCTACCAGCGGAGGTCGGCTTAAGGTGCTTTACAGCCATTACAATCCCTTTCAATAGGAATCCGTTAGCCATCGCAGACAGGGATTCGAGGTTCTGCCTCGGGTGCGATGACACCGGACGTATACACGGTTCCGGGCGTGTCCATTTTATACGCCCAAAACCTTGAGCTCTCGCCTCCCCTATTTGGGAGGCATGAGCTCACTCAACAGCAGCGAGTCTTAGGCCTGGTTGCCAAAGACCTCGATGGTGTCGCCCTCGGCCAGCGTGACGATGGCCTTCTTCCAAGAACGGGTCTTGCCGGCGACATAGCGCACGCGCTTGGTCTTGGGCTTGACCGTCAGGGTGTTCACGCGAACGACCTTGACGCCGAAGATCTCCTCGACAGCGTCCTTGATCTGATACTTGTTAGCATCCTTGGCGACCTCGAACGTGTACTTGTTCAGCTCCATGCCGGAGAAGGAACGCTCGGACACGATCGGACGGATGATGATCTCGTGGGCGGTCATTTATGCAAGCACCTCCCCGAAGTGAGCGGCAATGTCGGCGGGCATCAGCACGGCGTTGTTGTTGACGAGATCGTAGGTGTTGGCCTCGTCGGCAGTGATGATGAACGTCTTGGGAATGTTGCGGAACGACAGGTAGGCGTTGACGTCCTCATCGCGAACGATGATGGTCAGACGCTTGCCCTCAAGGCCGAGAGCCTTGAGCATGGCGACGGCAGCCTTGGTGGAAGGCTTCTCGAAGCCGTAGTCGTCGACGAGCACGAGCTCGCCATCGGCCAGCTTGGCGGACAGCGCGGAGCGCATAGCCAGCTTGACCTCCTTGTTGTTCATACGCTTAGCGTAGGAACGGGGCTTGGGGGCGAAGACAACGCCACCGTGACGCCACTGAGCAGCACGGATGGAACCCTGGCGGGCACGGCCGGTGCCCTTCTGACGCCAAGGCTTCTTGCCGCCACCGGAAACCTCAGAGCGACCCTTAGCAGACTGGGTGCCCTGACGCCAAGAGGCCATCTGGCACTTGACGATGTGGTGCATAACGTGGATGTTCGGCTCGATGCCGTACACCTCAGCGGCGAGCTCGGCCTCGGCGACCTTCTTGCCCTCGCTGTTCTTTACTTCAAACTTTGCCATTTAAGTGTTCTCCTTGGTATGACGCTGGGCTAAATGGGCTGGGCCCTTAGGCCATACGGATGGCGACGAGACCATTCTTGGCACCCGGGACAGCGCCCTTGACCAAGATGAGGTTCTGCTCGGCATCGATGCGGACAACGGAAAGGTTCTTGACGGTAACGCGCTCGTTACCCATGTGACCGGCCATCTTGACGCCCTTGAGGACGCGCGCAGGATAGGCGCACTGACCGATAGAACCGGGGTGACGCTGGAAGTGAGAACCATGCGTCATAGGACCGCGGCGCTGACCCCAGCGCTTGATGCGACCCTGGAAGCCCTTACCCTTGGAGGTACCGATGACGTCGACCTTCTCGACATCAGCGAAATCAGCGACGGTGACGACCTCGCCGACCTTGTGCTCCTCGCCGTTCTCGACGCGGACCTCACGAAGGAAGCGGACAGGCTCGACGCCGGCCTTGGCGAAGTGACCAGCCATGGGCTTGTTCACGTTCTTGGCCTTGATGTCGCCGAAACCGATCTGGACGGCGTCATAGCCGTCGGTTGCCTGAGTTTTAACCTGCGAGACAGCGCAGGGGCCAGCCTGGATGACCGTGACGGGAACGACGTTGTCGTCCTCGTCCCAAACCTGGGTCATGCCAATCTTGCGGCCGAGAATCATGCTGATCAAGATATGATCCCAACTCTCGCGTGGTCTTGGGACAATGCGTACACCACCGAGCGTACGCCCCTAGAGGACCACTACTTACACGACGTGCTCCCCAGCCTTGTATTGCGTCCGGACTACCTGACAACCCTATTAAGCAGGCATTTTGTCCAGCCAGAATACTCCCCTGGTTACACACAGCTGTTTAGTATACACGGCTGCGGGCGTATCCATCGAGATTCATATTTCACTCACATTGTTTACGCAGGTAAAGTGCGTGGCACGTTCCCAGTGTGCGGCGGAGGGGGCGGGCCTGAGACATATTAAGGTTGCTGCTCTACAGTCCTGCTCACGACGGAGAGCACATTAAGTGCTCTCCTGTTCGTGCGGAACTCGCGACAACCTTAATATGTCTCAGGCCCGCCCCCTCCGCCGCACACTGGGAACGCCACGTTGATGTCTGCTTAACTCTGCTCGCTCAGCTAATTACTTTGTTGGGGGTCCACTATTTGCTGAAGGGTGAACTTGCATTGCATTGGCTCGCCTTCTGCTTGTGGCTTTGCCTCATCGAAATCGAAGATCATGATGGCGCAGTTGGGGAGTTTTGTTGGGAGCTTGAAGCCCTCTGGGGCTGCAGCCTTGATGAATTGGCGGCTGGCGCTGCCGTGGCTTACTGCTAGGAGGGTTTCTATGCCCTCGGCGCCCATGAGATTGGTGAGGGTGGCTACCATGCGTTCTTGCAACGCTTTGCTTCCCTCTCCTCCAAAGGGGACCAGATCTTCGCCTGGATCCCAGACGTCGGTGGGTAGCGCGTCGTGGGGGCCTTCTTCGAAGGAGCCGTAGCAGCGCTCAATAATGCCTTCGCAGGACTCGACAGCAGCGTCCGGACCGAGGAGCTCGCATGCGACGAGCTGAGCTGTGTCCACGGCTCGGCCTAAGGGTGATGAGGCCACTTTGTCGGGAACGACATTGTGGGCTTTGAGCCATGCGGCTGCCATCCCGGCTTGCTGACGGCCCAAATCGGTGAGCGGTGAATCGCAACGACCTTGGACGAGCTTTTTGACGTTGAATTCCGTCTGGCCGTGGCGGAGCAGATACAGCCTCTTCATATTCTCCCCTTCTGTATAACTTGCTTTACCGGCGCAGCCCTACTCGTGGGTATGGCCTACGTAGTCTTCATCGATCGTAATCTTGGCAATCGACTTGGGGTATTCCGACTCGACCCGTTTCGCCAACGCGTGCTTTAAGTCTTCGGCGTTCATCGCCAAATCCGAGGGTCGCACGCAGTCAAAGATCACGTTGGTGTGCGTAGGGCCCGGCACACAGCGCAGGTCGTGAATCGAAAGGCGACTATCGATCTCCTGAGCCATTGCGTTAATGCGTAAACGCATGCTCGCCACCTTGGGATCGTCGGTCACGATGGGATCGTAATGGAGCGTGACGATCATGCCGTCTTCGTTCCTAAACGCCTGCTCAATATTGTCGAGCGTGTCGTGACTTTCCATCGGGCTGGCTTCGGCCGCCATCTCGGCGTGAGCGCTTGCGAACTTCCTGCCCGGGCCGTAGTCGTGAACCATCAAATCGTGAACGCCCAAAACGCCGGGATAGCTCATGATCTTGTCTCGAATGTGCTTGACCAGCTTAGGATCGGGCGTCTGGCCCAAAAGCGGGCTCACCGTATCCTGGATGAGTTCAAAACCGCTCCAGCCAATATAGGCACCAACGGCAAGGCCGACCCAAGCGTCAAGATTGATGCCCGTCACCTGCGAAACAACTGCGCACGCCAGCACGGCACCCGTGGCAAGGACATCGTTCTTGGAATCCTGAGCCGTCGCATGCAGTGTCTCGGACTCGATACGGTCGCCGAGCTTTTGGTTGAGGGCCGCCATCCAGAGCTTTACGACCATCGAAAGCACTAGAACTGCCACCAGGGCAAGCGAGAACTCGACAGGTTCGGGGTGGATGACGCGCTCGACCGAGGACTTCACCAGCTCAACGCCAATCAGCAGCACGAGTGCCGCCACGACCAGACCCGAGAGATACTCGTAGCGACCGTGGCCGTAAGGATGCTCGGGGTCGGCCGGCTTGCTCGCCAGCTTAAAGCCCAGCACGCTCACGATATTCGAGCTGGCATCGGACAGGTTGTTCATGGCATCCGCAACAATCGAAACCGATCCCGAAACCACACCAATTGCACCCTTCGCAGCACAAAGCGCAACATTGGCGACAATACACACCATGCCCGCTAACGTGCCCACACGCGCACGATCGCCCTGTGCGCGCCCAACAATCCACTCGACCATCTACATCCGCCCCCACGGTACTACCTATATATCTATTGCTCAAACGGATTGTAGTGTAGCCACTTTGTCCTCAAGATACAAAAGGCCGCAGCCCACACGAGCCACGGCCTTGGAACACGACAAAGGGATCGTCCTTTTGTCGCACAGGTTTATGCGCTTACTTCAGCAGCGCTCGCCACTGTTTCGGGCGAATCGCCTCCGTCCCCCGTCGCCTGTCCCTTCGCCGGCACCACGCCAAAGCAGTAGCTCAGCGCCGCAGACACCGCAAATGCCGTGCCGCCGGCAGCGCAGCACCACAGCAGGTTCGGGATGCCGCCCGTGGCAAAGCCAATGACCATGAGGACATTCGTCATGCCGATGGTATAGGCCGTAACGTGGCCCACGGCCGCAACAAGGCCTCCGACGGCGCCGCCAATGGCCATGCACGTCAGGCACCTGCCATATTTAAAGCCGCAACCGTACAGCGCAGGCTCGCTTACGCCGCCAAGAACACCCGAGATCGAATAGCCCAGCATGAGCGTCTTCTCGTCCTTATCCGCAACGCGGAGCGACGCGCCAAAGGGCATGCCCCAAACGGCAAACGTTGCCATCGTCGCGGCGATCAGGATGCACGAATCCGTTCCCACACTCATAAACTGCGCATAGGCGAGCGATAGGACAACGTTGCTGACGCCCGCGATCTTAAGGAACTCCCAGCCCGCGGCAAGCCCCATGAGTGTGAGCAACGATACGATGCCACCGGAATTGCCAAGCATAAACATAAGCTGGCCCAACAGCATGCCCAAATAGCTGCCCGCCGGCGCCGTAATACACAGCGAAACCGGAACCATGACAAGCATGGTCGCAAACGGAACAAACGAAAACGCCACGGCCTTAGGGATAACGCGCTGAAAGAAACACTCCACTTGCCAAAGCACGGGTACCGAGATGAGAACCGGAATAACAGTCGTCGTGTAATCGTTGACCGGCGCGGGAAGCAGGCCATACACGGAAGTCATCGATGCCCCCGTCGTCGATGCGGCATCGACGAGCTTAAGCAGATCGGGCGCAATCAATACGCCGCCCAGCATCATGCCCAGCTGCTCCGAGCAACCGAGCTGGCGAGCGGCCGCCCAACCAAGATAAACGGGCAAGAAGTAGTAGCCGGCGTTATAGAGCCAACTGTAGAACAGGCGATAGATATCGGAATCGGCAGACCACAGGCCCAGCATGCCTTCGCCCATAATGACGGCGACGGTGCGGAACAACGCCGCGCAGACAATAAACGGCAGCGCCGACATCATGCTTTTGGACAGATAATCCACCACAGCCATGGCGTTTGATGAGACCGTCGTTGTAAACGAGGTGTTAGAAACTTGTGACACAGGAACCCTTTCCCAATGTGACATGCGGACTGTCCCTTTGTCACATCGTGCGATACTGACCGATTGCGCGGTACTTTTCGTAGCGGAGGTTTGTGAGGGTCGCGTCGTCGAGCCGCCCAAGCGTATCGAAGGCATCAAATGCCGAGGACATGACGGCGCCGGCGATCTCCTCATGCGACAGACCCCTATCGTCAACAATGCCGTCGATGATACCGAGCGCCAACAGATCGGGAGCCGTGAGCTTAAGCGCCTCGGCGGCCTCATTCGCGCGCTCGGTATCCTTCCACAGAATCGACGCACAGGCCTCGGGGCTCACGACCGAATAGGCCGAGCTCGAGAGCATCAGGATGCGGTCGGCCACGGACAGCGCCAGCGCGCCACCAGAGCCGCCCTCGCCTGTTACCACCGAGACAATCGGCGTCTTAAGGCCGCTCATCTCCATGAGATTCTGGGCGATAGCCTCGCCCTGACCGCGTTCCTCGGCACCGATGCCGCAAAACGCGCCCGAAGTATCGACCAGGCACAGAACCGGCCGACCAAACTTTTCGGCTTGGCGCATCAGGCGACGCGCTTTACGGTAGCCCTCGGGATGCGCCATGCCAAAGTTGCGGCGCATACGCTCTTTGGTCGTGGTGCCGCGCTCGATGGCGATGACCGTTACGGGGCGCCCGTCCTTCCAGCCAATGCCAGCCACCACAGCGGCGTCGTCGCCAAAGTAACGGTCGCCGTGCAGCTCCACAAATCCATCCAGGCCCAGCGAGATCACCTCGCCCGCCGTGGCGCGATCTGCCGAGCGGGTCTGCTTGACAATCTCGAGCGCGGTTTTTGGCGCCGCCGCGCGCTTGAACAAGTGCCCCAGCTTTTTGCCGCGGCGACCCGTATGCACGATCTCATGCGGTGCCCCCAGGCCGGGCGCGTGCCCTTCGTGCAGCGCCAGCAGCTCGCCTACCGTGAGCGCAATCTCGCCACGCGGAACAACGGCATCGCAAAAGCCGTGCTCCAGCAAAAACTCGGAGCGCTGGAATCCCTTGGGCAGGCGCTTGTGCATGTTCTGCTCGATCACGCGCGGGCCGGCAAATGCCGTCAGGGCATCGGGCTCGGCCAGGATAATATCGCCCTCCATGGCAAAGCTCGCGGTTACGCCTCCGGTCGTGGGGTCAGTGAGCACCGTGATATACAGGCCGCCCGCCTCGCTATGGCGCCTAACCGCCGCAGAGATTTTGGCCATCTGCATGAGCGAGGTCACGCCCTCCTGCATGCGGGCGCCACCCGATACGGTAAAGCCAACGACCGGCAGTCCCAGCTCGGTCGCACGCTCAAATGTGCGGCAGATCTTCTCGCCCACCACGGAACCCATCGAGCCCATCATAAAGTTGGCGTCCATAAAGAAGAGCGCCGTATCGCACCCGCAGATTTTGCCCTTGCCGCACACAACGGCATCGCGCTCGCCCGAACGTTCGCTCACGCTCTTGAGCTTGTCGGCATAGCCGGGAAACGAAAGGAAGTCCTCCGGCGCCAGACTGGCATCCCATTCCTCAAACGTGCCCTCGTCAATCGTCATGCGCATGCGGTCGCGCCCGCTCACGCGAAAGTGTTTGCCGCAACGAGGGCAGACCTCGAGGTTGTCGTGCAGGCGCGCCTCATCGATCACGCGGCGGCACTCCGGGCACTTGATAAACACGTGGCGCGCGGGAAACTCGGCGCACGACTCGGTCATCGGTCCCTCGAGGACGTTGACCGTCTTCGCTTTTCTATTCATCAGCATAGAGATGCCCCATCAGATCGGTGTGATACATGCCCGACAAGAACTCGTCGTTTGCCAGCACGTCGAGCTGAAGCTCGCTGTTTTCGCTCACGCCCTCAATCACGAGCTCGCCCAGGGCCGAGCGCATCTTGCGAATAGCGCCGTCACGCGTGGGCGCACACACGATGAGCTTGCCAAGCATGGAGTCGTAGTACGGCGGAACTTTAGCACCGGTAAACATGGCGGAATCCCAGCGCACGCGCGGACCACCCGGCACACGCAACGCGGTGACCGTTCCGCATGACGGCAGAAAGTCCGGCGTTTCGGCATTGATGCGGCACTCCATGGCGTGGTTGCGGACCGGCATATCCTCCTGCTCAAAGGGCAGAGGCTGGCCGGCTGCCACGCGCAGCTGCCACTTGACCAAGTCGGTATCGGTCACAAACTCCGTAACCGGATGCTCCACCTGCAAGCGCGTGTTCATTTCCATAAAGTAGAAATTGCCGTCATCTGAGTACAAAAACTCAATGGTGCCGGCGCCCTCATAGCCAACGGCACGAGCCAGGTCGCGCGCCGCCTTGTGCATGCGAGCACGAATGCCGTCGTGTCCGTCGAGGCACGGCGCGGGGCTCTCCTCGATCAGCTTTTGGTTGCGACGCTGCACCGAGCACTCGCGCTCGCCGAGCGAAAACACATGGCCCTGCTTATCGGCCATAATCTGCACCTCAACGTGGTGCGCCGGCGCGACGAACTTCTCCATGTAGCACTCGCCGTCGCCAAAAACGGCCTCGCCCTCGGCACGCGCCTCGATGAACGCCTTTGCCGCATCTTCCACGCGCTCGACCTTGCGAATGCCGCGACCGCCACCACCTGCACGCGCCTTAATAAGCACGGGGCAGCCAATGCGCTCGGCCTCGGCCGTCGCCTCCTCGGGGCTTTTGAGCAAATCGCAGCCCGGAACGATGGGCACGCCCGCCGCGGCAGCCGTTCGGCGTGCGGCGTCCTTGTCGCCCATGCTGTCGATGACCTCGGCCGAGGGACCAACAAACGCCAGGCCATACTTGTCGCAGTCGCGCACGAAGCTCGCCTTCTCGGAAAAGAAACCGTAGCCAGGATGGATCGCCTTTGCCCCCGACTTTACGGCACAGGTGAGCACAGCGTCGTCGTTGAGGTAGCTCTCGGCAAGACGCGGGCCGCCGATGCAATACGCCTCGTCGGCAAGCTGCACGTGCAGCGCGTCCGCATCGGCCGTGGAACAAACGGCGACGGTCTTGATGCCCATATCGCGGCACGCGCGGATAACACGGACCGCGACTTCGCCGCGGTTGGCGATGAGCACTTTGTCGAACATGAAGCCTTCCTTAACTTTCGTGCATGAGTGCAAAAGACATATCGGCGCGGCAGCAAACCTCACCGTTGACGCTCGCAGTACCCGTCGCAAAGCGGAACGGCCCGCGCGCACGCGTGATGGAGCACACCAGATCCACCGTGTCGCCCGGGCGCACCGGACGCTTAAAGCGCACCTTGTCCAGACTCGTGTAGAACGGCGTCGCGCCGCGCGCCTCCTCATCGCCCATCAGCAGCACGCAGCAGTTCTGGGCGAGCATCTCGCACTGGATCACGCCGGGGACGACCGGGTTTCCCGGAAAATGCCCCTGCAAAAAGTACTCGTCGCCCGTAATCGTGATCTTGCCGTGGGCCTCGTCGCCCACCAGCTCGGCTTCGTCGAGCAAAAGCATCGGCTCGCGATGCGGCAACAGTTTCTTGAGCTCTTCTTTATTCATGGATATCACCTATCCGATCCTCATGAGGCAGCTGCCAAACTCCACGAGGTCGCCGTCGGCCACGCAGATCTCGAGCACCTCGCCATCCGCCTCTGCCGTCACCTCGTTGAGAACCTTCATGGCCTCGATGATGCAGAGGGTCTCGCCGGCCTTGACCTTGGAGCCCACGTGCACAAACGGCTCGTCGCCCGGCGCCGGGGCAGCATAGAAAACGCCGACCATGGGAGCGGTCACCTCGGTGCCCTTAGGCTCCGGTGCGGCGGCAGGCACCTGCGCGGCGGGCTCCGGCGCGGCGGCAGGCATGGCGACAGGAGCCACCGCCGGAGCAGTCACGGCACCCGGCATAGGCATGGGCACGGCAACCGGCTGTGCGACGCTCGCGCGCTCGAGTTCGACCGCGGTGCCATCGGGCTCCTCAACGCGCACGCGCGTGAGGCCACGGTCTTCCATAACATCGGCTATCTCGGCAAGTCTTTTGGAATCCATGCTCTAGCTCCTCGTATATCTACGCAGCGCGATGGCGGCGTTGTGTCCGCCAAAGCCCAGATTGGTCGAAAGCGCCCAGGTAAGGTCGGCGCGAACCGCTCGATTAGGCGTGTAATCAAGATCGCAGGCGGGATCGGGCGTGTGGTAGTTAATGGTCGGGGGCACCACGCCCTGCTCGAGCGCCATGGCACAGGCCATGACCTCGATAGCACCCGTAGCACCGATCATGTGGCCGGTCATCGACTTGGTCGACGAGACGTGCGCGGCGCGTGCCGCGTCCTCGCCGAGCGCACGCTTAATGCCCGCCGTCTCGGACGAATCGTTGAGTTTAGTCGAGGTTCCATGAGCGTTGATGTAGAGGCCCTCGGAAGGCTTAACGTCGCCCTCGGCCACCGCCAGCGATATCGCACGGGCAATGCCGGCAGCCTCGGGATCGGGGCTCGTGATGTGATAGGCATCATCGGTGTTGCCGTAGCCCACGACCTCGGCATAAATGTGCGCCCCGCGAGCCAGCGCATGCTCCATGCCCTCCAGCACGAGCACGCAGGCGCCCTCGCCCATCACAAAGCCGTCGCGGTCTGCATCAAACGGACGGCAAGCCGTCGACGGGTCAGGATTAGTGGTGAGAGCACGGCAGGATGTAAAGCCCGCAACGGCATCGGGGATGATGGCGGCCTCGGTGCCGCCGGCGAGAATCGCATCGGCATAGCCATGCTTGATGGCGCGGAATGCCTCGCCCACGGCATGGGCCGAGGTCGCGCAGGCGGTCACCACGGGTAGGGTCGGGCCCTTTGCCTTGTGGCGGATTGCGATATTGCCCGAAGCCATATTGGGGATCATCATCGCGATCATATAGGGCGATGCGCGGCGGGGTCCCCGATCGGCGATCGTGTGGACGTTGTCGACAAGTGTCTGCATGCCGCCCACGCCCGAACCCACGTAGACGCCCAGGCGCTCGCGATCGATGGCGCCCTCGACATCAAAGCCCGCATCGTGCATGGCCTCGTCCGACGCTGCCAGGGCAAACTGAACGCAGGGGTCCAGGTGCTTGGCATCACGCTTGCCAAAGTACTCGTTGCCGTCAAAACCCTTGACCTCGGCCGCCACCTTAACGGCAAACGCATCGGTATCGAAGTGCGTGATCGAGCCGATGCCGCACGTGCCGGCGCACATGGCCGCCCAGGTGGCAAGCGCGGTATTGCCGAGTGGCGATACGGCACCGATACCGGTGATTGCAACTCTCTGTTCCATCTTGGTCTCCTCATCCAAGCCGTTGTTCGGCCCTGGTTTCTACATCGCCATTCCGCCGTCGACGCGCACGACCTCGCCCGTAATGTAGGCAGCCGCATCACTCGCCAAAAAGCGCACCACGCCGGCCACTTCCTCGGGGCGCGCCATGCGTTTTAGGGGAATCTGCTCCTCGCACGCCGCACGCACCTTATCCGATAGCTTTGCCGTCATATCGGTCTCGACAAACCCGGGTGCGACCGCGTTCACTCGTACGCCGCGGGGCGCAAGCTCGCGCGCCACCGCCTTGGTCAGACCGATGACGCCCGCCTTGGAGGCGGCATAGTTGGCCTGTCCGGCATTGCCCATCAGGCCCACAACCGAGCTCATGTTGATGACGCAACCGCCGCGCTGGCGCATAAAGGTCTTGGTGAGCGCGCGCGTCGTATTGAACGTGCCCTTGAGATTGACATCGAGCACGCGGTCGAAGGCATCGTCACCCATACGCATGAGCAGGCCGTCGCGCGTGATGCCGGCGTTGTTGACGAGCGCCCAAATGGAGCCAAAGTCGTTGAGGACCGTCTCCACGCATGTGTTGACGGCGGCGGGGTCGGCCACGTCACATTGATATGCGCGTGCCGTGGCGCCTGACGCCTCGCAGGCTTCGCACGTCTCGCGCGCCGCATCGACGCTGCCGGCATAGATGACCGCGATATCGTAGCCATCCTCCGCCAGGCCCACGGCACAAGCGCGACCGATGCCGCGCGAGCCGCCCGTGACCAGCGCCACGCGGCGCGATCCGTCGCGCTCGAGCGCGCCGTTGTTCAAGTTGCCCATGTCGTTCCTTTCGGGTTACAGCCCTGTGGGCTATGCGAGCTCGTCGGCAATAGCTGCGACCTGTTCGGCCGTTTCGCACGAATACACACGAACGTCGCTCAGCGTACGCTTGACCAAGCCGGACAGCGTTTTGCCGGGGCCGACCTCAATAAACGTGTCGATGCCTTTATCCTGCAGAGCATGCAGCGTGTCGACCCAGCGCACGGCATGACTCACCTGGTTGGCCAAGACATCCGACGCTGCTCGCGGGTCCGCCGGATAGGGCGCCGCCGTCATATTTGCCATAACAGGAATGAGCAACGGGGACGGCGCGTGACCGGCATCGATATATGCAGCAAGGCCACAGGTCGCCTCGGCCATATAGGGGCTATGGAATGCACCCGACACCGCGACCTTCATGGCGCGACCGCCAGCCTCTTTTACCAGGACGTCGAGGGTCTGCAACGCATCGGGCGCTCCGGCCACAACCGTCTGCTGGGGGCTGTTGTAGTTGACCGGCCAACAGTCCTCGCCGGCCTGTTTTGCCAAGCCCTCGACCTGCGCCGCATCGAGTTTGATGACGGCGCGCATGCCGCCGGGGTGACGCTCAGCCGCCGTGGCCATCAATGCCGCGCGCTCACACACGAGCTCAAAGCCCGCTCGCGTATCGAACGTCCCCGCAAAGGTGAGCGCGGCGACCTCGCCCAGCGAGAATCCCGCACAGGCGGCAGGCACCACGCCGCGCTCACGCAGGGCGACGGCGACAGCCAAGTCGTGCACGAACACGCAAGGCTGCGTGTTCTCAGTCTGCGAGAGCTCCTCCTTGGAGGCACTCCGGCACTGCTCGCTCGTCCCCGGGCGTACCTCATCGGCGATTGCAAACACCTCGGCAGCCGCCGGTGATGCCTCGATGAGGTCAACGCCCATCGCGGGATGCTGGGCACCCTGACCGGCAAACAGAAACGCTACGCTACCCATGCGGACGCACCCTTCAGGACATGCTCGGCGCCATCGACCAGATCGTCGACGATTTCGCGTGCGCTCTGGCGTTCGTTGACCATGCCGGCAATCTGTCCGCACAAATACGAACCCTCTTCGTAATTACCGTCCTTTGCGGCTTTACGAAGCGCGCCCGTGCCCATGGCCCCAAGCTCCTCGGGGCTTGCGCCCGCCGCCTCGTTCTTGGCATACGCGTTGGTGAAGGGGCTCTTGAGAGCGCGAACCGGATGTCCCGTCGAGCGACCGGTCGCACGCGTCGACGTGTCGCCTGCCTTGAGCACCAACTCTTTGTACTGTTCGGATACGGTGCACTCGTTTGCGACCAGAAAGCGTGTTCCCACCTGGACTCCGGCAGCGCCGAGCATAAAGGCGGCCGCCACACCGCGGCCATCGGCGATGCCGCCAGCCGCAACCACGGGGATATCGACCGCATCGACAACCTGCGGGACAAGTGCCATCGTCGAGGTCTCGCCAATATGGCCGCCCGATTCGGTGCCCTCGGCAACCACGGCAGTGGCTCCGCGACGCGCCACGAGACGCGCCAGCGCCACCGAAGCCACGACGGGAATGACCTTGATGCCTGCATCGTTCCAGGCCTTCATGTACTTGGTGGGATTGCCGGCGCCGGTCACCACGACGGGCACCTGCTCATCAATCACCACTTGTGCGACCTCGTCGACAAACGGGCTCATGAGCATAACGTTGACGCCAAAGGGCTTATCCGTCTTGGCGCGCAGCTCGTGAATCTGATCGCGCAGCCAGTTTGCGTCGGCATTCATGGCCGCGATAATGCCTAAGCCGCCCGCCTCGGACACGGCAGATGCCAGCGAGGCATCGGCAATCCAGGCCATGCCACCCTGGAACACGGGTTTTTCGATGCCGAGCAGATCGCAGAGAGGAGACTTGAGCATCACTACTTCTCCAATGCCGCCTCGACCGTATCGACGAACTCGCCGACCGTCTTGGGGTTCTCCTCGGTATCGAGCTCAATGCCAAACTCGTCCTCGACGGCGACGAGGATCTCGACGGTGCCCAGACTGTCGAGGCCAATCTCCTCGAGCGTGGACTCGGGCTTCATCTCGACGTCGTCAAGGCCAGCGGTCTCGCGGATAACGTCGCAAACGCGCTCGAAGGTCTTCTGATCTGCCATGGTATTTCTCCTTTGTTTGTGCCCTAGGGGCGTTTTCATTTCCTATGTGCGACTACTTCCAGCGAAGTAGATAGCCACCTACATCCAAGCCGGCGCCAAATCCGACCAGGGCGATGGTGTCGCCCGCGTGCAGCGCGCCGGTATTTGCCAGTCGATCGAGAGCAAGCGGAATACAGGCGCTCGAGATGTTGCCAGTTTCACGCAACGTTCGGACCACACGGTCGTCCGGCACACCCAGGCGCTTGACTGCCTGGCTCAAGATTCGTTCGTTAGCCTGATGGAATACAAAGTGGTCGATGTCCTCGACCGCGATGCTCGCGTCGCAGGCGAGCTTGTTGACCGTGTCGCAGATGGCATTGACGCCAAACTTGAAGACGCGACGGCCGTTCATGGAAAGCACGCTTTCGCAGTCCTGCGCCGTCTTATACGGCGAGGAGCCCGCCAATCCGGGGACGCGCAGTGTTTCGACGTCAGGCGACGTCGAAAGCTCAACAGCAAGGGGATTCTCTCCCCCAGCCTCTATGACCGCAGCACCCGCGCCATCGCCAAAGAGCACGCACGTGGCACGGTCGGTCCAATCGAGCGCGCGCGTCATCTGCTCGGCGGCAACGACCAGCACGTGCTTGGCGCGACCGCGGGCGATATAGCCCTCGGCGACATCGAGCGCAAATACGAAGCCGGCACAAGCCGCCGAAACGTCGAAGGCAGGACATGTGGCACCCAGGCGCTCAGCAACGGCACACGCCTCAGCGGGAACAAGGTGGTCACCCGTCGTCGTCGAACAGACGATAAGATCCAGCTGGCTCGCATCGATTCCGGACGTCTGGAGCGCTTGCTCGCTCGCTGCCACGGCAAGGTCGTCGAGTGACTCAGTGGTGCAGACGTGGCGGCTCTTGATACCGGTGCGGGTAAAAATCCACTCATCCG
>CATVZP010000026.1 GCA_958348565.1 uncultured Collinsella sp. | reverse complement strand
CGGGCAAGGTCGTTGAGGTCTTCGGCACCTCCGGCGGCATCATGACGAGCATGGACACCTCGGGCATCGTGACGCACCTCGAGTTTAAGATCCCGACGCGCGGCATCATGGGTCTTAAGAACCGCATTATGAACGTCACCCACGGCGAGGGCGTGTTCTACCACACCTTCCTGGAGTACGGTCCCTACGCCGGCGAGATCGGCAATCGCCAGAACGGCGCCATGATCTCCATGACCACCGAGAAGGCCGTTGCCTACGCTCTGGGCACGCTGCAGGAGCGCGGTCAGCTGTTTGTTGAGCCGGGCACCGAGTGCTACGAGGGCATGATCGTGGGCGAGCGCAGCAAGGCCGGCGACATGGTCGTCAACATCGCCCGTACCAAGAACCTGGGCAACCAGCGTTCCTCGACCTCCGACATCTCCGTACAGTTGGTGCCGCCTCGCACCTTCTCTCTGGAAGAGGCGCTGGAGTACATCGCCGACGACGAGCTGGTGGAGATCACTCCCAAGAACATCCGCCTGCGCAAGCGTCTGCTCAACGCCACCGACCGCAAGAAGGCTGCCGTCCGCGCCGGCCAGGTCAACAAATAAGCGCTGGGGCTTATAACCGCCAATAAGAAAGGGCGTCGACCGCAATGGTCGGCGCCCTTTTTGGTGCACAGGGATTGAGTTGGTCTGCACCCCCGTAAAGGTGCCTGCCCCCTTTGCGGGGGGTCGACGGCTAGGCGGAGGGAAGGCCCGGGGTGTTGGCGGCCTGCTGGGGCTTGAGGCGGGCGTTGCGCCAGATGATTTGGATAACGTAGCCGAGCATAAAGACAAAGGCCACGCCGCTGATGAAGTCGCCGATGAGGGGAAGTCCCGTGAGGGCACCTGCGGCGATACCGCCGACGGCTGCCATGGCGTAGCGGTTCTGGTTATGTCCGACCATGCGGGCGATTGCGCAGCCCGCAAAAGCGGTGGAGACCAGCGCGATGCCGATAACGCCGCACAAGAGGGTTCCGGCAAGCGACAGGCCAGCGATGGAGATAATCAGCAGTAGGACGGCGGGGACGATAGCGATCGTGCCCAGAAGACCGCTCACCCACAGGGGCGTGGGGCGCTGGTGGAGCATTCCGGCGGCGCTGGCGGTCGCTCGCGGAAAGACGAGCTCGAGCAGCAGGGCGACAAAGCAGGCCGAGAGCGCCGCGGCGACGATGCCGCCGATGACATCGTTAATGGTGGAAGTATCATCGTTCTCGGTGCGGTCGATCTTGAGCGCGCCGACCTCGGCTCCTGCGGCGCGCTCGGGGTCTTCGGAAACATGCGCGCTCACGGTGCCGGTAATGCGGGCATTCTTGCCCAAGACGAGCTTGTCGGCCCAAACCTCGACATCGCCCTCGACGGTGCCGTCGATGGTCACCGTATCGCCTGCAAGTGCTGCCGACTTGGCGGAGCCTCGTAGGGCAACTGTCTCACCCATCGCGTAAAAACAGTTGGCGGTGCTACCAGTGTTGAGCACGACATGCTGACCGGCTACCGTCACGCTGCCATCGATTGCGGTTTTGGAGATATCGATGGTGCGCGCCGCCAGGCGAACGGCTCCGCCTATGGTGCAGTCGCGAATCGAGAGGGTATCGCCCGCGGCGATAATATCGCGGCCGATGGAAGCGTCGTCTAGGTTAAGGCTTTGGCCGGCCCAGTACAGGTCGCCTTCGACGCCAGACGGATTTGAGTCAACTTCGGTTGCGAGCACGTTGCCCGCGGTGTCTGTGCCGGCGAACGACGTCGTGGGAAGCGCGGTCAGCGCAAGTGCAATCAGTGCGAATAGGAGGGCGATGCGGGCCTGCGCTTTACGGCGCTGGGACGACGGTTCTGGGTTGCAAGGCATGGTGAATCCTTCGTTAGATACTCGACATGTATCTAACAGGGTACCCAACGCGCGGGCGCTCTAAAAGAACCTCTCGGTTGCATTTCGAAGGGTCGTGCCGCGCTGTCTACTTTTTGCGATGCAAAAAACGTGCGATGTCTTCCTCAGTGGGGCTTTTGATATCAAAGCGCAGCGAGAGCCAGCGCAGACCCATGGTCACCGCGACGCATACGACCAGCGCGGCGACATTGCTCATGATGCCGCTCATAACGAGACACACATAGCTTGTCGATCCGGCGATGGCGGCGATGGCATAAAAGTTAGTACGTTGGAAAATGCCCGGAACCACGCCCATAAAGCCGTCTCGCAACATGCCGCCACCCACCGCGGTGAAAAAGCCCATCATGATGCATACGGCCGGTGCAAAGCCATAAACCAGTGCTTTGTCCGCTCCGGTGGCGGCGTAGATGCCGACCGAGATGATGTCGAGCAATGGGATGAGTTTCTCGGGTTTATCGACGATTGCCGGGAAGATGTAGATGATGGCCGCCGTGGCAATGGAAAGCGGGAGCGCCATCGGCTGGTTGAGGATGTAGACGTTGCCCACTTGCAGCGTCATGTCGCGTAAAAGACCGCCGCCCAGACCGCAGACCACGGCGAGTGCGACCGCGCCCACCAGGTCGAGCTTGTGTTCGCGCGCAACCAGCACGCCCGAGATCGATGCGGCGACAACGGCGAACATCTCGAGCCAAAAGGGGATGGCGACCATGGCATCCGAGGCATGTGAGGTAACGGTTATAGCGGCGGCGACGGGCAAGATGGGGTCCTTTGAGTTACGGGTTTGGACAGTGCCCGTACATAGTACATGTTCGGCGCCGATTGCGACCCTATTGCTCGGCAAACGGTCTGGACTGGGTGCGGTCATGGGTTCCAAACATGTACATCAGCCTCCAAAGATGTCAAAAAATGTCGGTTTTGGAGGGTGATGTGCATGTTTGGGGGAAGCGCGGGGTGAGCGGGTCCGTCGTTACTCAGAAGGCGACTCTTCGGCTTGATCGCTCTTCCAGTTACGGATAAGCACCTTGCGCAGTTCGTTTTGCTTTCGCTGATACTCGGCATCTACGCAACGAGGCATGCTGAGTGCTTCGCGGATATTGTTCATGGCACGGTGGAAAGCGAGTTGGCTGGCAAATTGCGTTGAGGTGAGCGTGACGATGCGATAGCCCATTTGGGCGAGTACGGCCTCTCGCTCCGCATCTGCTCCCTTGCGTTCGGCCTCGTCGTGAAGGCCGCCCTTATATTCGATGCCGAGCTCTCTTCGCTTATAGGTAATGAGGGCATCGATTTTAAGCGTTCGAGCTTTGGTGCAATGCCAAAGTCGTTTAGGGATTTCGAGTGGCTTGTTGAGTTCGACACCTCGGATGCCAACGCCGCCTTCGCTCGTCGGGAGTGAAAGGGCGATAGCGGATGCGGTTTCCATGGGTGAGGCTGAGTGGTCGTAGATATGTCTGAGCGCGAGTCTGGCGCGTGTGGCACCGGGTTTGCCGGGGTGCCGATCGAGCAGTTCGACAATTTCGTCCTTGGAAGTGGTGGCTGGCTGCTCGGTATAAGGGCCATCGGGATTGAGCCCCATGCGATAATCACCGCAAACTTCGTAGCCGTATTCGAGGTATTCGATTCTGTCCATCCACTCGGCAGCGAACACGAAGGTAAGGGCTTCGTCGGTGATAAAAATACCAGGGGACAGCTCGTCAATATGGTCGTAGGGTAGATTTTGGCCAAGAACGTGGCAATTTACACCGTTGGCGCGGATTCGCTCGAAGGCAAATACAACGGAGATATCGATAGTCTCAAGCATGCTAGTGGGAATACCGCAGTCGGTAAGAGCCTGTCGAATGCGCGTGATACGTTGCTGGGTGGAGAGGCCTCTTGCGCCTATCTGGTAGTCGTGTTGCGCGATCGCTTGAACCAGGTCTTGTGGCGCATGATGGACGAGCCACGCCGTTTTATGCGAAATGAGAACAGGAGTATCCATTGGGGACCTCTCGCTTTATGCCGATATGCAGTCCTTATGTCCGTTGAAGTGAGGAAATATACCGAATGCTGGCAAAACGGCCGATAGTGCGCCGAGTGCGATATGCAAACATGTACATCAGCCTCCAAAGATGTCGAAAAATGTCGTTTTTGGAGGGTGATGTACATGTTTGGTTGGGATGTGCGGCCGAGAGGGGATCCGATAACAAAAAAGCTCCCATTTCCGGGAGCTTTCTCAACCAAAATGGCGGAGGAGGAGGGATTCGAACCCTCGTGACCTTATACAGGCCAAACGGTTTTCGAGACCGCCGCATTCAACCACTCTGCCACCCCTCCGCGTGGGGTAAAAAACAAAGCAGGCTCGAAGGCCTGCTTTGGAATTAACTGGCGGAGAGTCAGGGATTTGAACCCTGGAGACGCTTTTGACGCCTACACGATTTCCAATCGTGCTCCTTCGGCCACTCGGACAACTCTCCGTTAAATGCGAAAGTCAGTATACACGAGGAATCGCAAAGTGCAAACAGAAAAGTTGGCATTTTTTGAAACGCTTGGCTTCGTGATGGGATCCAGGAGGCCAAAAACGGGCTCTGACCAGCATGGCTGCATGCGGCAAATTGTTCAAAATTGGTATTTATAAACGACGTGGCAGCAATTTTAAAAATCTTTGAACGGTGTTGTGAACCACTGGTATGCATTTCGCGACCACAGCCTTGCAATTGCTGACCTGCGGTTTGATTTGGTTTGTCCCCGCAGCGCCGTATCTTGTCCACAGACCTGTCAAGCATTTGGTCAGCATTTGGTTGGAAGACGCATGAAGTGCCGTGTGAGTATGGACATATGTGGAGGTCATGAGGTTGTAGCTGCATATTCTTGCAGCCTGGGAGGTTGAAAGATATTATTACCAAGTCTTTTCCTGCTTCAGGCGCACCTTCACGACCTGAAGCCACATTTGCCCAGAGGAGGTGACAATATGAAGGCTTATGAACTGCTGTTCTTTGTTGACCCGTCGCTCGACCCCGAGACTCGTCTCGCTGTTATGAAGCGTATCGATACCACGATCGCTGAGGGCGCTGGCAAGGTCGACTCCGTTGACGAGTGGGGCAAGCGCAAGCTCGCCTACGAGATCAACGACCTCACCGATGGTGACTACACCCTCATCAACTTCCACGCAGATCCTACCCAGATCGCCGAGCTTGATCGCATCCTGCGCATCACCGACGCTGTGGCCCGCCACATGATCGTCCGTCGCGACGACCAGGAGTAAGACTGTCGTTTTGGACTGGGCTTGTGCCCCAAGAGGAAGTAGTGAGTTATGAGCATCAATCGAGTGAACATCACCGGTAACCTCACGCGTGATCCCGAGCTGCGCGCCACCGCCGGCGGAACCCAGGTTCTGTCCTTTGGCGTCGCTGTGAACGATCGTCGCCGCAACCCGCAGACTGGCGAGTGGGAGGACTATCCCAACTTTGTCGACTGCACTATGTTCGGCACGCGCGCCGAGGCCGTGAGCCGTTTCCTGGCAAAGGGAAACAAGGTCGCGATCGAGGGCAAGCTGCGCTACAGCTCTTGGGAGCGCGACGGCCAGCGCCGGAGCAAGCTTGAGGTCATCGTCGATGAGATCGAGTTTATGAGCTCCCGTGGTGGCCAGGGTGGCTACGATCAGGGCGGTTACGCCCCCGCAGCTCCCGCGCCCGCACCGCGTCCTGCCGCACCGGTGGCTACGCCGCCCGCGGTCGACGTCTACGATGAGGACATCCCGTTTTAAGGGCTGTTCACCTATTTTTGAGTGAGAGGCGGCTTCGGTTCGCCGAAGTTGCCAAACGAAAGGTATTTTGACATGGCTAATGATTTTTCTGCACGTCAGCCGCGTCGTAAGTACTGCCAGTTCTGCAAGGAGAACACTGAGTTCATCGACTATAAGGACACTCAGCTTCTCCGTAAGTACATGACCGACCGTGGCAAGATCAAGCCCCGTCGCGTCACTGGCGCTTGCACGCAGCATCAGCATGACATCGCCAACGCCATCAAGCGCGCCCGCGAGATGGCTCTCCTGCCGTACACCGTCCCCGTGGTTTCCTCTCGTGGCAACCGCGACCGCGGCTAAGAAGGGAGACGCATCATGAAGGTTATTCTTCTCGATGAGATCAAGGGCAAGGGCGGCGAGGGTGACGTCGTAGAGGTCGCTCAGGGTTACGCTGAGAACTTCCTGTTCCCCAAGAAGCTCGCTGTTGCCGCCACCAAGGGCAACCTCAAGCAGCTTGACGAGCGTCGCAACAACATCGCCAAGCGCGAGGCCGTCCGTCTGGCTACCGCCAACGAGACCAAGGCTGCCTTCGAGGGCAAGACGGTCACCGTTGACGTCAAGGTCGGCGACGAGGGCATCCTCTTTGGCTCCGTTACCGCCGCTATGATTGCTGACGCCATCAAGGCTCAGCTCGGTATGGACATCGACCGCAAGCGCGTCGAGCTCGGTAAGCCCATCAAGGTTGCCGGTGCCCACACCGTTGCCATCTCGCTGTACCGCGAGATCAAGGCCGAGGTTGTCGTTCTCGTTGGCGTTACCGCCGAGGAGCTCGCTGCCGAGGCTGAGGCTGAGGAGGCCGCTGAGGTCGCCGAGGCCGAGACCGCCGAGGTCGAGACTGAGGCTGCTGCCGAGTAGCATTTGCTGCAACGCAACAATCTTGTTCTAAGAAGGGCGCTCTGGGAGACCAGGGCGCCCTTTTGTTTTCTACGCTCAGCGAGCGTCATGGCAGGCGTTGCGTCGAAGTCCTATACACGGGACCGTTCATCCGTTTCGTTCGGTGATGATTGCCGGGGCGCGGCCCGTTTTGGGACTGTGGCTGATACTATGGATGCTCGCAAGCGATATGAATGAGGATGCTCATGGCATATGACGAAAGGGAGACGGGGCTGACGGTCGAGGACCGTGGCTCCAAGTTGGGTCTCCCTCAAAACCAAGATGCAGAGGCCAATGTACTGGCCGCCATGCTGCTGTCGCCCGAGGTGGTCGAGGAGGCCCAGGTCGAGCTGCAGCCCGATGACTTCTACCGGCCCATTCATAAGACCATCTACACCGCGATGGTCGATATGTACAACAGCCGCATTCCCATCGACTCTATCTCGCTGATCGATTACCTGCGCAGCATCAACAAGCTTGATGCCGTGGGCGGCGAGGCCTACATTTTGGAGCTGATGGGTCAGACCCTGTCGCTCGTGAACTGGCAGCACCATGCCGCCATCGTTCGTCGCGACTCGATGCTGCGCGAGCTGATCGGTGCTACCAACGAGATCAACGCGCTGGCCTATAACGCCCCTACCGACACCAAAGAGGTCGTGGAGCTGGCCGAGAGCAAGCTGCTCAAGGTCACGGCGCGCGAGGTCAAGTCGAGCTATAAGACACTGACCGAGTTTATGGTCGAGGCCTATAACGAGGCCGAGGAAGTATGTAAGGCCGGCGGACAGGCCGCGGGCGTGCCCACCGGCTTCCCGTCGCTCGACCGCATGCTTATGGGTTTCCGCGAGGGCCAGCTCATCATTATCGGCGCCCGCCCTGCCGTGGGTAAGACGTCGTTCGCTCTGAACCTGGCGCTGAATGCCGCCGCTGCGGGCTATACCGTCGGCTTCTTTTCGCTGGAGATGTCGGGCAAGGAAATTGCCCAGCGCCTGATTTGCGCCTACGCCATGATCTCAATCAGCGACTTCCGTACGGGCCGCATTAGCCCCGAGCAGTGGGCCAATATCAACGAGGCCACGCAGACCTTGTCTAAGCTCGACATTTTGATTGACGATACGCCCGGCACCACGGTGACCGAGATCCGCGCCAAGAGCCGCCGCATGCTTCACAACAAGGAGAAGGCCATCATTATCCTGGACTACCTGCAGCTGGTGAGTCCTCCGCCGGGGCGTCGCTCCGAGAGCCGTACCGTCGAGGTCTCCGAGATGTCGCGTGGTTTAAAGATCATGGCCAAGGAGCTCAAGATTCCGCTCATTGCACTGTCGCAGCTGTCACGTCAGGTCGAGTCCCGTACCGGCAAACGCCCGCAGCTTTCCGACCTGCGTGAATCGGGCTCCATCGAGCAGGACGCCGACATCGTTATGTTCTTGGACCGCTCCGCCGACGAGGCCGAGGCCTCGCGTGACGATCGACCCGACGAGGGCGTTACGCGTATCGTCGTGGCCAAGAACCGTTCGGGCCCGATCGGTGACGTCGACCTGATGTTCCTGCCGGCATCCACCAAGTTCTATGAGCTTGATGGGGCGCATACCGAGGAGTAGGACAGGCGCCCGTTGCACGGGTATACTGGGAATGTTTTGTGCTTCTGCGTGCCAGCGTGGCGCGTAGACAGTCCATGAATGTAAGGAGTAAACATGCCGTCAACCGTTTTGGTCGGTGCCCAGTGGGGCGATGAGGGCAAGGGTAAGATCTGCGACCTGGTCGCCGGCGACTTTGATGCCGTCGTGCGCTATTCGGGCGGTAATAACGCCGGCCACACCATCGTCGTCAACGGCAAGAAGTACGGCCTGCACCAGGTGCCCTCTGGCATCATGTATTCCGACCATGTGTCGGTGATCGGTAACGGCTGCGTCGTCAACCCCAAGGTTGTCCTTGAGGAGATTGACATGTTCGAGGCCGACGGCATCACCACCAAGAACCTCAAGATCAGTGGCAACGCGCACATCATCATGCCGTACCACATCGATCTTGATGGTGCTTTTGAGCAGAAGCTCGGCAAGAAGAACATCGGTACCACCAAGCGCGGCATCGGTCCGTGCTACCAGGACAAGATGGCCCGCATCGGTCTGCGCATGCAGGACATGCTGGACGAGACGCTGTTCCGCGACAAGCTGGAGACCGCTCTTGCCCGCGTGAATCCCGAGCTCGAGCTCATCTACCACCTGCCCACCTACACCGTGGACCAGATCTGCGACGAGTACCTGCCCATGGCCGAGCGCCTGCGCCCCTACATCACCGAGACGAGCCTGCTGCTCAACAACATGATCGACGAGGGCAAAGACCTGCTGTTCGAGGGCGCCCAGGCGACGCTGCTCGACATCGACCACGGCACCTATCCGTACGTGACGTCTTCTAACTGCACCGCTGGCGGCGCCATCACCGGCTCCGGCGTCGGTATGAAGAATGTCGACCGCGTGCTGGGCGTCATGAAGGCCTATATCACCCGTGTCGGTTCGGGCCCCATGCCCACCGAGCTTTCCTATGAGTCCGAGGCCGGCCATACGCTGACCGAGGAAGGCTATGAGTACGGCGTGACTACCGGCCGTCGTCGTCGCTGCGGTTGGTTCGATGGCCCCATCGCCAACTACGCCTCGCGTGTCAACGGCCTCACCGATATCGCCCTGACCAAGCTCGACGTGCTTTCGGCCTTCGACACCATCAAGGTGTGCGTTGCCTACGACGTCGACGGCGAGCGCTACACGAGCGTGCCCGAGCATCAGGTTCGTTTTGAGCACGCCAAGCCCATCTACGAGGAGCTCCCTGGCTGGAAGTGCGACATCACCGGTTGCCGCAGCTTTGAGGAGCTGCCGCAGGAGGCTCAGGACTACGTGGCATTTATCGAGGATCTGGCACACACCCGCGTGACGTTCATTGGCGTCGGCGCCGATCGCGAGCAGATCATCAACCGATTCTGGAAGTAATCGGCACTATTCGGTTATTGCGATATACCCCTTTGCAGCCCAGGCGGGCGGCCGAGGGGTATATTTGCTTTGTAATGGGTCCGCATGGTTGGCGGACCGTTCATCCATAGAGGAGGCACCCTTGAAGGCGGACACTCAAACCATCGACATCCTGTTGTTGGGCAGCGGCGGCCGCGAGCATGCTCTGGCAGCTAAGCTCGCAGCATCACCGCGCGCCGGCAAGCTCTACATTGCGCCGGGTAACGGCGGCACCGCGAGCTGCGGCGAGAACGTGGTTCTCGACGATTGCGATTCTGCGGCCGTGGCGGCGTTTGCACAGAGCCACGGATGCGGACTCGTGGTAATTGGCCCCGAGGCTCCGCTCGTGGCGGGCGTGGCCGACGCCGTACGCGCGGCGGGTATTCCCTGCTTTGGCCCGGGTGCCGAGGGCGCTCAGATGGAGGGCTCCAAGCTATTCTCCAAGCAGCTCATGGAGCGTGCCGGCATTCCGACGGCCGCCTACGGCTCGTTTACTGACGAGGCTTCGGCTCTTGCCTATGTGCGCGAGCAGGGCGCCCCGCTGGTCGTGAAGGCTGACGGCCTGGCTGCAGGCAAGGGCGTTATCGTGGCGACTGAGCTCGAGCAGGCCGAGGAGGCCGTGCGCGAGTGCTTTGGCGGCACCTTTGGTGATGCCGGCAACACCGTTGTCATTGAGGAAATGCTGGTTGGCCCCGAGTGCTCGCTGCTGGCCTTTACCGACGGCAAGACCGTGCGTCCTATGGCCACCTCGCAGGATCACAAGCGTGCACTCGAGGGCGACAAGGGCCCCAACACCGGTGGCATGGGCGTCTACAGCCCGGTGCCCATCGTGACCGACGAGGAGCACGCCACCATGGTGAAGGTCATGGAGCAGACCGTGGCCGAGCTCGCCGCCGAGGGCATCGACTACCGCGGCTGCCTGTACGGCGGCTTTATGCTCACCCCCGCCGGCCCCAAGGTTCTGGAGTTCAACGCCCGTTTTGGCGACCCCGAGACGCAGGTCGTGCTGCCGCGCCTCAAGAACGACCTGGTCGAGGTCATGCTGGCTTGTGCCAACTGTGAGCTCGATCAGATTGAACTCGACTGGCGTGACGAGTGGGCTGTGGCTGTTGTCCTGACGAGCGCGGGCTACCCCGGCAGCTACGAGAAGGGTAAAGTCATCACCGGCATCGCTGACGCCGAGGCCATGGAGAACGTGACCGTGTACCATGCCGGCACCGCCGTGGTGGACGGTCAGCTCGTGACCAACGGTGGCCGAGTGCTTGCCGTGACCGCGCTGGGCGACACGTTTGAGAACGCTCGCAACCTTGCCTACGAGGCCTGCGAGAAGATTGATTTTGAGGGCAAGACCCTGCGTCATGACATCGGTCTGCGTGCGCTGCGCGGCCGTGACGCCTGGGATGCCTAAAGTCCGAGAGGGATGAGACGGATGGACGAGAAGAACGAAGAGCTCGTGGATGCGCAGATCGTCGAAGAGGACAGCCGCATGTATGGGCACGCCGAGGGCGAGCCTGGTGGCGAGGTCGCTGACGAGCCGGCGCTGGTGCTGGGCGACGACGACCCGCACGATGCCGAGCTGCACGAGAAGATTCTTTCGGAGGAGTGCGCCTGGAAGGGCAAGATCCTCGACGTCCACCGTCTTGAGGTTGAGCTGCCCAACGGTCACCGCAGCGCCCGCGATATCGTTCGCCATCCGGGTGCGGCGGCCGTTGTGGCACTGACCGAGAGCGGCAAGATCGTACTGGTGCGTCAGTACCGCACCGCCATCGACCGCGTGACGGTCGAGATTCCCGCCGGCAAGCTCGATCCAGGCGAGGACCCGCTCGATTGCGCCAAGCGCGAGCTGCATGAGGAGACGGGCTTTAGGGCTGGTCGCATTCGCTTTTTGACGTCGATTGTCACGTCCTGCGGCTTCTGTGACGAGATCATTCACATCTACCTGGCCACCAAGCTCGAGTTCGATGCACCCAACCCCGATGATGACGAGTTCGTCAACGTGGATCTGGTGCCGCTGCATGAGCTGATCGACGCCGTGCTCGACGGCAAGATCGAAGATGCCAAGACCGTCGTAGGCGCCTTGGCCTGCGATAGCATCGCGCACCGCCTTGGGGGCGCGGAGCTTTAACGAGCGGGGATAGCCCTGGGGCAAGTACTGCTGATTGCTCTGTCCCAGGGCCTTACGTTGCTGATATTTCTTTGAGGATCACATGCTGAAGAGGTTTCTTTCGTATTACGAGCCCCAGATGGGGCTTTTTGTTGCCGATACTGCTTGTGCCCTGGTGCTTGCCGCCATTGACCTGGCGTTTCCCATTATTCTGCGCAATCTGACCGGTGGGCTCTTTACCCAGGGTCAGGCTGCGATTATGCAGGCGCTCGGTATGATCGCGGTTGGCCTGGTACTGATGTATGCCATCCGTTGCGCCTGTCGCTACTTTGTGAGTTACTGGGGCCACGTGATGGGCGCGCGCATGGAGTCCAAGATGCGCGAGGACCTGTTCGATCAGTACGAGCGCTTTAGCTTTGCGTACTTCGATCGCAACAGTTCGGGTGACATGATGAGCCGCGTGGTCAACGACCTGTTCGATATCTGCGAGGCGGCACACCATGTGCCCGAGTGGATTATCATCTGCGGCATCGAGATCGTCGGCTCGTTTGTGATCCTCTTTGCTATTGCCCCGGTGCTGGCGCTTGCCATGGCCGTGGTGACGGTGGTGTTTGCGGTCATCATGTTTTGGCAGAACATGCGCATGCGCGAGGTCTTCAGCGACAACCGCAAAAAGATCAGCGGTATTAATGCTCAGCTGCAGGATTCGCTGGCAGGCATGCGCGTGGTCAAGAGTTTTGCGAACGAGGAGGCTGAGCGCTCCAAGTTCCGCGCCTCCAACGACCGCTATCTTTCGTCCAAGGAGAATATGTATCACGCCATGGGCGTCTACACTGCGACGTATGGCCTGCTCTCAGGCGTGCTGTACGTGATTGTGGTGCTGCTGGGTGGTTGGCTGGTGGCGCAAGGCCAACTGCAGGCGGTCGATATGGCGACCTTTGCGCTCTACATTTCGCTGTTCTGCACCCCGCTCGAGACGCTTGTGAACTCGGCTGAGACGTATCAGAAAGCCATCGCCGGCTTTAAGCGTATGGACGAGGTACTTTCGACCGCCCCGGATATCCAGGACAAGCCGGATGCCGCGGACCTGCAGGTGACGGCTGGCGCGGTTGAATATCGCGATGTGTGCTTTAGCTACGAGGATGTTGAGTTGGGCGAGGGCGGTGCCGACGGACGCCCTGTTATCGACCATATGGATCTGTCCATCAAGCCCGGACAGACCATTGCCCTGGTTGGCCCCTCGGGCGGTGGCAAGTCCACAACGTGTTCGCTGCTGCCGCGCTTTTATGACGTGGCTGCTGGATCCGTCAGCATCGACGGCCAAGACGTGCGCGACGTGACGCAACAGAGTCTGCGCCGCGCCATTGGCCTGGTGCAGCAGGATGTCTATCTGTTTGACGGTACGATTGGCGAGAATATCGCCTACGGCAAGCCAGGCGCCACGGCAGAAGAGGTCGCCGAGGCCGCTCGCCGCGCCAATATCGATGCCTTCATTGAGTCGCTGCCGCAGGGCTACGACACGGTCGTGGGCGAGCGCGGCAGCCGTCTTTCGGGCGGCCAGAAGCAGCGCGTAGCCATTGCGCGCGTGTTTCTCAAGAACCCCAAGATCCTGATCCTGGACGAGGCGACGAGCGCCTTGGATAACGAGAGTGAGGAGGCGGTGCAGGAGTCGCTCGAGCGCCTGGCGCGCGGTCGCACCACGATCATCATCGCTCATCGTCTCTCGACCATTAAGCATGCCGACGAGATTGCGACTGTCGAGCATGGTCGCGTTGTGGAACGTGGCACGCACGAGCAGCTTCTCGCCCGTGGCGGCACCTATGCCCGTTACTATCGAATGCAGTTCGAAGGCACGCGTGCACACGAGCTCGACTGATTGATATGACAGGAAGTTTATGGCTGACAAGAACCCTTTGACTCCGGAAGAAGTGACGGAGTTATTCTCCGAAATCGATGCATCCGGCGTCTTGGATCCGACGCTCGCCAAAAAGCGTACCGAGCGCATGCGCGAAAAAGAGGCAGCGGCCAAGCGCGGCGACAAGGCGGCGCTGGCGCAGCTTCGCAGCGAAGATCGCGCAAGCCAGACAAAACAGATCGACCCGCTGTCCGAGGACGACCCTTCGGGCTCGCAGGTGAGCCATACCATTACGAAGACCGCTATGGCTGTGGTTATCGGCATCTTGGTGCTGATCGTGGGCATGCAGATTGGCTACGGCGTGATGCGCCGTCTGAATACCGCCAATCTGTCCGAGAGCGTTTCGGTCGATACCGTTTCGACCGCGCTCAAGGGCGGCCTTGAGTGGGGCAACGGCTTTACGCAGTTCCCGCTCGACTTTAGCGTCGACGAGGCGGACGAACGTACGGGCACGGTTGAGGTGACGGTGTTGGACACGTCGTCTGCCAACGAGCTCGAGCTGCTGTCCAACGGGCAGATTCAGGCTGCGGCGCTTGCGACCAACGCGTTGCTCAACGATAAGATCGACCGCGTGGTGTATAACGTGCACGCCTATATCGACGAGGACAGCAATATCCAGCACGATTCCTTCTTTGGCATGTTTCCCGCACGGGGCCATCAGAGCGCCATTCTGACGTTCGTGTGGACCAAGAGCTCGTCAAATGCCACGAGCATCGACTGGAAGATGCGTATCGTGAGCATGGACGACACGATTGCCGAGCGCATCCAAAAGCAGGTGAACTCGGTGTCGTCGCTGATTGAGGACCCGGCGGTAAGCCAGACCAAGATCACGGAAGAAAAGGCCGAGCGCGACTTGGAACATCGCCTGCACGGTCGCGAGATCTTCCGCGGTGGCAAGCCCGACCGCACACCGTCCGATCTGCTGGAGCAGGATAAATAAGACGCCATCATCCCGCGTGAGTTACAAGCCCACGCGGGATGATTTTTAATCCCCGTCCTAGAAAAATCATTATGCATAGAAAGTCATAATTATCATTTCGTAAACATTTCGATGAAATTAACGCCATGGCGCATACTTGCGGTTACAATACCGCAAGGCCTAACTACCAACCTTTAAGCCGGTCCGGAGAGACCGGGAAGGAGAATTATGGCGAACAACCATACTGCGGGCACTGTTGCTCGCACCTTCGCGCCCAGCGAGCTTTGCCAGCGCATGCTAGCCAAAACCAGCAAGGGCACCTGCGGTCCCTGCATCCTGTACCTTGAGGATGGGACCATTTTTTATGGCCGTGCATGCGGTGCCGAGGGTACCGCGACCGGCGAGGTCTGCTTCAACACCTCGCTTGAGGGCTACTTTGAGGTCATGACCGACCCGAGCTATGCCGGCCAAATCGTAACCATGACCTATCCGCAGATCGGTAACTACGGCATCGACGAGACCGACGTCCAATCGGCCTTCCCCGGTGATACCGCCCGCCCTGCGAGCGCTCCTGCCATGCGCGGTATGATCGTCCGCGACATGTGCGCCACGCCTTCCAACTGGCGCTCGGCCGTCAGCGTGCCGGAGTACCTGCGTGCCCACGGCATCGTCGCTATCGAGGGCGTCGACACCCGCGCCCTGGTGCGCCACCTGCGCGACAACGGCTCCAAGATGGGCATTATCTCGACCGAGGTCTTTGATGTTGACGAACTTGCCGAGCGTCTGGCCGCAGCCCCCACGTTGGTGGGCGAGAACCTGGTCAAGACCGTGAGTTGCCCTGAGCCCCACGAGTTTGCAGCTGCCGACCTGCCCGCTACGCATGACTTTGCGCTTGCCCCTGCCGCTCCTGCCCGCCACAAAGTGGTCGCCTACGACTGCGGCGTGAAGCGCGGCATCCTAGAGGGCCTCGTCCGCGCCGGCTGCGACCTTACTGTCGTGCCGTGGGATACGCCCGCGAGTGAGGTGCTCGACATGAATCCCGACGGTGTCTTTTTATCCAACGGCCCCGGTGACCCCGATGCCGTGGTGGAGACCTACGAGCAGGTGCAGCAGCTGATCGGCAAGGTGCCGGTCTTTGGTATTTGCCTTGGTCACCAGATGATCAGCTTGGCGTGCGGCGCTCAAATGGAAAAGCTTAAATTCGGTCACCGTGGCGGTAACCAGCCGGTTATGAACCTGGTGAGCCGTCGCGTGGAGATCACCGCGCAAAACCACGGCTTTGGCCTGCTGTTCCCCAGCCTGGGCAAACTGATCCCGGAGCTTTCCGGCGGCGAGACCGAGCATGCGGCCGATGGCGACCTGCGCGCCTGGGTGCGTCGCGGCATCGCGCCGGTCGTGATGAACGAGCGCTTCGGCCGCATTCGCCTGACGCACGTGAACCTCAACGACGGCACCGCCGAGGGCATCCAGCTGCTCGACGCCCCGTGCTTCTCGGTCCAGTACCACCCCGAGGCCTCGCCCGGCCCCACCGATGCCCACTATCTCTTTACCGCCTTTACGCGACTCATGGACGGCGAGGAGAACTACCTGGACATCGACACCGCGAAGGACCGCCTGCAGGGCTGGAATTTCGCCGAGACCGCCGCGACCGAGACCGAGGAGAACTAACATGCCGAAACGTACTGACATCAAGCGCATCCTCGTCATTGGTTCGGGCCCCATCGTTATTGGCCAGGCCTGTGAGTTCGACTACTCCGGCGCCCAGGCCTGCAAGGTGCTCAAGGAGGATGGCTTTGAGGTCATCCTGGTCAACTCCAACCCGGCGACCATCATGACCGACCCGGGTCTTGCCGACCGCACCTATGTCGAGCCCATCACCGCCGAGTTTATCGAGCGCGTAATCAAGAAAGAGCGCCCGGACGCGCTGCTGCCCACGCTGGGCGGCCAGACCGGTCTGAACGCCGCCGTCGAGCTGGCGAAAGACGGCACGCTGGACAAGTACGGCGTCGAGATGATCGGCTGCGATCTGGCCGCTATCGAGCGCGGCGAGGACCGCAAGCTCTTTAACGAGGCCATGGCCGAGATTGGCCTGGAGGTCGCGCGCTCGGGCTATGCTTACAGCGTGGCCGACGCCGAGGCCATCGCCGAGCGCGTGGGCTATCCCTGCGTACTGCGCCCGAGCTTTACCCTCGGCGGTGCCGGCGGCGGCATCGCTCACACCCACGAGGAGCTCGTTTCCATCGTGAGCCAGGGCCTGGAGCTCTCGCCTGCCCACGAGGTGCTGGTCGAGGAGTCCATCGAGGGCTGGAAAGAGTATGAGATGGAGGTCATGCGTGACCACGCCGGCAACGGCATCATCGTGTGCTCCATCGAGAATCTCGACCCCATGGGCGTGCACACCGGCGATTCCATCACCGTGGCACCGGCGCAGACGCTCTCCGACCTTGAGTATCAGCGCATGCGCGTGGCCTCGCTCGCCATTCTGGAGAAGATCGGCGTCGAGACCGGTGGCTCCAACGTGCAGTTTGCCGTGAACCCCAACACCGGTCGCTTGATCGTCATCGAGATGAACCCGCGCGTGAGCCGTTCGTCCGCGCTGGCCTCCAAGGCCACGGGTTTCCCCATCGCTAAGGCCGCCGCGCGCCTGGCTGTGGGCTATACGCTCGACGAGATCGTCAACGACATCACCAAGGCAACGCCTGCCTGCTTTGAGCCCACGATCGACTACTGTGTGGTCAAGGTGCCGCGCTTTGCCTTCGAGAAGTTCAAGGGTACCGACCCCACGCTCACCACGCGCATGAAGGCCGTGGGCGAGATCATGGCGATCGGCCGCACCTTTGAGGAGGCCTTCGGCAAGGCCATGCGCTCACTGGAGGACGGTCACCAGGGTATCTGCGCCGGTGGCAAGGAGGGTGCCGACAAGCTGAGCGACGAGGAGCTCGCTCAGGCCGTGGCGACCCCGACCGAGCATCGCATCTTCTTTGTGGTCGAGGCCCTGCGCCGCGGCTGGGATGTCGCGCGTATCCATGCCATCTGCGGTATCGATCCGTGGTACCTCAACCGTATCAACGATATGGTGCAGGTCCAGGAGAGCATCCGCGGCCTGCGCGTGGAGGATATCGACGCCGACGCGATGCGTCTGCTCAAGCAGTATGGTACGAGCGACGCCGAGATTGCCGCGCTGACCGGCTCGGACGAGCGCTTTGTGCGCGCCTACCGCAAGGGTCTGGGCGTGGTTCCCAGCATGAAGACGGTCGACACCTGCGCTGCGGAGTTCTCGAGCGCCACGGAATACCACTACAAGACGTACGAGAACATCTACCGCACGAGCCCGGATGCCAAGAAGTGCGTGGCTCCCGACGAGACCACGCCGGCGGACAAGCCCAAGGCGATGATCCTGGGCGCCGGCCCCAACCGCATTGGCCAGGGTATCGAGTTCGATTACTGCTGCGTGCACGCGAGCTACGCGCTGGCGGCCCGCGGCTTCGAGACCATCATGGTCAACTGCAACCCCGAGACCGTCTCGACTGACTACGACACCTCGGACCGCCTGTACTTTGAGCCGCTCACCTACGAGGACGTCATGGATGTCATCGATGTTGAGCGACCCGACGGCGTCGTGGTGACGCTCGGCGGCCAGACTCCGCTTAAGCTGGCGCGCATGCTCGAGGAGAGCGGCGTGAACATTATGGGCACCAAGCCCGATGCCATCGACTTTGCCGAGGACCGCGAGCGCTTCGCCGCTCTGCTCGACAAGCTAAGCATCATGTATCCGCCGGCGGGCCAGGCCACCTCGTTTGAGGAGGCCGAGGCCGTGGCCGCGCACATCGGCTACCCGCTGCTGGTGCGTCCGAGCTACGTGCTGGGCGGCCGCGGCATGATGATCGCCTACGATGCCGAGCATCTGCGCGATTACATGGCCGAGGCTGCGCGCATTAGCCCCGACTACCCGGTGTACCTGGACCGCTTCCTGGAGGGCGCAATCGAGTCCGATGTCGACGCCCTGTGCGATGGCGAGGAGGTCTACATTGGCGGTATTCTGGAGCATATCGAGGAGGCCGGCATTCACTCCGGCGACTCCGCGACCTGCATCCCGCCGTTTAGCTTTAGCGAGAGCCTGCAGGCGAAGCTCCGCGAGACCACGCGCCGCATCGCGATGGCGCTGGGCGTGCGCGGCCTGGTCAACGTGCAGTACGCCATCAAGGGCGAGACCGTTTACGTGATCGAGGCCAACCCGCGCGCAAGCCGTACCGTGCCGTTTATCTCCAAGGCCACCGGTGTGCCGCTCGCCAAGTGTGCCGCCCGTATCATGGCAGGCGATTCCATCGCGAGCTTGGGCTTGCCGAGCGACGAGCGTCAGCTCGATTGGTTCTGCATGAAGGAAGCCGTCATGCCCTGGGGCCGTTTCCCGGGCGCCGACGTTATCCTGGGGCCCGAGATGAAGTCGACGGGCGAGGTCATGGGCATCGCCAAGAGTTATCCCGAGGCATACGCCAAGACGCAGCTGGCGATCGACTACAAGCTGCCCGACCCCAGTGCCGGCAAGGTGTTCATCAGCGTGTGCGACCGCGACAAGCGTCACATCCTTTCGGTCGCGCGTATCCTGCGCTACCTGGGCTTTGATATCTGCTCCACCGAGGGCACGGCGCGCGTGCTGCGCGGCGGCAACGTGACGTGCGAAGTCGTGGAGAAGATCAGCGGCCCGCACGACGGCGAGCGTCCCAACATCGGCGACCTCATCGCCGATGGCAAGATTGCGGTAATCATCAACACGCCGTACGGTCCGGGCTCGCGTGGCGATGGCTACCTGCTGCGTACCGAGGCCGTGCGCCGCGGCGTGACCTGCGTGACGGCGATGTCTGCGGCCAACACGTACGTGAGCGCCATCGAGGCCGTGCGTGAGGACCAGCAGGGTCATGGCAGCGCCAACGACATGGGCATGGACGTCATCGCCCTGCAGGACCTGCCGCAGCACACGGTGTAGTTGACCTGGCCGGCCGGGGCGGCAGCCGGACACTTTCTCTCGGAAACTGGGCTTCGCGAAGTTTTCCGAGAGAAAGGACCGCCTCCCGCCCCGGCCTGCGGTGACTCGGTTGCACCGTGTGCTGCCGAAGGGGCTTTGCGCGATGACTAGGGCTGAATAAAAAGTGAGTGTGGGCTCTGTCGTTCGAATGAACGACAGAGCCCACGTTAATATTTCAGCCAACGTACGTCATAGCAATCCCCGGTAGGTCCCCGGGTGCCCCGCGGCGGGCTGGGTTATTTAGCTGAGCGACTTTGCGAAGCAAGGGGAGCGAAGATAAAAACCCAGCCCGCCGCGGGGCACCCGGGGACCGCAGGGACGGGAGCAGCTATACTACTCTCAGTAGTTAAGGGTCGCGGATTGGCCGCGTCACCGCTCTCAACAGGAGGTCTTTGTTTATGACAGATCAGAAGCCGGTTGTCGGGATCATCATGGGCTCCAAGTCCGATCTGGGCGTTATGGAGGGCTGCACCGCCGAGCTCGAGGCACTGGGCGTGCCCTATGAGCTCGTGATTGCAAGCGCGCACCGCACGCCGGCGAAGGTCCATGAGTGGGCCTCGACTGCTGCCGACCGCGGCATCAAGGTGATTATCGCCGCCGCCGGCAAGGCCGCTCACCTGGGTGGCGTCGTGGCAGCCTTTACGCCGCTGCCGGTCATCGGCGTGCCTATGAAGACGAGCGACCTGGGTGGCATGGACTCGCTGCTGTCGATGGTGCAGATGCCTTCGGGCGTGCCCGTTGCCTGTGTGGCCATCAACGGTGCCAAGAACGCCGCCATCTATGCCACGCAGATCCTGGGCGCCTGCGACCCCGAGTATCGCAAGGTTATCGAGAAGATGAAGCAGGAGATGGCTGACGCCTAAGCGCTCTGCCAGTCCATTTGCAGCATAAGGAGAGCCATGTCCGACTATCAGGGAAAGCGTTTTTCGGCTTCTCGGGTTCCCGATCAAGTCAAGTCGGGAGCGGCCCGCGCGCCGCAGCAGGGTCGGACATCCTCTCCTCAGCAGCCGCGCGCGCCGCGCCCCGTGACGCCGGCGAAGCATCGCCGTCAGGATACACCTGCTGCGTATCGCCCTTCGTCATACAGTACGGCCAAGAAGCCACCTCGCTCTTCGGCGCATGCCGCGCCATCGAGTTATACCGAGCCGCCGCGAAAAAAGCGCCGCTCCGTCATCCCCATTCTGCTCATCATCATTGGCATTGGCCTGATCGTTGCCGCTGCCGCCATCTTTATCAACGCGCAGATTGGCTATAAGCAGGCGAGCGAGTCGTATCAAAAAATCGAAAAGCAATATGTGAGCGACAAGGACGCCAGCGGCGTGCCGGTTATCGACTTCAATGCTCTTGCTCAGACAAATCCCGAGGTTGTGGGTTGGATTTACGCGCCCGGTACTAACATCAACTACCCCGTGGTGCAGACCAACAACAACTCCAAGTACCTCAACACGCTGTTCGACGGCACCGCCAATGCCTCGGGAGCCATCTTCTTGGATAGCGACGATACCGCGCCGGGCATGGTGGATCAGCAGACCACGATTTACGGTCATCATATGAACGACGGTTCGATGTTCAACGTGATTTCGGATACGACTGATCAGACGACGTTCGACGGCATGGAATACGTGTACTACATCACGCGCGATGCGACGTATAAGTTGCGCCCGCTGGCGACCAAGGTGGTCGAGGACACGTATGCCAAGGCGCGCACGCCCAACTTTGAGGGCGATGACGGACTGAAGAATTACCTGTCCGAGATGCTCGACGGTGCCTCGGCCGTGGCGAGCGACGCCACCGAGCGTGTCGCTTCGGCAACCAAGGTCGTAACGCTTGTGACCTGTCGCTCACTGTCATTTAGCAATACGCGCGCAGTCATGGTGCTCACGCCGGTCGAGGAATAAAGTGTCCGGGAGTCCCGTCCCAAAAAGACTACCCTGGAAATCAAAAGGAGAAATGATGCTTGAAAGTGGCAAATCGATGCCTTCGGTTGATGCTTGGCTGCGCGAAGCCAAGGCCGATGTTTCGGCGGCTGATTGTGGGATGTACCTGACACACAACGGCGTGGTGCGTGCGACGCCTAAGTCCGAGGTGCGTGGGGTCGAGACAGATGGTGTGGCGCCTGGACATAAGGTGGGCGGCATGGTGTTCGGCTTCGATGCCGATAAGGTGCAGGCCGCTATCGAGGCGACGCGCACGATGCCGGGTATCGGCTATGTGCGCGTGTGGCTGGCGAGTGGCGAGCTTACCGTGGGCGACGACATCATGCTCGTGCTCATTGGCGGGGACATTCGCCCGCATGTCGTCGATGCGCTGCAGGCGCTCGTCGGTACCATCAAAAATGAGTGTGTGAGCGAGGTCGAGCGCGAGGCGTAAGGCCGGCAGCAGCACTCGCCAACAAAAAGCCCACTGGCAGTTCAATCAGTCTGCCAGTGGGCTTTTCTGTGCGTTGAAAAATCTCGGCATTGCGTGGCGCTACACGCGCGTCGCATCCTTGGGGCTCATGGTCATACTCTGGAAGCGGTTCTCCATGTAGTCGTTATCGAAATACTTGCCGTAGAACTGCGCGACGGGAATATCCGGCTCCGTGCCGTTGACGCGCTGGTACCAGTAGTCGAGCGACTGCAGCGTCATGACGCCGTCGACCAGCATAATGACGGTAAAGATGACGGTAGCCGAGTAGCGACTCTTCCACGGAATCATGTTGATGAGCTTGAGCAGCCTCGGCAGCAGCAGCTTGATCCAGATAAGGCCACCCAGGCCCCACAGGCAGGCAAAGCCCGTGCAGGTGCGTCCGCCCGTAAGGACGGCGAGTGGGTCGGGCATGCCGAACAGCTTCATGTGCGAGTAGCTCCACGAGACCACGCCAAATGAGGTCTGCATAAACCAGCCCACGAACACCTCAAAGCTTGCGCCGAGCACAGCGCTTACCAGGAAAATGATGATGGGGTTCTTTTTATAGAAGCGGTTGAGCACCATGGTCATGAGTACGGCACCAAAGCCATAGATGGGGCTGAAGGGACCAAACAGCATGCCGGCGCGGTCCTGGTAGACGCCTGGGTCGTCGACCGTCATGTGCCAGATGTCCTCGGCGATCAGGCCGAGCACGCAGCAGACGAGGAATACCCAGAACAGGTTGAAGTAGTTGAGCTTGATGTAGCCCTCGCCGGTTTCATCGCGGCCGAGCATGCCCTCGGCGGCGGCGTCGCGGTCGAGCATCTCCTGCAGGCGGCGCTGCAGTTCGCGCTCCTGGCGCAGCGTGGGGTCGACGGTGGCCGAAAGCGCGATGAGGATACCGAGCTGAATAGCGGGACGAAGCAAGAAAAGCCCGATACCCTGGAGCATCACGTCGACCAAAAGCTCGATGACGGTAAATGCGATAAGGATATAGGACAGGCGCGCGGCGTTGCGGCGCTGGTTCTTGATGAGGTCCAGGCCAAAGATGATCAGGATGACGGCACTTGCCGCAGAGAGCATGATGCCGGCGACGATGAGTCCAACCGCGACGAGCGTGTTGTCGCCGAGCTTGGCGGCGGCGTTGCCGTTAATGAGCGCGGTGATGACCTGCCACATAAAGGCGGCGACCGACGGGAGCGTGCCCACGCCGGACAGGATGCACAGGACAGCGTACACCTTAATGATGAGCGGGATCTTCTTGACCTCCGTGGCGCTGGGGACGCTGGGGTCGAGTTCGTTTCGATCCATACAGAACCTTTCTCGCTTTGTTGTAGGTTATAAGGATACGCCGCCGACCTGCCAAAAGACAGGACGAACGTCCCAATTGCAACAATGCAACCCTCAACGGTGGACGCGGCGGCCATCTGGGGGCGCGGGCGCTTGCACTGGACAGACCGATAAAATGTTTGGCCGCAAAACGGATTATTAGCTCGGTGGGCTTTTAAAAAGCGCTGCTCATGCGCTGGGGAGCGCGTCGCGCCGTGCGTATAATAAGGCGGGTAACGCCAAAATACGAGGC
>CATVZP010000025.1 GCA_958348565.1 uncultured Collinsella sp. | reverse complement strand
TGGACACCGTGCCGCCGGGAGCGAAGTAGAGCGAAGCCCAAATTGCCACGACGAGCACCATGCCGATAGCGAGCACAGCCCACCAAATACGGCGACGCTTGGTGTAGTCCCCATCCTGCTTGAGGAGAATATTCGACACCGTGTAGATACGATCCTCGCGGGCGCGCTGTTTGGCCTTGCGGGCGCGCTTTTCCTCCTTGGAAAGACCTTCCAGGTTTTCGCCCTTCTCGAGCTCCTTGCGGCGTGCCTTGGATGATGCCGGCACGACGCGAACGGAGCTCGCTGCCTGGCGGGCGGGTTTAGCAGATGCGGCGGACTTGCGCGCAACCCCGGTAACTTCGTGGGATTGCGTGCGCTTGTTCGTGGCGCTACGGGTACTCACTTATGCGTTCTCCTTCATGCTTATGAACTGGGAGCCCGTGATGATCTGGAAGGCCTCGCGATAGCGCTCGGACGTGCCATCGATGACCTCGGCGGGCAGGTGCGGGGTCTCCCCCGTCATATCCCAGTTGGCTTTGAGCCAATTGCGGACGAATTGTTTGTCGTAGCTAGGCTGAATCTTGCCCTCCTCGTAGCTGGCGGCGGGCCAGAAACGGCTGGAGTCGGGCGTTAGGCACTCGTCGATCAGCGTAACCTTGCCATCGATGACACCGAACTCGAACTTGGTGTCGGCGATGATGATGCCTCGAGTCGCGGCATACTCGGCAGCGGCCTTGTAAATCTTGAGGGACAGGTCGCGAATCTGCGTGGCGATATCCTCACCCACGATCTCGCAGCAACGCTCGAACGAAATGTTCTCGTCGTGGTCGCCGATCTCGGCCTTCGTGGACGGCGTGAACAGCGGCTCGGGAAGCTTGGAGGCCTCGGTCAGACCCTCGGGCAGCTGAATGCCGCAGACGGTGCCGTTCTCGTCATAGGTCTTCTTGCCCGAACCGGTCAGATAGCCGCGGACGATGCACTCGATAGGAATCGTCTGGGCCTTCTTGACCAGCATGGCGCGGCCTGCGAGGTAGTCACGATACTCGGCAAACTCCTCGGGGAAATCCGCCGGGTCGATGGAGACGAGGTGATTGGGAACGATGTCGGCAAACTTATCGAACCAGAATGCCGAGATGCGGTTGAGCACCTCTCCCTTAAACGGAATCTCGTCGGGGAGAATAAAGTCGAACGCAGAAATGCGGTCGGTGGCGACCATCAGCAGGTTTTCACCGGCATCATAGATATCACGAACCTTGCCACGGGAATCCGGACGACGCTCCATCGTTGTCACGTGAGTCACTCCTTACCTAAATACGACAGTAATGCGGGTTCTTCCCCGCACGTTTTCGCAAACTCGGAGCGGCAGGGACGAAACCCCTCCTTCACCGAATAGCGAAAAGCTAGTGCTCCATTGTAGTAGATGCCGCGTCCGCCGTGTGCTCGCGAGGCAGATGAATCGTAAAAGTCGTACCCTTTCCAAGCTCCGACTCCACGGATATGTAGCCATGATGACGCTCGACAATCTGCTTGGTCACGGCGAGGCCCACGCCCAGGCCGCCCGCCTCGCGGGCGCGACTGGCGTCGGCACGCCAAAAACGTCCGAAAATACGCGACAGGTCTTCCTTGGCGATTCCAATGCCCGTGTCCGAGACCGCAATATCGACGTGTTTACGGTCACTGAGCACCGACACCACGACCCATCCGCCCTCGGGGGTATAGCGCATGGCATTACTCATGAGGTTGATGACGCATTGCGTGATCATATCGGGATCGGCCTCGACGACATCGTCATGCCCCTGAGTTTCATCTGCAAAGCGCAAACGCAGGTCACGGTCGGCAAACAAGCGCTCCTGGCCATTCACAATCGAGCGCACAAACGGCACCATATCCACCGGCTCCAGGTTGAGTGGCGCGGTACTGTTTTCCATGCGCGACAGGTCGAGCATCTGCTGCACCAGACGGGCCAGACGACGCGTCTCGGATGCGACCGTTTCCAGGTGTTCGTCATCGGTGGGATACACACCGTCTTGCATGGCCTCGACCGTTGCAAGCATGGCCATGAGCGGCGTGCGCAGCTCGTGGGCAACATCAGAGGTCAGGCGCTTCTCGTGCTTCATATCCTTTTCGAGTGAGGTGGCCATCTCGTCGAAGGTCTCGCCCAGCTGATCGATCTCATCATCGCCGCGCAAGCCCGTACGAGCGGACAGATCGCCGTCGCGAATTTGCTTGGCCGTGCTCGTAATTCGATGAATCGGCTTGGTAAGCATGCGCGACACAAGCGCTCCGATAACGACCGAGATGCAGACGGCCACAACCGCGGCAAGGGCCATGGCGTTAAAGGTCTTCTCTCTGAATGCCGAGTCTGCCCTGGTGAGCAGGGCATCGGAGCCAACCGCCCACAATTTGACCTGACCCACGTGCTCGCCGGAGGACGTCACGATCTCAACGTTGGCAACACTATTGGAATCGGTGGGAGCAGACGAGACTGGGCTGTGCGATGTCCTCTTTCCGCTCGCATCGTCGGTCGTCGCCTGATTTTCGCGTACATCGGCAGTAGCGCTTGCCGAGGGCCACGAGTCGTCGTAGACGATGACGCCCTTTTTATTGACGACCTGCATACCAAGATCGTCGGACACCAAGCTCGATGTCGCGACCGTACGCAGCTCCCCCGCGGTCCAAGAACCGTTTTCCTCATATGACGTTGCCAACTTTTCGGCAGCGGAATTGGCGATTTCGACAATATTGGAGCGTGTGTAATCCGTAAAAACCGTGCCCCATACAACGGAGACTACGCCCACCAGCACCAATACCGTCATGAGCGATGTCAGGGCAAAAGCCAGGGCCATGCGCGAGGGATAGCTCATCGTTGGCCGTGAATCGGAACGAGGCGTGTTCCAACTAGCCTTGGAACCCGCCTCGTTCTCCTGCTTATGCTTTTGCCCGATTTCAAAGCGCGCAGGTGTCATATGTGATTTCCCTTATTTCTCGTCCGACTTATCGGTCTTGGTCGGAGCCTCGAAGCGGTAGCCGACACCGTGGACGGTGTAGAGCCACTTGGGCTTCTTGGGGTCGTCGCCCAGCTTGGCGCGAAGGTTCTTCACGTGGCTGTCGATGGTGCGCTCGTAACCCTCAAAGTCGTAGCCGAGCACCTTCTCGACCAGCTCCATGCGGTTGTAGACGCGGCCGGGGTGACGAGCAAGCGTGGTGAGCAGCTTGAACTCGGAAGCCGTCAGGTCAACTTCCTTGCCCTCGACCAAAATCTTGTGGCCCGAGATGTCAATGACCAGATCGCCAAAGTCGAGCACCTCGACGGCCGGCTCATCGGCCTGGTGGGCACGGCGGAACAAGGCGCGCACGCGCGCGACAAGCTCGCGCGGCGAGAACGGCTTGATCAGGTAGTCGTCGGCACCGAGCTCGAGGCCGATAATACGATCCTCAATCTCGCCCTTGGCCGTCAGCATAATGATGGGGACATCCGAGGTGTCGCGAATGGTGCGGCAAACGCGCTCGCCGGGAATCTTAGGGAGCATGAGGTCGAGCACGACCAGGTCGAACTGATGCTTCTCGAACTCCTCGATAGCGGACTGGCCGTCGCCCACGCCCACAACCCAATAGCCCTCGCGCTCGAGATAGGCAGCGACAGCGTCACGGATTGCCTTCTCATCCTCGACCAGCAGAATCTTTTTTGCATCTGAAGCCATAACACGGCCCCCCTGTCTCAATTAGCTAAGAACAAGCTCATTTTAACGCACCTGAGCCCACCGGGCATCGCATGGGTGCGATAGCTCGGCGGGCGGTACTCATAGTCACAACGCGCTTATTCCCCTGTCGACGCCTTTTTAACCCCTCGGAGACTAAAGAGAGAACAAGCGAGCGGTAACCGTCTCGGGAATTCCCTGACTGTTACGCACCGTTGCGTACGTTAAGAACGAGCTCGATTTGCCCGCCGTAGCAGGATAATCGCCATACTCCAAGGCTCGGTCGGGCGACAGAAGCGAGCCGTAGGTCTTGGCCGAAGTGTCAATCAAAAAATGCGACGCCTGAACTTTAACCAGGTATTTGTTTTTCCTTCCCGCGGCGCACGCGAGCGGCTCACGCGAAAGGAAGAGGTACGGCCCGCCCTCGCTACCGATATAGGTGCCCATATTGCCCAGGCTACCCACACCGCTATACGTCGCCTCAATGGAGAACACGAAGGTGTCGCCCATATACACGGCCTCGAAAGGCGAAACCGACGAAGGAAGCACCAGCTGAGCTCGCTTCGTGTTGTTGCCGTCAGTCAGGTCGATCGCCGTCATACCGTAATAGACGCCCTCATCATTGTGCACGCGGGGCGAGATGGTCAGGATGCCATCGCTCACACGCGGGGCGGATGCGAAGCGGCCCGTCGACTTCCAAATAACCTCAGGCTTGGACTCGCTGGGCGACTGACGGTAGCAGTACGAATCGTTACTCGTCTTGGTGCCGCCGGACGAAGGCATCTTATACCAGATGACCGACGACCCATACGCTGTGAAGAGCGGCGGATCGTAGTTTTCGCCACCGCGGTCGAGCTCGACAGCGTTGCCGGTAAGGGAGGAGCCTGCAAGGTTTTGCGCATAGAGTTTCCAGGACGCATTGGCAAAGTTCATCTCGACCCACGCGAACACGCCATCACCCGCGCGAACGTCGTAAAACGCATAACCGGTTCCCTCAATGGGATCCTCGATAAGTGTGGTAAGCGAGCCATCGCCTAGGTTGAGCACACCAAGCGTATTGGCATGCAGGGCAGAAGCAGGCGCCATCATCGCGGCAGCGTAGTCGCCATCGCAGTAGTACAGCAGCGTGCCCAGCGGCAGCGTCCACGAGGCTGCGGGCTCAAGATCGATATCGACAGCCTCGTACTCATCAGTGATCGAGACAATCTTCGAATCGTCCTTGATAACCTGCGGCTCGCCAGCGGCGTCATCACTCGTGCCCGTTTTTTTCGAGCAACCGGCCAGTACGGCAGCAGCACCGGTAGCGGCGCCACCCAGCACAAAACCTCGACGCGTTATTCCATTCTTAAAGCGATCAGCGATGCTCATTAGGCGATCTCTGCGCGAGCGGCCTCGATAGCGCGCGTAAGCTGATCGGCGCAAGAGGTCTTTTTCATACCGCAGGTATTACCGGCGAGAACCTCGATTACGCGATCGGCGGGAGCGCCTTCGACCAGCCTGGAGATGGCCTTGAGGTTGCCATCGCAGCCGCCGGTAAACTCGACGCCCAGCACCTTGCTGCCATCGTCAGAGAGATTGAGGTGAATATTGCGAGAGCATACACCCTGAGGCTTGTAGTCAAAACTAATCATTGAGATCCCCTCTCAGAAAGAAATTTCAGACGTCTATTATCCCCGTCCGAACCGATAAAGTATCGCGGGCACTGATTCAACATCCTACGATGCTTGGACTGATGGGGGCAAGATTAGCAGTCCGCACCCTGTACGTGGACCATGCGCTTCTCCCGATACATATTGTGGTCGGCGACGCGATATACATCGGCCAGCGTATTTCCAGCCGTCTCGACGGTCGCCACGCCAATCGATGCGCTGACCGTCAGGGTCTCATCGCTTACCGCGGCAAGACCGAGACGAAGATCCTGTTCCAGCCCGAGCGCAGACTCGTTGTCAGTATGGGGGCAAACCAGCAAAAACTCGTCGCCGCCAACGCGCATCGGCAGGTAATCCGCACCAGCCACCCGCCGCAGCACGGACGCCGTCCGTCGCAGCAGTTCATCCCCCATCTCGTGACCATAAATGTCGTTGGTCCGCTTGAGATAATTACAGTCCACCATAATCACGCTCACTGGCAAGTCCTCGTTTACCAGGCTATCTCCACGCGATTCCAGATAGTTGCGGTTGCGAAGCCCCGTCAGTTTATCTTGGTATGACAGCTCCTCGGCATGCTTGACCATCGATATGTTGTGCGTCGCCACGACGACCGAATCCAACCGGCCTTGCTCATCGCGATGCTGGGGGACAACCTGTAGCGAGTACCAAGTGCCTCGACAATCTCGCACCTCGGCAGCCAAGTACGGTACGCCCTCCATGCGTTCACGAAGCGTACTTATATCTACGAGCCCCACAACCGCTTCGCGGCTTTCGGGGCTCACGATATCCCGGCAGACCGTGTCCATAAAGTCATATGCCTCGCTATGCTCGGCAAACATCTTCGCTATCGCCGGCGACATATTGATTCCCTCGATCTCGAGGGTGTCAAGATGCAAAAGGAAGGTCGAATCGTAGATGGCGCTTATGGCATTGATAATGCCGAGCTGTTTATCCTTTTCGACCAAATTGCGGTGGTCAGCGATATTTCGAGCCAACAGTACCACGACCCAAAACGCAAGGCACACCAAGACGCCGACGGCGACAAATGAAATCCTGTCAGACATGACCTCAGATTTGGGATATAGCGCAAACAGGCGGTAGTCCTTATATGCCGCACGCACGGCATATAAGGTGGTCCCCCGATATTCGATACGTGTTACGCCCTCGTCTTTCCAGTCAATTCCGCTATCGGCGAGAAGCCGGGCAAGGGTTATATCGACGGTCGAATCGTTTGAGGAAACGATTTGCGCGTCACGCATCACAAGCACCGTTGGACTCTGATGGAACGTGTTGTTCACAAGGACGTCGGCGATCGTGTATGAATAGTCATCGGCGGGCTCAGCCGCAAGGGATCGATACCCCAACGCCACCCCATCACCGTATGGAACGGCACTCACGGCAAAGTCGACACCGCGGCGCTCGACAGCGGTCGAGTAGGAAACTTTGGACCCTCGATACATCGATGCGATCGACGAACAGGCCAGCTCCTCTCGCCACAGCATGAGTGGATCGCGGCCGTCGATATCGTAATGGGCGACCATATGACCATCGGCGTCCATGACCAACATTCCCGAAAGGCTCTCGGTATGGACATATTCCTCGACCAGATCGTCGTTGACTTCAAATCGATCAGGCGGCAAGAACGTCGCAAACGACTCGAGCGCCGCATCCAAATTGTGCGTCGCCTCGGTTTTTCTTCCTTGTTCATATCGGTCATATTTTTCGCAGGCATTTTTTAAAAACACCATGGTTTCCTGGCCGAACCCAAGCGTTTTATCAAGGCAGCGATGCGTGCCAACCATATAGAGCAGACTCAGTAGGGCAACGCTGGCCACGATGCCGATGCCCACTGCGGCTAAACTCTTTCGGCGAAAGCGGCGCTCGTCATTTGTCATGATTCCGCTCCTTGCCCGCCTGTCGTCGCTCCTGCCTTGTAATTGTCCACAATGTGCTCTATCGTGCCGTCTCGATCCATGTCGGACAGTGCGGTATCGAGGTTTTTGACGTACTCCCCCTCATAGCTATCATCAAACGCGACGCCCAGGTCAACCGTCATAACGTTGTCGGCGAACACACGATAAACGCCAGGATACTGGTCAACGAGTCGATCAAGCGACTGAACGTCCGCCATCCAACAGTCGACATACCCTTTGGCGAGGGCGGCTTTGCAGAGTTCGGCAGAACCATACGATTTGATTTGCACGTCCGGCGAGATATCCAGATCCCCTGCGAGCAATCGGCGTTCGCTCACCGAGCCCGCAATCACCGCAATGGTCTTGCTTCCATCGAGATGCGCCAAGGACGTGATGCCACTCGTTTTCTTGGCGGCGACCGAAACCGTCAGGGTCAAATACGGCTCAGTCCAGTAATACTTATCCTCGCGATAACAGGGAGAATAGTCGCACCACAGGCAATCGATATCGCCGTTTTTGAGTAGGCGATCACGGTCATTCCAAGATATGTCGATAAATTGCGGCTTGATCCCCGCGCGCTTGCAGGCCTCGCGGGCGATGTCGATATCGATACCGGCGTAATCGCCCGTGGTATCGACATACACATAGGGGTCGTTATCCGTAACGCCGATTTTGAGTACCGGGAGGTCTTTGTCGGCTTCATTCGGGGAGGAAGAACTGCTTCGAACGGTATACGTCAGGGCGGCCACACAGGCGGCGACAAGGAGCATGAGCGTAAACGAGACGATGGCGGCTCGCTTGATACGTCCGGGCACACGCCCCCCTTCATCGAAATAGCAGTTGGATTTCATTTTATACCCGGGGCTGATGCGGCGATAAAAAAGCGCCTCACCCAAGATGGGCAAGGCGCCAAAGGTTGAAATGCATCCGCAAGCGGTCGAATTAGGTTAGCCCTACTCGAAGTTCAGCTGCTCCAGGCGGTCGAAGACCGTGTCGATGCGGGTGAGGAAGTCCCACGGATCAAAGATCTCGTCGAGTTTTTCCTGGCTAACGGTGCAGCGCGGATCGGCCTCGAGACGCTCCTTAAAGGTGGGGCCGGAGACACAATCCTGCACCTCGTGCCAGGTAGCCATGGCGTTTTCCTGCACGATAGCGTAGGCGTCCTCGCGGGTGATGCCCGTATCGACGAGGGCAAGCAGCACCTTAGAGGAGAAGATGAGGCCGCGGGTCTTGTTGAGGTTGGCCATCATGCGAGCAGGATACAGCTGCAGGCCGTCGATAACGCGAATGAGGCACTGGAACATGTGGTCGAGCGCGATGAAGCTATCGGCCTGGGCGACACGCTCGGCGGAAGAGTGCGAAATGTCGCGCTCGTGCCACAGGGCAACGTTGTCAAAGGCGACCTGAGCGTTGGACTTCACGACGCGCGACAGGCCGCAGACCTTCTCCATGGTGATCGGGTTGCGCTTGTGCGGCATGGCGGAGCTGCCCTTTTGACCCTTGCGGAACGGCTCCTCGGCCTCGAGCGTATCGGTCTTCTGCAGGTTGCGGACCTCGGTCGCGATGCGCTCGCAGGTGGCCGCTGTAGTGGCAAGCACGCCGGCAAGGTAGGCGTGGTGATCGCGGCTGATGACCTGCGTGGACAGCGGATCGTGGACCAGGCCCAGGTGCTCGCAGACGTACTCCTCGACGAACGGCTCGATGGAGCTGTAGGTGCCGACGGCACCGGAGATGGCACCGAAGGCAACGTTCTTGCGAGCGTCCTCAAGACGATCGAGATCGCGCTTGAGCTCCCATGCCCAAGAGCCAAACTTCATACCGAAGGTCATCGGCTCGGCATGGATGCCATGGGTGCGGCCGGCGCAGAGCGTATTGCGCTCCTCGAAGGCACGACGTTTGCAGATCACGCCGAGCTTCTTAACGTCCTCGATAATCAGGTCACACGCCTGAGTAAGCTGATAGCACAGAGCCGTATCACCCAGGTCGGAGCTGGTCATACCGTAGTGAACCCAGCGGCTAGGCTTGGGCTCGCCCTCGGGAACATCGGCGTCGATATATTCCTTCATGTTGGTCAGGAAGGCGATGACATCGTGGCGCGTGACCTCCTCGATCTCGTCAACCTTCGCCTTCTCAAAGTTGGCGTGGTCGCGAATCCACTGGGCCTCTTCTTTGGAAATACCGATCTTGCCGAGCTCCGCCTGAGCCTCGCAGGCCAGGACCTCAATCTCCTGCCAAATGGCGTACTTGTTCTCGAGGGAGAAGATGTGTCCCATCTCCGGGCGGGTATAGCGATCGATCATAGCGGCTCCTTTTTGGTTATTGGCACGTTGGTCGTAACCCAACCATTGTACCGTGCGCAGGTGCGAGTATGGGCAGTAGGCATTAACCTAACATTTTGTAGCATAGAGCGGCCATGAGGGCGTCCGCGTATTTGCTTCGCAAATCCGCACCGGCTGCGGGCGGCATGCCACGGTCGGCGCGCATGCACGGGCAAAGCGGGTTGAATCCGATGTTCCCGAGGCCTCCCATGCTCGATGGAGCGGGCAACGGGACGTCCGCGTATTTGCTTCGCAAATCCGCACCGGCTTCAGGCGCCTTCCGGCGCCTTCGCCTGCTCGCTACAAACGCTTCGCGTTTGCTTTACGCTCGCACCCTGGCGGGTTCGAGTCCCGGCACTTTATTGAAAAAGGCACGGTAACGAAACGTTACCGTGCCTGAAATTCGAATGGAGCGGGCAACGGGACTCGAACCCGCGAGTGTCAGCTTGGGAAGCTGATGCCTTACCACTTGGCGATGCCCGCAATTGCGCATTGGGATAAATTAAATGCTTGGATAGTATATACCGAGCATTTCAAGGGGGCAATATGAATGCGGCGTGTTATCACTATGCAATCGCGCACCGCGCACTGCGGCACAAAAGCCTACGAAACGCGCTCCAACTGGTCCCTTGCATCAGAAAGCGCGTGTTCTACCCCGTTTTGCACCTCAGTATCAAAACGATACGCAGGGACCGAAACGCTTAAACCATAGAGACGCCCGCCTTTTTCTATGGGAACGGCGATGCACTCAACCCCTTCTGCCATCTCCTGATGATCATATGCAAAACCACACCTTCGGACCTCCTCGAGCTGCCGCATCAGGTCATCTATGTGTTTTACCGCATGCTCAGTCGTTTTTTCGAATGGGAAAGGAAGCAGCGAGCGAACCGACTCCTCATCCCATCGAGATAGGATCGCCTTTCCAATCGCCGTGCAGTGCGCAGGAAGGGTCTTACCGATTTCCGATGAAAGACGGATGTGCTGGGGGGAATCAACGCGCGAAATATAGAGGACACGACCGTGGTCGAGCACACCGAGCTGACAGGTCTCTCCGCACGATGCGACAACCTTTCGCATGGCTGTCTCAAAAGAGGACAATCCCCCACTCTCACGATCGAATGCCTTGCCCAGCAGATACGTCTTAAGCCCAATCGAATACCTACCGGTAGTCTCGTCATAACTAACGTAATCTGAATCGGCCATGGTGTGCAAAATCGAGAAGAGACTGCTTTTTGGAGCGCCGACAATGCGGCATATCTCCGCCATGGTAAGTCCGCTCTTTGTAGCCGAAAGGGCCTCAAAGATTGATAGAACCCGCAAGGTAGAGCGGTGGCCAGCAGGATTATATCGCGAGGACATGGCAACTCTCCTTGTTCATTAACGCCCAAACTTTCCCCGTAAGTATAGCGGCATGCCCCTTCAAGCAACCGTTCACCGGCCAACCAAAACCATTCGCGGCGGGACCGTGTGAGATCTTCAGCATTTCATATATATTGTTCCGTATAACGAATAACGTTCGTAAATACGAACGTTATTCAAATGGACATAGGGAGGAAACATGTCAGACGCTGTAAGCCAAGGCCAAAACGCCGTTGTCATCGATCAGAGGGACAACGTCGCCGTCGCCACCTACCAACTGGAGGCGGGCGCCGAGGCCCGCTATCCCATGCCGGACGGCACGCTGGCGAGCGTTACCGTGACCGACGACATCCCGCTGTTCCACAAGATTGCCCTCGTGGACATCCCCAAGGGTGAGAAGATCGTCAAGTATGGCGAGTTCATCGGTGTGGCCACCACGGACATCAAGCGCGGACAGCATGTTCATACGCACAACTGCGCCAGCTCCGACGACCTGAAGGACTCCGTCGTCACCGACACCGACTCCGTCGCCTCCAAGACCTCCTCGTCCGCGGAGGGCACGCGCACCTTCATGGGCTACCGTCGCCCGGACGGTCGTGTCGGCATCCGCAACCACGTCCTGATCCTTCCCACGAGCATCTGCGCCTCCGACACCACGGAGAGGATCGCGAACGCGGTTGAGGGCTGCGTCTCCTTCCACAACCAGAATGGCTGTTCGCAGGTCGACTGCGACCAGAAGGTGACTATTGCTGCCTTGGCAGGCTACGCTGCGAACCCGAACATCTATGGCGTCGTTTGCGTCTCCTTGGGCTGCGAGGGCTGCCAGAACGACATCGTGGTCGATGCGATTCGCGAGCGCACCAACAAGCCCGTCGAGACCCTGGTCATCCAAAAGGTCGGCGGCTCCATCAGGGCGATCGAGGAGGGTACGCGCCTTGCCCGCAAGATGGTCGCCGAGGCGGACCAGTGCGTCCGCGAGCCCACTGACATCTCCAAGCTCATCTTCGGCACCAACTGCGGCGGCTCCGACCCCTCGAGCGGCCTTGGCTCCAATCCGCTGATCGGCGAGGTCTCCGACTGGCTCGTCAACCATGGTGCCACCTCCGTGCTGTGCGAGACGCCCGAGCTCTTTGGCGCCGAACACATCCTCGCCCGCCGCGCGAAGGACAAGCAGGTTTCGGACGACATCCTCAAGATCGTCTACGACTACGAGAAGTACGTCCAGATGTTTGGCGCCGAGATGCGAGAGGGCAACCCCAGCCCTGGAAATATGGCTGGCGGACTCACGACCCTCGAGGAGAAGTCTCTCGGCTGCGTGCACAAGGGAGGCCACAGCCCCCTCAACGCCGTCTATCCGTACGCGGCGCAGCTCAATCCGCACGAGGGCCTCGTCGTGATGGACACCCCCGGCAACGACCCCTCCAGCGTGGGCGGCATCATCGCCGGCGGCTGCCAGCTCGTGGTCTTCTCGACCGGTCTTGGCACCCCTACCGGAAACGCCATCGCGCCCGTGTATCGCCTGACTGCCAACAAGCGCACCTACGAGGCCATGAGGGATAACACCGACCTCGACGCGAGCCCGACGATCTACGGCCCCGAGTCCATGGAGGAGATGCGCGACAGGATGCTCGACGACATCATCGCCGTCTGCAACGGCCGCAAGGTCTGCGCCGAGGCCCTTGGCTATACCGAGACCGCCCTTCCGCACATCTGCAACTATATGTAGGCCAGCGTCTGACAGGACGCTTCAGAAAGGAGAGAAACCGTGACAACCACGCAAGCCCCAGAAAAGACGCCCAACGCGTTCCAACGCGGCGTCAACGCGGTCATCGACCTGCTGTCTTCGTTCTTCCTCCCGATCATCAACCTGCTCGTCTCCGTCGGCATCCTCAAGGGCATCCTGACGCTTCTGCAGGTCTCGGGCATGGTCACCGACGACTCGACCACGTATGCGATCCTCAACGCGATGGCCGACTCGCTGTTCTACTTCATCCCGGTGTTTCTTGCTTACACCTCGTCAAAGCGCTTCGATGTTGACACGGTGACCGCCGTCCTTCTCGGCTGCATCCTGGTGTATCCGTCCATCACCACCATCATGGCGGCGGACGCGCCCGTCTACCTGTTTGGCCTCGAGCTCTCGAAGGCGACGTACTCCAGCTCCGTCATCCCCATCCTTCTTGCCATCTACTGCGCGAGCTGGGTCCAGAAGGCCTGCTACAAGATCATCCCCGAGACCTTCCGCGGCCTGTTCACGCCGCCTATCACGATCATCGTTATCGTCCCGCTCACCCTGGCCATCTTCGGCCCCCTCGGCACCATCGTGGGCGGTTGGCTCGCGCAGGGCTACGAGGCCGTCTACAACCTCTCGCCGCTCGTCGCCGGCGCGCTGATCGGCGCGTTCCAGCCGTTCCTCGTCATCCTCGGCCTGCACTGGGCCCTGTTCCCCATTGCCATGAACAACGTCGCGGTCTACGGCTTCGACACCATCATGGCCCTGTTCGGCGGCGCGATCTTCGCCCAGGGCGGTGCCGCGCTCGCCGTCGCCCTCAAGACTAAGAACAAGAAGTTCCGCTCCCAGGCGATCTCCGCCTCGCTCACCACGCTGCTGGGCATCACCGAGCCCGCGATGTACGGCGTGAACCTGCGCCTCAAGAAGCCCATGGTCTGCGCATGCGTCGCCGGCGGCATTGGCTCCGCCGTGGCAGGCCTGTTCGGTTGCGCCGGCACCGCCTTCGCTTTGCCCGCGCTCACCACGCTGCCCGTCTTCATGAGCCGCGCGTTCGTTCCCTTCTGCATCTCGCTGGCGCTCGCCTTTGGCCTCGCCTTCCTGTTCACGCTCTTCGTCCCGATCGACGACGTGACCGAGGAAGAGATGGAGGCCGAGGAGCAGTCCGCCTAGCGTCCGGATTGCAAGGCCACTCTATGTCCCGCGCCTGCGGGTTCGACCGGAAGTGGTGCCCACCTGGCAGCAAAGCGTATCCGTCACTGACCATATATCCATTAGACATTGTTTGACGTAAGGAGAAAAAAATGAAGAAGATCGACGCACACGCCCACGTCTTTGACCACATCGGCTCCATGGGCAAGGCCGGAGAGCTGCGCCCCCTAGGCAACGGCAACTGTCGCTGGGCCACCGGCGAAGAGTTCCGTATCATCCCCGAGGGCAAGGGAGACAAGGAGTACCTCGTTGAGACCTTCATGGACGTCATGGACGAAAACGACGTCGAGAAGGCCATCCTGCTGCAGGGCGTCCTGTACGGTCTGCAGAACGAGTACGCCATGGAATGCGCCGAGAAGTACCCTGACCGCTTCAAAGCCGCGGTGATGCTCGACCCCTTCTGCCGCTGCGCCCAGCAGATCCTCGAGCACTTCATCAACGATCTGCACGCCCACGTCTTCAAGTTCGAGGTCTCTGTGGGCGGCGGCCTTTCCGGCTACCACCGCGATTTCGCGGTCGACGGCCCCGAGATGACGGTCCTCATCGACAGGATCGCCCAGGTCGAGGACGCCACTCTGGTGCTCGACATCGGCAGCCCCAACCAGTCCAGCTGCCAGCCCGAGGCCGTATATCGCCTGGCCAAGAAGTACCCCGGCCTGCACATTGTCGTCTGCCACCTGCTCGCCCCGTCCCTTGAGGACGGCGACGTCCTCAAGTGCGCGCTTCCGTATCTCGCCCACGATAACGTCTGGGTCGATCTCTCCGCGCTGCCCTGGAACGTCGCTCCCGAGGCCTACCCGTATCCCACCGCGCTCGAGTACATCGCGATGGCGAAGGACGTCCTGGGCGCCGACAAGATCATCTGGGGCACCGACTCCCCCTGTGTCCTCACCAAGTTCGACTACAAGGACCTCTATAGCTTCATCGAGGACTCCGACGTCTTCACCGACGCCGAGAAGCAGGGTGTCTTCTACGATAACGCCGTCAAGGCCTACTACCTCTAGGTCCTTCTCGGCAGTGCAGGGATTCGTGGGGGCGTGACCCCGGAAAGCGAGTGACACATGTTTGAGGGAGTCTTCTGCCCCTCCATCACCATCACCGACGATGATGGAAAAATCGATTACGAGCTGTGGGGCAGGCACCTGGACCACCTGGCCGACGCGGGCATCAACGGCGTGCTGCTGTTTGGCAGCATCGGCGAGTTCTACAGCGTGAGCCTCGAGGACAAGAAGTCGGTCATCGACTTTGCCGTCGAGCGGGTCGCCGGCCGCATGAAGGTCTTCGTCGGCGTGGGTGACACCACCTACGACAACGTCCTCGAACTCACGCGCTATGCCCAGAAGGCCGGTGCCGACGCAGTTCTGGCGGTCTCGCCGTACTACTTCGGGCCCACCGACGACGCTGCCGAAAAGTACTTTGGTGGCATCGCAGACACCACCAACCTGCCCGTCGTGCTATACAACTTTCCGGCGCGCACCGGCACCGACCTGTCGCCCGAGCTCGTGGCCAGGCTCGCCGCCGCCCATCCGAATATCTGCGGCATCAAGGACACGGTCGACACCATCAGTCACACGCGCAAGGTCATCCGCGCCGTCCGCAAGGTCAACCCCGAGTTCTCGGTCCTTTCCGGCTTCGACGAGTACTACCTGGTCAACCGCGCGAGCGGCGGCAACGGCGTTCTGTGTGGCCTCACCAACGTGGAGCCCGAGCTCTTTGTGAGGCTGCACGGCGCCTACCAGGCAGGCGACTTCGCGACCGCCATCGAGTGCGCCAAGCGCATCTCGTCGCTCATGGCCGTCTACGACGCCTGCGATCTGTTTATTTCTGCCATCAAAGTAGCGGTCAATATAAAGGGTCTTCCAATCTCGACCGCGATCTTTGATCCCGCCATACAGGCCAGCGATGACCAAAAGGCAACAATCGAACAGCTCCTGTCATAGACTTGTATTTGGATCGATGTGAGATTACCGTCTTCACATCGATCCAAATATCTTTTTTCTTGTTTAATATATGAATTTATTTCCATAAGTTCATAAATATATGGAGACAAGGACCCGTGGGGGTCCTTTTTCATTTATTTCTACCTGCGTTTTTATCTGATTGTTGTATTTGAGCTCGATTTGTCAGAAATCGGGCAAGCTTTTGGTCAGCTTCCGGTACTTACCCGCATGAACCATGGCGGTAGCCTCATCCCAAGCGCCGCGGCCTCCCCGTGCGGCGCACGAGGGATAAGGAGCAGCCATGTCCAACGCACCCACGCACTCTGTCCACAGCGCAATCGCAACAGGTCCGCTGCTCCTGCTCCTCTTTTTTCTGATCGGCTCTCTGACCCCGGGGGCCGCATTCGCCGTCGACGGGAGTGACGCCCTTAATTTCCGCACCATAAGCGACAGTTGCGGCCCCTTCGGTGTCGGTAAATACGAGGCACAGGACACATCGATTTCGTACTGTATGAATCAAGACTGCCCCGGCCCCAGCAAGCCGGGAGGGCCATGGCGCACATATAACCAGGGCTGGACATGGCTCGATGACGAATTTGCCGCCATCGTCTGTCACGGATACCCCTCCAGTACATCCTTTGGCGGCCACAATCTGTCGCCCGATCTCGCCCGCGCCGCCACCCAGATTGCCGTGTGGATGCTCAACGGAACCACGCACCCCGACGGCACCTATTCGTATACAAATAGCAAGGGAGTTGCCAGGAGTGGTAGATTTTACGAAAACGCCGAGGCCGTAGCGGCTGCACGTTGGCTCTACGACAGCACTAAGTCCGGATCCATTAAGGCAGCCCCACATCGAGCCAGGCGTTATTACGGCCCGGTCTCGGGCGAGGGTCGACACCAGGACATGCTCTATGTTCTGCCCGCCGTCTCCATATCTTTCCAAAAGCAATCGTCCCAGGCTGACATCACCGCCGGTAACGACACCTACAGACTCGGTGGCGCAACCTTCGATATCTTTGAAAGTGCGGGCGATGCACGCGTCGGCACTATCCAGATGGACGAAAACGGGCGTGCACAAGCAACGCTTTTGCCCAATACGGCATATTACCTGGTCGAAACCAAAGCCCCGGCAGGCTATATCCCTCGAAGCGACCGAATAGCCTTCACCACACAAAACAGCGGCGAACATGTCACCGTCAACGAGCAGCCCGGTACCATCACCTTGCGTATTGCAAAAATCGATGCCGCCACGGATGCCGGTGCCCAAGTTGGGGCGTCGCTTGCGGGCGCTGAATTCACCTGCGTCTCGCAATCAACTCCCGGCTGGACTCGCACCCTTACGACCGACGAAAACGGACAGGCGATTCTCGACGACGTTCCTCTGGGCACCTTTACCATCTACGAATCGAAAGCGCCCGAGGGCTACCTGATTTCAAACGACAGCTGGAGCTACACCGTCGGTGCCGAGCAACTCGGAGATACGGGCATCGTTGAGCTCGAAAGCCGTATTCCCAACATCCCCATCGCCTTTGACCTTGAAATCTCGAAGTTTAAGGACTATGGCGATGACGATGAGTCCGGCCTTGAGCAGCCGGCGGGAGGCGTCGTCTTTGAAGTTATCAGCAATAGCTCCCAACAAGTCGTCGGCACGTTGACCACGAACGTTTACGGCTTTGCCTCCACCAAAGACCAGCCCGAAGCATGGTTTGGCGCAGGCAAGCGACCCGCCGGCGTTCACGGTGCCATTCCCTACGACCGCGCGGGCTACACCGTTCGCGAGGTTGCAGAAACGGTCCCGGAAGGATTTAAGCAAGCAGGGGAATGGACCATCACAGCAGAGCAGACCGCAGACGGCGCCGAGCTTCAGTACATCGTTGACAACCATGCCCTATCGACACACCTTCAAATCGTAAAGTGCGATGCTCAGACCGGCGGCACCGTACCGCTTGCCGGCTTTACGTTCCAGCTGCTCGATAGCCACCACGAGCCTGTCTCGCAAACATGTTGGTATCCGGCCCACAGTGTAATGAATACCTTCACAACCGATGCAACCGGCGCCGTCACGCTGCCCGAATCACTTCATCCCGGAACATACTACGTGCACGAGGCATCGGCCAAGGAACCGTATCTGCGCGGAGAAGACCTGGAGATAGCGATTCCCGCCGACAGAAATCTGACACCGGTCGCCGTCGTCTCGTTCTATGACGACGCCGCAACCGGAAGCATCGATATCATTAAGACGGATGCTGTAGATGGGCGCACACTCGCTGGAGCCACGTTTGACATCCGCGCTGATGGCGACATCGTGCGAACCGACGACAGCATCGTCGCCCTGGATGGCGAAACCGTCGCCACCGTCACAACCGACGAACGGGGGCAAGCGCGAGTCGACCATCTTTCGCTGGGATGCGGTACCGCTACCTACGAGGTCGTCGAAACACAAGCGCCCGAAGGCTACCTGCTCAACCCGACCCCACATACTGTGAAGTTGTCGTACGCTGACCAGCAAACGCCCGTGATCGAAGTGCGCCTTGACGTTTCCAACGACTACACCAAGATCGATGTCTCCAAAGTCGACGCGTGCGGAGGTCAGGAAGTGACAGGCGCCGAGCTTGTCCTCTGCGACTCCAATGGCAACGAAATCGATTCTTGGACTTCATCCGGCAAACCGCACCGCATTGAGCACCTTTCACCCGGCATCTACACCCTGCGCGAAACGATGTCTCCGCGTACCTACGACCTCGCCGAGGAGATAACGTTTGAAGTAAAGGCCACGGGAGAAGTTCAAACCATAGACATGAAGGATACCCCCATCGAGATCAGGGGAGGCGTCGATAAGCGCCAAGAGATTGCACAGCCAGTCGTAAGCAAACTCGTTGCCAACGGTGACGGAAAAAACCGAGCCAAAGCACGGGCCAACACGCAAGGAGCCTTCTCCTATACCATCGACGCCAAAAACGAGTCGAGCACCTGGGTCGACGAGTTGACCATCACCGACGACCTTGAGTGCGCCAAAGATGGCGCAGCGAAACTCGTTGCCGTTGAAACCCCTATTGCGGTCGGTGATCTAAACGGGCTGTGCAACGTGTGGTATCGAACGTCTCCGGCAGGAACAAGCGATACGGGCAGGCAGGTCAATGCAACGCTTGACGACGGGCACCACAATCCTTGGCTCGAAACGGAAGAGGTTGCAAAGCTGCTGGGCGACGATGTGCGTCTCGTCGATTACGACGAGTGGCACCTATGGAAAGCAGATATCCCGACGGACAAGTCCGTCACGCTCGATACGAAAGAGATTGATCTTACAGACGACGCCGTCATCACGGGCATCCGTTTTGAATACGGTGCGGTAGCCGCCGACTTTACAACCAGAAGCGAGGCGGACTCTTGGACCCGGGATGACCTTAAAGCCGAACACGACGATCTTGACGATGCCAAGGCGGCCCTTAACTCGGATGCCCGAGGCGCAGTCGTGCATATGCAGGCAACGTCGTCCTATACGCCCCAAACCGCACTTGCCAACAGCGCGCGCGTCGATCTTTGCCGCAACGGCGGTGGCGATAAACTCGAGGCGCATGATGAGGACCGCGTCATCCAACGATGCGCCCTGCCTCAGAACCTGCCGGCAACGGGATCTGCTACCGTCGCCGCATGCATCACCGCACTCCTGACCTCGGGCACGGCAGCCATATGGTTCGCTCGCCTTAGGTCAGCCTCAAAGAAGCGCTAGCACGATGAAAAAGCGGGCGAGCCAGTCTCCCGGCTCGCCCGCCTTAGGCATAAACGATGAATCGGCTATTCAGCAGATGACGAACCGCCATCGATGGCTGCCTGATCGGACTCGGAAATACCGTCAGCACCCAAACTTTGCTCTTGCTCCACCTCTTCGTTCATTGTTGTCTCGGGCGTCGAGCCCTTAACGCCAACGACATACGCGGCCCCAAAACCCAATGCGACAGCGATCAGGGTCAAAATCAGATAGATGGGCCAATGGCGCTTGATGTACGAAAACACGCTGACTCCTTAGCGGGTCTGTCTACGAACGACGAATGACCTCGGTCACGACCTCGGACACCGTAGCGATATTGGTCGGATTGACGTTGTACGGCAGGTCATCCTCGGTGCGAGCGCAGGCAAGACGCGGACCGTCCACACCGGCGATCGTAAGGGCGCGACGGCTCGCCTCGAGCGCTGCGGATGCATCGGTTTTTGCATAGGGCATCTCGAACGCACCGCAATCGACGTGGAACGACTTGCACACCTTGCTGACAAGATTCATGATGCGGCGATCGCCCTTAAACAGCTGCTGCTCGCCCTCGACCGTCACCACCGAAAGCCTGCCGGCACCGATAGACTCGAGGTTGATGAAGAACACACCGCGGAGCTTGTCACGATGCGAGGCCAAAAACGCCCTCATGCCGGCGCCGTCGCAATCGGACGCGCCCGTTGCGACGAACCAGATATCGTGGCCGAGCAGCTCATCGTCACCCATGGAGGCAACGGCCGAGAGCATATCCTCGGCAGAAGCACCATCGGAAGAGGTGGCGCCGCCCTTCCAACCGTCGTCGTCATCCTCGAAGTTATCCCACGAGCCAATGCCACGGCCAGACTTCTTGGCATCGTAATCGTCCTCGACGCCCAGCCAGTCGCTCATACTGTCCTGCTCGTTCTTCTTTTTGCGACCGAACAAGCCACCCAGGCCACGCTTCTGCGGCTTGGCGCCCGTCGAAGCAGGAGCCGAGATGGTCTCGAGCGGCTGTGCGCCCGAGGAGATGGGCATGGGGGTCGCAACCGGTGCCGATGTGGGCTCGGGCCCCTGCGCCGTCGCAAAGGGATCATTTGTCTGTGCCGAAGGATCGGGAAGATCGAACAGCGACGTGCGGGACGCGACGTTGGCCTGTTGCATCGAAGGCAGCGACGGATCGGGGACCGAGGCCAGCGGCGACGAAGAGGGCGCAGGCGCGGAGGCCGGATCGGGGATATTCATATGCTGGCGCGCAGGCACCTGAGACGAAATCTGCGCCATGAGGGAGTCAACTGTCTCGTCCTGCGTGGGAGCGACATTGGCCACCGTGGCACCGGGGTCGCTCGGCGCGGGCATGGTAAAGATCTGCGTAGAATAAGGCCTGGACTCATCCGTCTTGGGAGCCTCGTCAATCGCAGGGGACTCCTGCTTCATAGCAGGAGCCTCGACCTGCTCGGGTGCGCTGGCCTCAACGGAATCGGCCTCGTCAACAACCGAATCATCGGCGACGTCCTGGGCATCATCGGAGATGGGAAGGGGCTCGGCAATTGCGGTGCCCTGCTTCTCAAACGTCATCGTGGCATCGAATGACATGGTGCCATCGACCGGCTGCTGCGCCTCGAAGGACGTCGTAGCCTCGGCAACGTCAGCGGATGTCGGCTGCGGAGCCTCGAAGGACGTCGTGGCGCCGGCAACATCGACAGGCTCCGGCTGCTCGGCCTCGCTCTGCTCGAACTCCTGTGCCGCACGCTCACGCTCGGCCTCGGCGGCCTGCTGCTGGGCGATGGCCTCCCGCTCGGCGGCCTCGCGGGCAGCGGCACGCTTTTCCTCAAAGTCGTCGACGAACTTCTTGCCCTTCGCAAAGGCGCCCTTAAAGAAGCTAGAAGCGCTGGCACCAATCGAGGAGAACGCAGAAGCGATATCGGCATGGGGCGTTGTCGAGGGAAGCTCGGCCGAGAAATCGGTGTCACTCTCATAGGACACGCGCTGCGGATACTCGTCATAGTCTTCGTCGGCGGTCTCGTCTTCAACCTGTGCCGGAGCGGCAGGCGCCAGAATATCCAGACCAGCTGCAGAATCGAGCACGGGTTTATCGTCAGGCTCCGCGGAAGCAACAGGGGCAGCGACCGGCTCGGCGGGAGCAACAGCCGTATTGGCCGCGGGCGCAGGCTCCTGTGCAACGGGAGCAGGCTCCGGCTCAAACGTCGGCTCCTCGCCCTCTTCGTAATCGAGCGTGCAGGACTCGGGAAGCATGCCGAGCGCGCGGATGGCATCCGAACCAAAGCGGATATTGCCGGCGGCATTGCGATAGAGCTTGGGCTCGGGCTCGGCGGCTTCGACCGCCGCAGGCTCCTCCGCCGGCTCGGCGGCAGACTGTTCCTCGGTGGACACTTCGGCCTGGGCAGTCTGGTCTTGAGCCTCGGGGGCGATAACGCCGATCAGCGTCTCGTCGGCAGAGGCACCCTCAAAACCATCGATCTGTCCATCAAAAGCCTCGTCCTGCTCGGGTACATCGACAGGCGCCACCGGCTGGCCAAACTCATCCTCGTCGTAGGAAGGCTCCTCATATTCAATGGTGTTACCGTAGTCGTTTTGCTGCTGGGCCGCGGCATACTCGGCCGCCGCGCGCGCCATTTCCTCGGCGCGACGCTTCTGCTCGCCAAAATAGGTATCGAACGGAATGTCATCGGGGAACTCGTTTTCGCCCTGATAGGGGGCAACGTTGTCCATGACACCGAGCATAGCGGCAACAGAGGACTTGTTGCACACCGCGCCAGACGTGTAGGGAAGCACAAAACGGTTGGAGATGATATTGGCGGCGTTGGCCAGTGCCACAAGGGAGGCCAAAATCGCGACAACCCACAGCAGTACCTTGAGCACGCCGGGGAGCGGCAGGATACGCAGGATGGCGACAGCCGCGGGCGCGATCGTGGCGACAGGCAGGAGCTTGGCGATGAGCGCACGATACGGAGCGTAGGGCTCGCGAGCAAGGAGCTCGGCACGGGGGGAATCATAGTGGGCCACCACGACGACCGGGCGGTTGCGAGGAGACGCAAGCGGGCCCGAGGCCTTGTGATAGGCGATGACATTTTGGCTCACACCGGTCTTTCCCAGGCGCGAAACCACGGGATGCCCTGTGCGCTCGAGTACGTAGAGCACGGCACCGACAATGGCCAGCAAGGTGCCGACCAAGCCGATACCGCCGCCGATGCCCATCAGCAGGGCGCCGGCAAACGCCAGGATACCGGTAACGGCAAACGCCAACCTGCTGGGCGCGGGAGCATTAAATTCCTGCACCTCGGGGTCAAAGCCGTGGCTGCGGAAAATCTGAGCGATATCCTCGGCAGCCAGGCGCTCTTCTTCACTGCACGCCGGCGTAATGCCGGTGTTCTGCAGCAGGTGGTTAATATAGTTCTGGGTGTTCGCCATGTGCGCTCCACATCCATAATCCGACAAATAGGCCCAATGCATGCACATTAGAACCGTATATAGTCGAAAGTATACCCCGAGCGAGCGCAAACGACCGAATTCGGGCCATCTTAACGCCGCGAGCGGACAAGGATATAGCCTAATCTCCATATCGGACTAAAATCATGGCATCAAACGACCTTCTCATGCGAGGATTCTATGACGGCAAGCGACGCGACCGCGACAATTAAAAAGGGGGCACCCGAGCCCGGTTTCGATAAAACGGCTCAGCGCATCCTCAACCTTTTCTTTGTACTCAACAGTTCTCCCGAACCGCTGACGACCGAGCAAATCGTCCTGGATTCCGATTTGGGATACGGCTCGGGCAATATCGACTCAGACAAGCGCAAGTTCCGCCGCGATCGCGACAAGCTGCTCGAACGCGGCATCGTTATCAGGGAGGTTCGTGCTGCCGGAGCGCAGGAAACCGAGGAGAGCGCGTGGACGATCGACCGCGAGCACACGTTTGCCGCGGGCGGTCTCATCACCGCAGACGATGCCGACATCCTGCTCAATGCCATCGATCAGACACTCGCGGCAGGCTCATCCACCTTTGCCGCGCCGCTTGCCGACATTCGCTCCAAGATTGCCTACCTCACCGGCGCATCGACGACAGGAGAGACACCGATCCGCCGCTCTCCCGCCGTCGATGCGGTATGGAGTGCCTTTGCCGAGCGTTGCGCGCTGCGCTTTTTGTACCAAAACGGACGCGGTGAACAACGCGAGCGGACCGTTTGCGTCTACGGCATGTTCGAGCGCGAGGGCACGGCATACTTCTGCGGCCTCGACAATGCCACCGGCAATATCAGAACATTCCGCTGCGACCGTATCGTTCGCGCCTGGAGACCTTCGAAGGCCTACACCATTCCTGCGGATTTCAACCTCAACGATTACTTATTCTTTGAGTTCGATTTTGCCGACCGCCCACCCGTTGCGGCTACGTTCTCGTTCGCGCGTGAAGCGCAGGCCGATATGATCAGCGGTCTCACGCGCGGACGAGGCGAACTCATGCGCACCGAAGCAGAGTGGACCTGGACCGTTGACGTGCGCGACCTTGAAGCCGCAGCCTCGTTTTGCATGGCCCATGCCATGGATGGCATGAGGCCCGTCGCCCCCGATGCTCTCAAGCAGGCGTGGAATCACCTCATCGAAAGGACGGTGCACGAGCATGCCCGTGCGTAAACTCACCAGCGAGCAAAGACTCTCGCGCGCCATCGACATCATGGAGGCCCTCTACGCCGCCGGCGAGAATGGCATGACACGAGACGAGCTTTGCAGCCGCTTTGATATCACGGGGGCATCGCTCGACGAGATTCTCGAGATCGTCTCGACGCTTGCGGACCGAGAATCGGGCGCACGCATTATCTGCGAACGCCGCGGCGAGTGCGTGGTCCTCACCGGTGACGCGGGGCGCGTGCTACCCCTGCGTCTGAGTGCCGCCGAGGGCGCTGTGCTCAACCATGAACTTGAATCATTGGGAATCGAACCCCAAGCTGCGGCTCGAATACGGCACGCCCTTCTTCCCAAAGAGCTCGGCTACAACCAGCGCGTCTTTGACACCGTCTCCCACGGATCGCACTGGCAGCAGCTGAGCTGCGCCATTCGGGACGGCGTTCGCTGCCGCATCTCGTATCGCTCGATGGATGACACACAAGCGCGCGAGCGCTTGGTCGACCCCTTGCGCATCACAACAAACGGCGACCAAACGTATCTGATTGCCTGGGATGTCGCGGTCGACGAGCAGCGTACCTATCGCATGGATAAAATCGAGGGCCTGGTCTTGACCGACGACTCCGTCGTGCGCCACGCACCGGAGCCCGCGACCCTCCACGACTCCCTCGCCCAGGCGGAGCGGAACGCGAAGCTTCTCATGCCGCGCGCCTTGGCAGAGCGCCTAGACTGGCCCGGCATCATGTCGATTGAACCCAATGGGGCGGACTGCTCAACAGTGAATGTGCGCTACGGCTCCGAACGCTGGCTGTTAAGCCAGGTAATCGCAGCGGGCGGGGCCATCCGCATCTTGGATGACCCCGCCCTGTCAGAACGTCTGTGCGATATGGCAAAATCCCTCGTCTGTCCGCTTTAGCGGCGCCGCTCGTGGCGTGCGCGCCACAGCTGTAGATAGTGCCCGATTTGTGCCGATTCGATGCGCTGATAGGAACTCGTGGGCAGCGACGTTAAGAATTTCTTGCCGTAGCCCTTCGTCACCAGGCGCGGGTCGGCCAAGATGAGTACGCCACAATCGGTCGACGAGCGAATGAGACGACCGGCTGCCTGCTTGACCTCGAGCACGGCCTCGGGCAGCGAATAGCGCGCCCAAGCGCGGTCTTCGCGCAGATTGCGCTCGCATGAGAGCGGGTCTGTGGGGCTCGAGAACGGCAGCTTGGGGATGATGACGCAGCGCAGCGTCTCGCCGCTGGCGTCAAACCCCTCCCAAAAGGCCTTGAGCGCAAAGAGCGACGAAGTCGGTTCGTTGATAAAGCGATCGCGCAGACGGCGAGGAGACGAGTTGCGCTGCTGGCAGTTGAGTTCCAGACCCGCACGAGCCATCTTGGGCTCGACGCGAGCGTACAGCTCCTCCATGTCACGCCTATTGGTGAACAGCGTGAGCACCGAGCCGCCCATGGCAAGATGAGCGTCGACCAGCACACGCTCGAGCGCCGAAAGATAGCTCTCACGATCGCGCGGATCGGGGATATCGCCCGCAACGACTACAGCCATGTTCGAATCGA